>CAVCIY010000083.1:0-28384 GCA_963602445.1 Lachnospiraceae bacterium | reverse complement strand
AATATCAACATACAAAAAATCCCCGAAGCCACATGAAAATGTAACTTCAGGGACGATAATCTCATAACTACCGCGGTACCACCCTGCTTACTGCAAAATCGCAATCGCTCTGGGACTCTGTCAAGTCCGAGGTCATGATAACGGAACCTGCCGACACTCCATACTCGATTCGAAATCTCAATTTCTCCGCTTTCCGGGGTGCTGCTCGGGAGTGAGGTCATTTCCCTGTGTGTGCCGGCTCACAGCAGCCGCCGACTCTCTGGAACACAACTGTGCGAAACGAGTTCTCCTTCATAGCATTTAATATCTATCCGGTTGTTTGATCTATCTGGCTTATCCGCCTTACCTTTTCGGGTATAAAGCCGGCATTTCGGCATGCAGCTGAATGCACCGAACCGACTCGATACGATAGTTCAATTATAACTTACAGCATCAACTCATGTCAACCGAAAAATTTCTTCATTTCAAACAAAATTTACCTGCGTCGCTTATGAAGCCTCTTCACCGGCATTTTGACACTTCGTCAGCGCTTCTCCTGCAATTTTATTCTTCGGATGACGATCCAGCCGAATTTGCCGCGTCAGATCCTTCCTTCGCAAATTTCACCTTTTGCCCGGTTCCGAATATATCATCAAAGGTAATTGTATCGCCGCTTACAGTGCCGACAATATCTGTCCCATTGTACGAAACCGTTATGCTTGTGCCGTCAGCCGCCCATGTGCACTCCATATCCGTGCCTAAAGTGTTCATCACAGCTGCCCCGTCGTCATTTATCACAAGACTGCATTCCTCTAAGGAATCTTCATCCATAGCCAGTCCGGCAATCTCACCTTCAACAGCAACATATGACCCCGCATACCCGGAATCGGCATTTTCGCTGCCGCAAGCAGTGAGCGCCAAAATCATGATAACCGCCAACATAATTGATAATGTTTTCTTCATTCTAGCTTCCTCCACTTTAGCTTTTCCCTTTTTGTTTCCATCTCTCAACATTACAATATTACAGCAAAAACAAAAAAAGAGCAACAGTCCACCGGACTGTCCGGCCCTTTCGGGTTCGAGCCCCTTTTTCCCCGGGCAGGCGCGATACAGTTATTGAACTTGCATGCAATCTCGACGATATGACGCCGGAATAGGAATACGCGAATATAAATGCGGCAGATATACGCTTATTTGCCGGTATCTGATAAAAACGCATGCGATATGATCTATCTGCTTTTTACAGCCATACGACCTTTCGCATGCGTTTTTTACTGGGGCGCCGGGCGCCCGTCTGTCTTGGTTTTTAATTTATTTGTTATTCTCGGTTGTTTTTAATATTACTTTATTTTACTTTTTCAGCAAATCTCTGAAGTATTACAGCTACCTGAGCACGTGTCGCTGTATGCTGTGGGTTGAAGGCTTTGTTTTGATCACCCTGTATGAGACCTGTCGATGAAGCCCAGTCTACTGCATCTTTAGCCCATGAAGATACCTTGGCGGCATCTGTAAACGAGCTTTGCGTTACACTTGTATTTACATCCATGCCTTTAAACAAAGCGTAATTGTACATAATGACTGCCATCTGTTCACGAGTTATAGTGCGCTCAGGACCAAATATAGTAGGGCTGAAGCCTTTTATTATATTGTTTGAGAATGCCCAGCCTACACTTGCATCATACCACGAGCCGCTCTCAACATCTGTAAATGCATGCGAGCCGCTGAGCGTTCCACCGTTGAGACGTCCGAGTACAGTTACGAACATTGCTCTGTTCATAGGTGCATTAGGGGCGAATCGTGAATCTGAAACTCCACTAAAAAATCCTTTTTTTACCACATCATATACAGCATTTTCATACCAGCTGCCTGCTTCTACATCAGTGAATCTTTTGCTGTTATCATTGTCTGGCTGTACTGGTTCCGGGGTACTTCCGCCACCTCCGCCACCACTTCCGCCGGAGCTGCTGCCTTCAAGCTTTATTTGGGCTGTTTCCGTCATGCTGCCATAGCTTATTGTAAGATCAAGAGGCAGCTTCGACGAAAAATCTGACAAATCTGCGATAAATGAATATTTTCCATCCTCACCTGCTACCTGTCCGTTAAAATAAGCAAGCTCTGTATCCTTATATGTAACCTTTACACTAACCCACTGATTGGCAAGTGCTATGCCTTCTATTTTTACGTTTGATGCTTCGGATGCACTTTTAAGAACTATATCCGAAGCTGCTGTCACTGATAATACTGCTGATATTATGAGCATAGTCGCTAACAATGCTGTAAAAACCAAATGTTTTAATTTTTTCATCTTATTTCTCTGTTTATATTTATACATAGTAAAAATTACCTTATTGCATTCGACCGCCGGCTAAGCCGGCCGTCTGCCTGAGTTAATTCGGCAGGCCATTTAAAATAAACGCTCCACTGCCTTTTGAGGCGTTGAACGAATCTGTCACGAATATTTTTATAATATCGCCGCTTGCGGCCTTAAAGCTTCCGCTGAGCAGCTTTTCACTATTTATGGAAAGTGTCTGTGCTGTAAGTCCGACAAGCTTGTTGCCACAGTAATGTGCAAATACGACATTCTGCGAACTGCCATAGCGCTTTTCAGGCGTTACCATTACTTCAAATGAGGCTACTCCGCCGCTCTCGGCAGTAACTGTTATCACACCGTTCATTGACAAGTCAGCTGAGCATCCACTCGTTGTCTGTATATCAAGCTTGTAGCTTCCTTTCTGCCCACCGTTTTCGAGCACGTATACTTTAAGCTCCTTTGTCGTAACATTTCCGCGGTTATCTTTTGCTGTATATGTTATCGTATATATTCCTGGTGTATTTACGTCAACATAATCCACTGAGCCATCTTCGCTCCTCACTGACCTCTCTACCTTCACTGTATTTCCATACGCATCTGTCGCATATATTCCCGAAGGAAAATTAAACTGCTGTCCCTTTTGAAGATAGATGGGTTCTGACGGCACGCCTTTTATCTCTGGAGGCTCCTTGTATAGCTCGTCCTGCGGAAAGTCAGCATACACTGTAGTAATGTTCTTGAGCATATAACCACTATTCACTTCATTATAGCTATCCTGACCTATGAACAATCTCGGTGCATTTTCGTTTATATATGTTTCATTTATTTCAGGTCTATTCGGATCTGTATACTGATTTTTGCTGGTTTCAGTATACCACAGCGCTATCATAGGATATACAAGTGCCTGCTTTTCATTTTTATCAGCAAAGTAATATCCTGTAGGGTTTGCTATCTGCTCTTTTTTCAGTTCCAGCCATTGTGAGTCCTCTGACTGAAGTATCACTTCTGTAAATGTATCCCATATTTGAAGATCTCTCATTAGCCATTCAAGCGAAATACCTGCAGCACCATACCATGTCGTCTGTCCCGCGTCATTTCTGGCTGATATCTTCTGAAATATCATTTTGCTGTTATTTGCATCAGTTACGGGATATGTTTCATCCACGCCCATTTTAGCAAAATCCTGGATTGTATACGTCTTTTTTACTCTATTTGTACTTATATCTTTTACGATCAATACCGTAGGCGAATTTGCATAGACATCAACGCTTCCGCCATCGGCTGCGTAAACACTGAAGCTTCCTGCACCTGTACAGACAATCAAGCATATCAGCATTATATGATAAATTAATTTTTTCATCATGTTTTGTTTTCTCGTTTCTAAAATCTATCATTTTCTGCCAGGAGATTACGATTGCTTCTACACGGTCGTAATGTCCTGTCACATTGTTATTTATGAGCGTTTATTATACGCGATGCAGTGCCTTTTATAGGCTGAAGCGGATCTTTCATTACAAACATTTTCACTACATCATCCTGCTTCACCGAGCTTATATTAAGCGATATTTCTTTTGACGTCAGATTTCCTGATTTGTCTGCCAGCATTTCAGCATTTTCTGTTCCATATGATATCATTTTGTTTCCACGCATCTGAATCCATAAAACCATAACAGCTTCTGACTGAATCTCTGATGCATTTTCACGCTTTATATCAAGCTTTATCTCTGCATTATCCTTATCTGATACTGCCCTTAATTCATTTGAAGCATTGTCTCCTACAGCAATAAAAACATCATCTGCATAAATATTCATTGTAACATCCTCTTTTATGCCGTCGTCTGCCATAAATTTTGCTGTAAGAGCTGTACTTTCATTGCCTGCCTTATCTATTGCCTTTACTGAGTAGCTGTACAATCTGTCCTTTTCAAGACCACTATCCTTATATAATCTGGCATTTGTAGTCTTTATGAGCATTCCGTCACGGTATACGTAGTAAAATGCTGATGAATCAAGCCCGCTTGTTGCGTCTGATGCCTCTGGCCATGTGAGTTCCGCTGTGCAGCTGCCGTCCTGTTCTGTTTTGCTTTCTGCCTTAAGTACTCCGTCATTCCACACAGGAGCGTCAGTATCAAAGTATATTCCAGCCCAGATATTATCTGCCGAATACGGGTTCTGCAGCTTTAAATCTGCAGAGTTTCCTGCGGTATCCGTTATCGCACCGTCTGCACACTGTATCAGCCATTCACCACTAGAACTTTTCAATGTAGCATTATTGAGAGTATCGCCTTCTTCTATGGTATACGCAAATATCAGAGTTTTCTGATTACTTTCGATACCTTGGTATTTCAGACTGAGAGGCTGTCCCTTAGGTCCTGTTTCCATTTTTACTGATATCTCTGCACCATCTTTTATTATTACATTTTCAGAGAATTGAGCTTCGAGTACCAGCTTTTCTCCTGCCTTATAATACTTGTCTGACTTCTGGTAACCACTTGAGCTGCTGTTCCTTCTTACTATCTGTACTGACGGAGCCTTTGTATCTATCGCTATCTTTGAAGCTGACAAGCTTTCTTTGCTTCCGGGTTCCGGAAGATTCAATGACACAGAGCCTCCTGCTGCAGTCCTTAGCTCGGCACCGTCAGCCATAGAAAGGCTTGAGGTGGATATATAATCAAGGTACTGACCTGAAGCTGTATTTTCAGAGTCTATCGTATATGCAAATACAAGCTTTTTAGATTCGTTGACTGCAGGTGCAGTCACATACGTTTTCTTGCCGCTGCTGCTATCATCATATCCTGAAAGGACATTGAGTGCGAGGCACGCTTCTCCTGTACTCGTTACAGGTTTATCAAATGTGACTGTTATATTTATAGTATCGCCTTTTTTATAAGAGCCTGAATCTTTGTCCGCTGTTACCGACTTTATTAAGGCAGCTTTTGTATCGATCGATATCAGTTTGCCCATCGGCATGTCTGCACCTGGTGCAGGAAGCACTGTACTTACATTTGTGTCGTACACGTCCTTGAGTGACGCTCCTTCCAGCACATTTATATTTCCCTCATAGCTGAGTTTTTCAGAATCATTATCTGACGCCGATACTGTATATTTAAATATTACATATCCTGTAGTATCATCAGTCGAATCAAAATAAGCGATGCCACCGTTGTTCATTCTGATATATATGCTTTTCCCGTCAGGATTCTCTGCCTGTATTCCTTTTACTCCAAAATCTACCATTACAGGTATCACACTGCCGACACCATACGTGCCTGATTCTACTCCTGCTGTTACCGAAAGGGCTGAAGCTGCTGTCGTGTTTACATATACACGTGACTGCTTCAAGCCTCTCGAGTTAGTCGGTATCGAAAGATCTACATTTCGACTTCCGCCGGCACGCGGCTCAATCGAACTTCCCTGCGGCAGCTCAAGCGCTTCGCTTCCTGTACATTGAAGTACACTGCCATCAGTCGTATCTCCAGGCACTATAGTATACGAAAACAGTATCCTGCTGGTACCATTTCCTACATTTTTATAAAGATCGTTTTCTTTTTCAGCGTCAGAAGGCTCTCGATAAACTGCACATACATTTTCCCCTGATGCATTTTTCAGATTCAGGCGAAGCTGAGGTGTACCGTCAACAACTACCGGACTGTCAAATGAAACCACTATATTGATAATATTGCCACTACCAAGGTAAACAGGCGTTGAAGCTCCTGGTTTTTCCAAACGATATACGCTTGTAACATCAGCATGTGCAAGTGTTTTGTCCATCTTGCCTATATATGCTTGCCATTTCCCGTCGCTTATCGTCATACCTCCGGTAAGAATAAGGTCATCAGAGAGGAATTTTATTATTCTTCCACTGCCGTTCATTATACGGCTGGACGTATTCAGTCTGCTAAGGTCATGATTTAATATTGATATATAATATGTTCCACTTGTACTGCTGTCTGTCACCGGATAACCTGAAGCAGAGTAGGTATAACCAGTTACAGCTACGTTGCCCCCATCATCTATATCCATGTCATACAGATCCTCACGTGCAATACCGCCGATATATGTAGCAGCAAATTGTGCGTCCTTTTTCAATGATTTTGAAAGGCGCACTACAAAGCCGTCAAAATATTCAGAGGATCCTGATATATTTTTCTGGTATGCATTTTTGCTCATAACCAGATTTGTCGAGCTTGTTCTTCCTGCAGCATATACGCATCCGTCTCTGAGAATTATCTTTGAAATCAGATCTGTATCACTTCCGCCATAATACGTTGCATTAGTCACTTTGAGCGTAGCCGGGTCGAGAACTGCTATAAATGAATCTCTTGTTCTCTGTGCGGTACCCTTCTCGCAATGTTCGCCCTGAATCACTCCCTCGCCTGTAGGTATCATCCCCGAATAATCAGCACCTGCTGCATAAATGTCACCGTTTTCATCGAGTGCTAACGATGATACAAATGCATCACCGCCTACATAAGCGTTATAAACGATCATTCCACCCAGATACGTGCATGCTTCTACATTTGAGAGAGCCTTGTCCATTTTTATTACGAAGCCGCGAGCATGCTGTGCTTTTGTATTACCTGTATCTGGAGTTTCTACATATCTGAAATAATCGAAGTCAAGCACAGGCTGGTATCCATTGAGAAAATCTCTGTCAGACATTCCTGAAATGTAAACGCTTCCATCTGCAGAAACCTTGATATCAGAAGGAATCAGTGCTGAAGCATAGGCACCACTTCCCGCATCGTACTCCATATCGTATTTTGCAAGCAGTTCAAGGGAAGGACTGAGTTTTTCTACTACAAGTCTTACGATTACCTGATTTGCATTTATTGTTTTATATGCTTCGTGCCACGCAGAGCATACAGGGCAGTCATCTGCACTTTCCCATTCATCTTCATCAGATTCGTTTTCTTTAGTTTTGAGTCTGTTGCAGCGACCATTGTTTCCACCTTCGTTCCACGCATCACATATATCACACGTACATTCAGGAAATACATCCTTATTCTTGCTTATACTTGCAAGCGCTATCATTCCACGATAATCAGCTGATCTGTATGCAACATATACATTACCTTCAGTATCCTGCGATATAGCCCCGTTCAACAGGTCATTAGCTGAATATATGCAATTTGCTTCATCAAGAAACAGAGGATATGTTTTTCCTGTTGACGCCGTATAATTTCCAAGCGTTGTCTCTCCATCTTCCACTTTATACTCATATTCCTTTGTTTCAAGAGCCTCGTCATATTTATAGACGTACATTCCGTCAGATTGCAATGTATCCGCATCTGAAGTATTTTTTGTTGCAAGCACGTAATATCCGCTCACAGCGGCTTTTTCTGCTCCTATAACAGCACCTTCGACATCTCCCGCCACAACTGAAGCACTAACACCAAATTCAGATGCAGTTGAATTGCCGCCGTTACCGCCGGAAGCTTCCCAACCAGCCTCTCCTGCTGCAGGAAGAGGCGTCGAGAACAAAAGTGCGGTAATCACAAGGCCGTTTATTATTTTTTTCAGATATTTCATCCGTCAAGTCCTCATTTTCTAAAAACATTATAGCTGAGATGATACTATTATTCTGTCGCCTGCCTTTGCCATAAATCCAACTCTGTAAGTATTAGAGGCATTATCAAATACATCCGATATACCTGTCTCAGCTATTACTGTACCATTTCTCACCTGCGTAAATACAAGTTTCTGCTGGCTTTCTGATGACGGAATATCTATCGTCACTATCCGATAACCATCCTTACCTTCACGTATTACCGCACAAGCTTTTCCACTTTCATCAGTTACATCATAAGCTTCATCTGCTCTTATGCTGACCGTACTTTCCGCATTCTCGTCAACAACATTGAAATATGCTTCGCATGACAGCGTATTTTCCCCGATAACGCATGAAAATCTTATAAAATGTTTTCCTGTAGTTGAATAATGCTCCGGAGTAATCTTTAACTCCGTGTAGGAAACGCCGTCAACCGCATTGCCTGCCGTCCCATCGATGCCTGTAACAATTTCAGGTGCAGCAGATTCATATACAATGCCATTTTTAGCAGAAATGTCAGTAAGCCTATTGCCGTAAGCGTCGGTTATATTCACGTTTCCTGATACATTCTGCTTTTTATTTACGCTGCTTTGCTTAAGCACGATTTCTGCACTGAATATATTTCCGGTATTTATAGTTTTTTCCGAATCGAGTTCAAATTCAGGCACCTTGACAGTTATCTGCTGAGCAGCATCCGATGATCTCAATATTATTTCAGGCGAATAAGTTCCCTTACTGAGGTAAAATACAGCACTCTTTCTGAAATCAAGTCCACCTTCCCCAGCGTCACCGCCGACATTCGTGTCAGGGTATATCCTTATACCTTGCATATCATCAGGAGTCTGCACAGTGACTTTTCCTGACTGCTTACCGTCAAGCACCACCTCGCCCGATGCAGTCGATACATTGTTTTTTATAAGGAAATATTCTTCGTTATATGCTGTAAAAGCAGACATTATATATTTATATTCTTCATCAGGAATGTATAAAACTCCTGCAGGAAGCTGAACATCAGCGAGAAATTTGCTTGCAGTAAGCTTTCCGTTACCTGAGCTTGAAACGCCTGCGTTTATGTTTATTCCTTTGTTAGCAGCCGTAATATCGACACCAAAGCGATCCTTTATTCTTACATATACACGGCTCACAGAATCACTAAGCGTGATTCTCTTCAGATCATCAGTAGAAGTGTAGTAATAAAGCTGAAAACCGTTGTAGGATTCCATTACAGCACTTGTATTCTGCTGCTTGTATGAATATTTTACAAGTGCAACATTTATTCCATCCTCATTAAGCTGAATATTATTTTCGATCAACGAAGCTCTTCCATCATCATCGTAAACTATGTTTTCACCCGTTGTCATCGCATTTACCCAGCCCTGTGATTCATCATCCCAGCGGAAAAGTGTAGCTTCAGCTCTTGGCAGTACAGCATTCGAGCCAAGCACTGCTATTGAATCTATTTCTGATGAGTCCGAACGGTTTCTAAGCTCAAATTCTATAGTTTTTTCACTCTTTCCTCCCATCGGACCTGCATCAAATGTAAGCTCTGCCACATATTTGCCTTCTTCAGGCAAAGCCCCTGTAGAGGATGAAAGTCTTGATGAATTCCATGTGCTTCCTTTTGCCTGCCATGTATCAGTCACCTGATACACAAGCTCTCTTGTATTGTCTTCATTTATACGATAGACACTGAATGTAGGATAATCGCCGCTGAAACCTGATATTACTGCATCACCATCTACACTCATTTCATTCAGCGTTCTAAGTATCTCTCCTCTGTATATATACTTTGTACCATCAACATCTGTTCTCATGGAATTCTGCGCCGGTTCAAACTTTGCAAGCTTTACGTTCGCTGAAAAATATATGGTTTCTTCACTGCCTTTTGTTACTGTATAAGGGCTGTCTTTCTGGAGAGTAACGCTCCATTCCTCACCATCTATCTCTTTTGAAACTATGGCCTTTACATCGTACTTTGCAGGAGTCAGATATATGACTTTTCCCTTTATATATCCCGCCGGCAGAAAAGGTATTCTATCGCCTGCCGTATCGAGTGATACCTGAAGAATACCGTCAAAGCCGTTTCCAAATTCACCTGTGAGTGTTCCTGCCTCATGATAATCAGCATTTATTATATTGTTTGCAGATGCTGAAATACTCGACGTTCCTGAAAGATAATACGCCGCTTTCGTATAGTCAGGTGTCTGCGTCACAGAAGGCGACCAGTATGTCTCATAATGATAATCTCCTTCGCTCAAATATATCTCAGAGTCACTGTACATGGTCCATACAGGCATATCATTAAGCTCCTGACCATTTTCTATCGGAGCAAGCAAGATATACGGTTCGCTTATCTCACTCCCATTTGTATCCTTCATTGAGAATGCTGTTTTTCTTGCAGATGCTGTTTCAGCATTTGCTATAACACGTTCTCCTTTCTTAATATCATTCATCCTGTAGGAATAGTACGAAAGACTGCCGTTTGCTTCATACGAGCCTGTTATTCTTAATGAATATGAGGAATATTCACCATCTGGGTCAGGATTGTTTATTCTGGCGTATCCGAGATCTGTAGTCTGTCCGCTGTATATAAGATCGTATTCTGCGCTCTTATCCGCTTTTCCGTATATTTCAACTGCAGCACTGTCTGAAGGCTGTGATTTCGGGTCTGCCGCTTCTATTACAAAGCCATCCTTGATGGTATTGACTATCTGAATTCCACTTGCCGACGCTGATTCGCCCACAGGACTTCCATCAGCTGAATATCCCTGAAGTATCAGCGTGTAATCACCATCATTGTATTTTTTAGTATCAAACACGTAATTATACAGTGCCTGATCCGGCTGCATTTCTATATCAGCAAGCTTTTTGCTGTCCGATATTTCATTTAAATATACGCTTACATGGTCAATTTCCATATTCGTATTTACTTGGAAACTTACTGACGTCTTTTCATATATCTCATCATTACTTTTAGGTGACTTCATACGTACAGCAATCTGCTTTATAGGTTCTCCAAGGGCTGCAGCTGCGTCTATACAGCCATTTCCGGTATAAATGTCAAATCCTATATCACCTATGTCACGTGCTGTCGCATTAAGATGCTGGCGTATATCGCTGCAGTCAGCATAAGGGTTTACAGCCTTATAAATAACCGCGACACCTACAGCGCAAGGAGTAGCCATTGATGTTCCACTGAATACTGCATAATATCCTTCAAGAGAACTGCCATATACTTTTCTGCCCTCCGCTTCCAGTGAGGCGACGCACTGCTCAGGCACTGTTGAAAGTATTGATGATCCTGGAGCTGAAAGGTCAAGCCCTTTTCCGTAATTTGAGAAATATGAGCGCTCATCTTTATTATCTATTGAACCTATAGCCATTACGTTGTCGTATGCAGCAGGGAAGCTTGTACTCACATCTGTGCCATCGTTTCCTGCTGCCGCTATGCATAAAGTTCCTTTTGAAAGTGCATAATCTACCGCTGCCTCTTCCACTGCGGATGAATAATTAGAACCAAGAGAGAGATTTATAAAATCAACTCCGTTATCCGCCGCATATTTTATTCCTTTTACAACATCATATGTCGTTCCGCTGCCCTCGTCATCAAGTACCTTGATTGGCAATATCTGTACATCAAGTGCACCCGTCACGCCTGATACACCCATGCTGTTGTTGCTTACAGCTGCTATTATGCCTGCTACATGAGTACCATGCCCATTATCGTCGCTTGCATCGTCTGTTCTGTATTTTCTGCCGACAGAATCATATTCCACAAAATTATATCCAGACAGGATTTTTCCCTGAAGGTCGGGATGCGTAGCATCTACACCGCTGTCTACCACTGCTACTTTTATTTTTGCCGCTGCTGCGTAGTCTATCATGTTCCACGCTTCATCCGCTCTTACACTCGTGAGAGCATATTGATGTTCAGAATATGCATCGTCAGTAACCCCCGCCATACTTTCTTTATCATTCGATGCGTCTGACGCATCATTCAGACTGTCAGGCTTTCCGTATGCATGTACCATTCTGTTTTTTTCAACAGCCTTTACACCCGGTTCTGATTCTATGCTTTCTATAAAAGTTTTTTCCTCTTCATCGCTTAATGAAGAATCCACCTTTACAAGTGCCAGTCCCTCATCTCCATCACTATCGTCCAAGCTGCCTGTTTCTACTGATATAACTTCAGGCTGATCCATGAGAAATGCTATATTACTCTCATTGCTTTTTGAATCTTCTGACTCAAAAAAGTCATCATACCAAACTATATATTCATCCGAAACTGTTTCTTCTTCTGAAACTGTTTCTTCTTCGCTGATTTCTGTGCTAGCCTCGAGATTGCCGTCAGAGCTGGCTCCTATATTGATTTTTCCATCATTCTCAGCCCATACAGCTACTGCCCCGCTTGTCACCATGCTTAGTGCAAGGAATAATCCCAGAAATCTTTTCATAAAAAAATTTTTTTTCTTCATATGCTCCTCATTGGCCTACCCATCAAGACGCTGAAGCAACACAGCCAGCTCTGCTCTTACTGCCTTGCCAGAAGGGTCGAACATTCCTCCGTTCTTGCCCTGCATCAGTCCATTTCTGACACAAAATGCGACACCATCCTTTGCCCATGCTGCTATCTTCTCTCTGTCATTCAGACCTGACAGATCCGCTTCTGAAGCTGATACAGATGCTGCACCAGACTTCATTCTGTATATCATAACAGCCATTTCCTGTCTCGATATCATTCGCTCAGGCGCAAAGCTGTCAGCACTTATACCGTTTACTATGCCTTTCTCTTTAGCCCATGCCACATATGGCTCGTAATAAGAACCTTCAGCTACATCCTTAAAGCCTGACTCTGTGTATTTTGAAACATCAACGCCTGCCATTCTTCCGATGACTGTTGCGAACATTCCGCGGGTAACACCGCCCTGCGGTGCAAAAATTCTGTTGCTCATGCCGTTCATAAGTCCTTTTGAGGATACATAATTTACTGCATTGTAATACCATGCGCCCTGTACTACATCGTCAAACAACGATTCTGATGATTTGTCCGTTCCATCTGTCGTGTCGGAAGGCTTGTCAGGTTTTGACGGAGTCGTGTTTCCACCTCCGCCTCCTGACGGCGATGACTGTTTTTTAGTATATTTAAATTCTGAAACTGCACTGTCCTTGAGTTCATCGGATACAGCAACAGCTTTTATGACCGCAGCCTCTGTTATATGTATCGGCTCTGTATACAATAATGAAGAGGCTGCAGATGGCTCTGTTCCGTCTGTAGTATAGTATATCTTTGCTCCTTCTGTCTTGCTTGAAAGCATGATATCCGCAGGCATGTTTATCTCTCCTGCCACAGGCGATGCTTCTACTGCTTCTGTAGTTCCACGTTTCGTATAGGTAAATGACGATATATCACTGTTATACAGTCCCTTCTTTATTGCCACTGCGGATACTACAGTCGATTTCGTCAAAATTATCGGTTTCTCGTAAAGTTCTGACTCAGCGTTTGGTGTGCTGCCATCCAGAGTATAATATATTTGTGCATTATCCGCATCAGTCATCAACGCTATTTCTATCGATTCATCAAATATCTGTGGCTGTTTATCAGCTATTACCGGAGCCGTCTTGACTTTTGCTATGTAGTTGAATGAAACTGTCTCACTCTCTCGTCCATCGTCGCTTACGGCATATGCCTGGATGAGCGTGTCACCTTCTATATGTATCGGACCTGTGTATTTATTCTTTGATATTGCAAGCCTTCTGCCGTCTGTGTTGTAATAAATTGTAGCTCCTTCTGTAGCTGTTGAAAGCTCTATATCAGCGGGCATATCTATCATTCCCGGATTCAGTGACGCTGTTACCTTGGCTGTTTTTGCTTTTATTGTTACAGGCACTCTGCACTCGTGTTCACCAAATCTGAAAACTACTTCCTTTGTATTTTCGTCTACCTGCGTTGACGCATCTGGTGTGCGAGTATAACCTGCTCTAAGTGTTGAATTTGTTCCATCACTGAATTTCAAGCTTACCGTAACTCCAGCTTCAGATATACAATCGCCTGCATAAAATACTTTTCCATCAAGGCCTGTTACTTCAAGTGATTCTGCCGCCTGCACGTTTACATCAAGCGTTTTTGTAAAGCCACCGTATGAGACTGTTATCTGTTTTGTATCAGCAGTCACTCGCTGCGGTTCATATGTGTAATCACTAGATGAAAGTGTTATCGCTTTTGCGGCATCATCACCAGGTACATACTTTACGTCCATATCACTGCTGGAAATAAAGTCACCTTCTTTATATACTGCTTTAAAAGAGGCTTTTTTTGTAACTGAAAGCGATGGTTCTCCTGTATCTGCGGCTTTTACTGTTATAGGGCAGACCGCTTCACAGTCTTGGTATGTAAGTTTTATCTCTTTTACATCTCTTGTAAGCTTTTTAGACGCATCGCTCGACATTTTGTAGCCATTTGTTCCGCTGCTTATCTCTTTTGTTTCTCCGTTTTTAAATGTAGCGATAACCGTCATGCCGGCTTTGTTAAACTTTTCTCCTTCAGTATATTCTGTTTTTGAAGGCATTTGTGTTATTTCTATTTTTTCAACAGCAACTACATTTACGTTAAACGAAGTCGAAGGCAGGTTCTTATACTCTGTACATGTAACAGTTACCTTAGTGTTTTCTCCCTCTTTAACGAACTGTTTCGGCTCACATGAAAAATTAGTCTTTGCTGATGTTCCATCGTTAAAGTCGACATATACAAGCATACCGGCCTGCTGGAAGTAATCCAAAACCAGGTATGTCGTTTTTTCAGGCTCCTGCTCTACATGGATGCCTATCGGTGTCTTTACTCTTACAGGTTGTTCAGTCGTAAAACTTCCGAAGCTGACTTTTACAGAATTTATATTTCCTGTAAGCTGCTCGCTTTTATTAGGAGAAAGCGTATAATCTGTAATCTGTGCAGCAGATCCATCTGCGTATATAAGTTCCACTACCATTCCAGAAGGATTAAATTTTTCTCCTGTTACATAAACTGTCTTTTCCGGAGATTGAGCTATCCTAATACCCTGCGCCGTCTTCACTGTCAGCGGCTGTACCACTTCCATACCATTGCAGCTTATTTTAAGTTCATTGAAACCTGTAGTCACCATGTTTGAAATATCAGGCGATAACATATAGTGTTCGAGAACCCTTTCATATCCATCACTGTATAGCATTACCACCTTCATTCCAGTAAGGTCAATATACTCACCCTCTCCGTATACAGTCTTTTCAGGAGGCTGCGCTATAGTAAGCGATTGAGCAGTAGGTGCTGAGGATTCTACATCTTTCTGCCACGACAATATCGGGTATCCATTGTTCAGTGATTCATCATTTAACCATATTTCTTCCTGGTCGAGGTTAAGCCTCGCTGCTGCAGTTTTAAGCTTTTCAGTTGTAAGCTCTGTTGTATTGTCAGCCAGAACACCACCTGCTGCATGTCCTTCAAGCGATGAACCTTCAAGGTAATAAACATCGCTGAATACAGGGCCCTCGCTGCTTCCGCATATCGCACCTGTCTTAACAATTGTTGAAGCAGTGTCGATACTGTATATTACTGTTCCCGCATTATAAGTATGTGATATTTCAGCTGCACTGTTTTCAGGATTGCCTAAAATGCCGCCTGAATATCCACTGACACTATTGCCTGTGCCTGATATTATTCCCATATTGCTGCAGTTTTTTATAACAGGCGCACCTTTCGCAAATATACCTCCAGATACTGTTCCGCTCACGTCAGCATAATTTACGCAGCCTGATATAACAGGCTTTTTATAAGACGAATAACTGCCTGCTTCTGCAGCAGCTATTCCGCCGGCTCCTGCCTTTTCACATCTTATCGTGACATTTCTGCCAATATAACAGTTCGTGACTGAAGGTGCTTCTGAAGATGTATTCTTCAATACAGCGGCAATGCCTGCAGCTCCACCGGCACTGTATGCATTTACTACAGTACTCGTTATCTTCGCATTTTCTATTCCAAGACTTGATATTTCTGCCGATTTTACCAGTATTGAAAACAGTCCGGCACAATTCTGCGATATGGTAAAATTCTTTACTGAATGATATTTACCATCAAATTTGCCTGCAAAATTATTTGCGTCCTTTGCCGAACTGATGGATGTCGGCTGCTGACCTACAGGTGTCCATTCCTTATTGTTAAGATCTATATCCGCTTCGAGCTGTATAGTCTTTCCGCTAAAATTTATTCCTGATTTTACAAGTTCAGCAAGGCCACAAAACGCCTCAGGTGTACCTATTGAGTATATTGTTTCTGATTCGTGTCCATCATACCAGCTTGTATCGAAAGTCTTTCCATCCCAGCCGTCTTCTGGTTCTGGAACAGGATCTGGTGATATACCCAACTGCCATTTTAAAACTGGATATCCGTCATTTATGCGATTCTCACTATCGTCAGTGAACATATTTCCCAACGTTCCTGCAAGACTCTTAAGCTCAGTCTGTGTCTTTGAATATGTCTTATTAGCCTCATCACTGCTCTCATCACCGGATATCCCGCCATTTGAGTTATTTACAATACCCTCAAGGTAATAATTATTCTCATATACAGACGCATCTGACTCTGCTCTGATACCTGACACACCGCCGGTCTGACCGACCTTCCCTTTCACGGTTCCTGTGCTGTAACAGTTTTTTATACTGCCCGATGAGTCAGTTTTACCAACTATACCGCCGCATCCTGCTGAGTCCTTTTCACTTTCACTTTCTATGCTTCCGCGATTGTAGCAGTCAGATATGTTTGCATCGTCTTCTGACGAATTCATGAGACCTGATATGCCGCCTGTATTTATCATATTAAGATCGAGTTCTGCATCTTTAATACGATACAACTTTACATCGCCATTATTCACACACTGCTGTATATTGCCACTTGCAAGGCTTCCAACTACGCCCGCAACTCCATTGCCGCTTCGTGAGGCTGTAACAGTCACATTTCCATTATTCACGCAGCGTATTACATCGGCACCGCCGTCATATCCTATCACACCGCCCGTATGACTCGTAGATGATATCACTTCACAATTATTCACACAGTCTGAAATGATTGCTTTTTCCGACTGATACGGGATTCTGCCTATTATTCCACCTGTTGAGAGTTCCGATGAAATAACTGTTCCCGAAACAGTAAGATTTCTTATCTCCGCTATACCAGCTACAGTACCGAAAAGACCGCTTCCGTTAATATCATCATTAACGTACAGATTCTTAACTTCATGCCCATTTCCATCAAACCTACCGAGGAAATACCTACTCTTTTTCGTAATAAGGCCTGAGCCTGTCTCCACAGAAATCTCCATTCCTATAGGTTTCCATACGTTTTTTTCAGAACCTGCATCTCCGCCTAGATCTATATCTGAACCAAGCACTAAATCTTTGTTGTCAAAGGTACTGACCCCATCATTTACAAGCTTCGCCAGTCCTGCAAGTTCTGCAGCACTGTTTATAGTAAATTTACTGTCAGATGAATGCTCTGTATACCATGACGTTTCTGCACTCACGCCATCCCATGTATCAGATTGCGTTTCTGCCGCAAAAGATACACCCCAAGAAAGCTGAATGCAGCTGATCATAAATATCAAGGCAATAATTCCCGAAAACATTCGTTTACACATATACTTGCAATTCTTAAGCTTATGTTTATCCATTTTCTCTCTTGGTAATCCTCTTTTAATTTTATTTTCTGTAAATCATGTCTGATAAATCATACTTTTACAGTACTACAATAACTAATGCATTTCTAACTAATGCATTTCTAACTAATGCATTTCTAGTTCATCTGTATGTGTCCTCCCCATATGAATATAATAAACATTTACAATTTACACTTCAATTTAACTTTTTAGTATTTTACTTTATTAAACCTTTTCTAAAGTTTATTTTCAAATATTAGCAAAGTCAACAAAATAGTTATATCATTGCAGTTGTCTTATGTCAATATCGATATAGTGGACACAGAAAGTGCGAATTTACGCCACACCTCCTGCAAGAACTGCAGCCGGTGTCTTATAGCCTAAATTAAAAAAAAATCGCCTATTGTATATATAATGTATGATAAATTATAACATTGGTACACCACCAGGGGCTTTCGCAGACACTCCGTGTCTGCCGTCCTGCGCTCGGCTCCGCCGTGCTCGGACCCAGACAGTCCACCGGACTGTCTGGCCCTTTCGGGTTCGAGCCCCTGTTATTTTTTGCATTAAAAAAGAGTATCTTGCGATACTCTCTTTTCTTGGTACACCACCAGGGGCTTTCGCAGACACTCCGTGTCTGCCGTCCTGCGCTCGGCTCCGCCGTGCTCGGACCCAGACAGTCCACCGGACTGTCTGGCCCTTTCGGGTTCGAGCCCCTGTTATTTTTTGCATTAAAAAAGAGTATCTTGCGATACTCTCTTTTCTTGGTACACCACCAGGGGCTCGAACCCTGGACACCCTGATTAAGAGTCAGGTGCTCTACCAGCTGAGCTAGTGGTGCATATTTATATGTCTGTGTCGCTTGACTTTCGCCTTGCGACTTACTCATAATAACAGGATTGTGCGGCAATGTCAATCCTTATTTTTTTCAAATTTCAATTTTTTATAATTTGTAAATCAAAAACTTAATTCACAGTTCGCTTTTCTTCCTGTGAAATATACATTACACAGAATGTTTGTAAAAAAGGACTCGACGCAGTGCCTCGAATCCTTGATATTGTGAAGTATGTCTTACACTTTGCATTTAAGTTTTTATTGTGAATTTATTTTTTTTCATTGGATTATTAGGCTACTTTATTCATCGGATTTTTAGGCTACCTGTGGATAGTCAATAACAGCAATTTCCTGCATCAGTTTCTTAGCCGTATTTACAATTGTTTCAAGGCGTTCAGCAACTTCATCGGTATAATATTTTTCCCCACACTGCTCACATTCAAGGCACGGAACATTCTTGATTATAATAATGCAGTTTTTATAATTTACTACGTGTGTTGTTGTGCTATTTACGGTTGTACTGTTTTTGCAATACAAACACATATCCATCACCCCTTTTTTCGAGTCTTTAAATCATCTTCAAATTTCTTTGCATCCGGATAATCTTCTATGATTTCACCGGTTGCAATCCCTTTTTTTACATCTGCACGACTGATGTCTCTCTCCTGCATTCGTTGTAAACAATGCTGTGTCCAGAGAATTTTTGATTCAGTACACAATTTTTGATATATTTCTAAATTCATTCGTTCCCTCCCTAACATCGTTTTAATCTATAAATATTATACATCAGTTTTAGCTCTGCAAAATCAAAAACTTAATTCACAGTTCGCTTTTCTTCCTTTAAAATATACATTACACAGAATGTTTGTAAAAAAAGGACTCGACGCAGTGCCTCGAATCCTTGATATTGTGAAGTATGTCTTACACTTTGCATTTAAGTTTTCATTCGGCTGTCCATCGAAAACCGACTTCAACTCAACGGTTTTATCTCGATTTTTTACAACTTTGTCTCTCAAATGTATTGCAAAATTAATTTTAGGCATCATCCTGCTGTGATAAAATACGTCTGAAATACATCTGAAAATATACCGATTTTCACGGTTGGGTCATGCTCAGCTGGGTTTTTGTGTGCATTTTTTAGAAGAAATTCACAATAACATCGCCATTTTCGTTGATAAGAAATACGGTTTAATATATAATATAGAAATGTATGGGTAAATTTATTACTCGAAATGACTTATTAAACTTAATTACGTGAACGAATTATAATTATAATTATAGATATATAAACTATCTCTGCATATGGGGGATCTTTTGTTATGAAATGTAAAAACTGCGGCCGTGAAATACCGGCAAACTCGCGGAAGTGTCCATACTGCAATTCCGCAGTTCAGGCGAGCACTTTTGACACAAGTGAATTTAAATGGATGTCTTATGACTACCCGAATTCACCAAAACCAAATGAAATTGTCATTGACTGGAAGAACGGCAAGATCTTAGATAAAAATGCAGGCATGATCTACGATCAGTCTGTAAACGGATGGATTGAGCCTGAAAATCTCAATGATTTATTTTCATTCGACGAAGTGGTCGAATCACGTCAGAAGTCACTTGACAGTGAACTTGCGCGCGCAAACAGCAAAAATGCCGAATCCGGCAGAAGTCTGCGCGGGATGAGACCGTCTCGCGAAAGAAGCTCAAGTGCTGACGATTTCTCCGATTTGCTTGATGACGATTATATCGAGGGATTTCTTGATTCGCTCCATGATATTTCGGGCGACATATATGGTTCAGGCACATCCTCAAGAAACGCTCATCCGTTTGCGCAAGATTCTCAGCCGCAGACTCAGGCTCCTGTCCAGAACCGCAGTTTTGCTTGGAACTCTCAATCTTCACAGGCGCAAGCTCCTCGTGCTTCTCAGCCGCAGGCTCAGGCTCCTCAAATTCCGCAGGCTTCTCAGACTCCGCAGACTCGGGCTCAGACTCCTGTTCAGAAACCGGAATTTGACTGGTCAGCTCAAATTCCGACTCCTTCTCAGCAAGAGGCAAACAGTCAGAGCATGGCTTCTTTTGACATTCCTTCTTTTGCAGCAGATCCATATGCCGCAAGTTCAGAGAACATGAAAGAATCTTCACAGGCCGATATGCCTGCTGCTTCTCAGGCACCCGCAAACCGCAGACAGACCGCAGCGCCTGAAGCTCATGTTGAACCATCCGTATACGGCGGTTCACAGCCGAAAGCAGAACAGTCAAACATAGGACAGTCACAAGCAGAACAGTCAAAGGAATATTCAGAAATAGAATACGACCCTGCTACAGGAACATTTAGATTAATAGAAGACATTACTCCTGATAAATTTCCTTCAGAACCGTCTTCGACTTCCGGCGGCATTATCTCATCATCTGCCGAAGAACCTGCGGCACGCTCAAAGGCTGACGCAGCCGACACTCCGGGCTCAGCCGATGCCTCTAAGTCAAGTGACGCATTCGACTCACATGACGCGACCGACGTTTCTGTCGATTCTTCCTTGTCAGCGCCTGCAAGCGGCGGTTTTTCGTCATTCGGGCTTATGTTTGACGAGATTATCGAAAACGAAAATGACTTTATTGAAAAATTAAATATTGCCGAGAAAGCAGACAGTAAAGTCAATGACACTGAAAATGCCGGCACTGCCGAGGACGGCAAGAAAGTCAGCGATACGGCTAAGAGCACCGAAAAGTTTGGTGATAAAGCTAAAGTTGACGATACTGCTAAGGCCGACGGTACTGTGAAGGCAGACGGTGATAACGTCAGTGATTCAGTTAAGACTGATGATTCCGTTAAGACTGATGAAACCGCAAAGGTTGCTGGTGAAGCTAAGGTCGATGGTGAAAAAGACTCTGCTTCATCAGGTCGTCTCAGCTTTGAGCCTACTGTTAAATTTAGGTCGATTTCAGAAAGATATGACGACTTCCTAAACGGCGGACCTCAGGGCAGTAAAGCAGAAGAAAGTGAATCTAATATTGCTCCGACCGAAGAATTCGCACCTAAAAAGAAGAATGTAGAGATAAATATCAACGAGCCTTCGGGAACAGCCGTTACAGTTAAGACGCAAGAGACTCCGGCACACGATCCTGATGAGGATACCGAAAATCTCAAGACTCGCAAGGTAAATCTCAAGAATATAAAGAAAGCTCAAAAAAATCTCGAAATGACAGTTGAAGTGAGCGCCACAAACAGAGACGCTTCTGTAAAGGTGACTCGCACTCCTGACGGCTCTACAGTTGTAAAGACTTCTGACGCTCCGGGCTTTGGCCGCGTCTATGTGAATGGCGAAGAGGTGGAAAACAATCCGGAAGCAGACTCATTTGTCAATGTTACAAGCAATTCAAATGATGATAGCTCCGACCGCAGCATTCCTGACGCAGCAGTCGCCGACGCAATCAAGACTGCAGGAGATGCAAATGCCGCAGACGCTTCAGCTGCTGCGCCTGACGCAAAGACTGCTGATAGTGCGGACGATGCGCCTGACGCAAAGGTTGCCGCTGAAGCTACAGGCATTGCTGACACGACTCCAGCTATAGATGTGACTCCTGACAAAGCTGAGGAGAAAACTGAAGACAAGGCTGAGGATAAAGCTACGGACGAAGCTGCGGCTGCTCCTTCTATTATTGCAGAAGCCACAGCTGCCGAAGAAGCTATTCAGACGGATGAAAATGCTGTCGCAAATGGCTTGGCTTCCGGAGAAGCGGCACAGCACACGATGAATATTCCGGGACTAAATGATGATATTTCGGAGAGGATTCTTAAGGCAAAACAGACGCTCAATCAAGTTGAAAGTTCTATCCGCGATGATTTCGACTCACTCGATGATTTCTGGGACAGAAAGGTTGACAGCAAGAAACTGACAATCACAGACATCTTCGGAGAAAATGCGCACGAGATCATGGAGCAAGGACTTTCAGGCAAATCCGAAGCTTCCGAAGCCGATGACTCTGCTGAAACTTCGGGTGGTTCTAAGTCTTCAGGTGAAACCAAGACTCCGGCGCGCAAATCCAACGGCAATACTTTCATGGACATCAGACGCGCCGATATAATGCCATCAAGGTCTCAGACCAGTGCTATTGTAATGCCTACAATCGATCCTGAAGAAGAGCGCGGACTGAAGTCAGAGGTAATCTCGGACGAAAGAAAAGCAGAAATGGAACAAGAGCTGAGTGCTCTCGACGACCTGAATTCTACTAAGAAAGAACGCTTCTTCGGATTTGGAAGAAAAAAGAAGAATAAGGGCAAAAAGGAAAGACAATACGACTTACAAAACGATTCTCAAAATGATTTAAGAGACGAGCTGCAAAGTGATCTGCAAGACAAGCCGCAAAGCGAGTCTCAAAACAAGCCGCAAAGTAAGTCGCATGGCAAACCTCAGGACGAATCTCGAGGCGAGACGCAAAGTAAGCCGCAAAGTAAGCCGGAGAGCAAGTCACAAGACGGATCTCATGGCATGCCTCACGGTAAAGATGCGGCAGGCGCAGAAAGCTCAAGAAACGAACATAAAAAACCGGCAGATTCTGCAGAAAACGAATCCGGAAACAAACCGTCCGCAGCTTCCGCAAAGTCTCAAAAAAGCAGCGCTCAGGCTCGAAAAAACAACGCTCCTGTTCTGAAAAAATCCGATGAACGCGTAAAGAAATTTAAGAAGCCTCGTTATGATGAGCCGGATGATTTCGATCTTGACGATGATGACGATGAGTCTATCGGTCCTGTTGCAAAAGTAATCGCTATTATCCTCTGCATACTGCTTGTTGCGGAATTTGCCATTATCGGAATCAAGCTCCTCGCTCCTGAGTCGGGCATTGCTTCCGTGATAGTAAAGATTGAGGAATCAGTATCCGGTATATTCTCGCATGAAGAAAGCAGCACGCAAGCTCTTTGCGCTCCTGACACGTCATCCGAGATTCTGATGCTGCCCGGCAGCATCGATTCCTCAGGACTCTGATTCCGGAAGATCTTGTGAATTATATACAAACTTAGTTTAAATACGCCGGTCGCGCGATGCTGCGGCCGGTGTACACTATATTATTTTATACTATTTATATCATTTGCACCGGCTGGCACTGCTGTATGTCCGCATGTCGCCTACACCGGCTGGCACTGATATATGTTATCGCTTTACTTTGTACTACACGACATCACTCGAATTATCTTGCATCTTAAGGAGTAAATTATGGCAAAATTAAACTCGAATGATTCAAACAATTCTGAGAAAAAACCGGGCTCAAAGAAAAAAATTTTGTGGATTGCGATAATAGCGATCGCTCTTGTGGCTCTCTGCCTAAACACCATAGTATCATTTGTCACTGATTATTGGTGGTTTAAAGACCTCGGGTATACGCAGGTATTTTTCAAAAAGCTCTTTACGGAACTGAAAATCGGTATACCGCTGTTTGCGATTCTCACGCTTTTATTGGAAGTATATCTGCGCAAGCTGAAAAAAAGCTACATGCACAAATTGGAGACGAAAAACAGCAAAGCTTCTGACAAATCTATCTCGTGGACTACTCACATTATCTGCCTTGCTTTTTCATTAATGCTCTCGGCAAGTATCACCTCAAGTCTCTGGCAGCAGATACTTTATGCAATGAATAGCACAGATTTCAATGCTTCAGACCCTATATTCAAAAATGACGTCTCATTTTACGTATTTAAGCTGGCATTTCTGAATTCTCTTACAAGCACGGCTGTTTCACTTGCTCTCGGATTTGCGGTGGCTACGGTTATTTATTACTTATATCTTGTGGCCGTAAGGCGCCCTGTCATTCTCGACAGCGACGGTTCGCCTGAAATCGAAGAAGCCGAAGTAATAGAAGACGACGAAGACGATGATACTTACGGCGGCAACGGCGAAAACAACGATGCAAACAATCATTCCTCCACATACGGTTCTGGGTCGTTCGGATCTAACGCAAGCGACAGCGGTTCGAAGCATGGTATATTATTTGACCTTATGGAGGAATTCAAAAAGAGCCACTCTGCGGGAAGCGGCAGAGGAAACGGCAGCGGCGGCGGCAGAAACGGAAGCGGCAAAGGGTATTCTTCTGTCAGGCAGAGAAATATCAAAACCCTTGCGTCTATAGGAAGAGTTCAGATTCTTGCGCTTGCGTTCGTATTACTTCTCATTGTCGCAGGGACAATCTTCCTCAAGCAATATGACCTTCTCTACTCTTCCACCGGAACGGTTAAGGACGGTGCGGGATATACAGATGTCCACATTTCACTGTGGGTTTACAGAATCGAATTTATTCTTGCGCTCGCTTCGGCGGTAGGGGTTATAATATTCGGCAAAATGAGAAAATACAAAAAAATTCTCATTCTCCCTGTCATTACTATATGTGTGGCTATAGTGGGAGGCGGCGTAGGAGCTGCGGTTCAGGCTCTCTATGTCACTCCTGACGAGCTGAACAAGGAGACAAAATATCTCGAAAGCAGCATCTCGATGACCCAGGACGCTTACGACCTCAACAATGTCACGGAGATTGATTTTGCGGCAAGTGACGACCTCGACGCTGAGGGAATTCTCGAAAATTCAGCAACTCTTTCAAATGTGAGAATAAATGACTTCTCGCCTTCAGAGCAGTTCTACAACCAGACTCAAAGTATTCGTACTTATTACAACTTCTTTGATGTCGACGTTGACAGATATATGATTGACGGCGAATATACGCAGACATTCCTCTCGGCGAGAGAAATCAATTATGACAAGCTCGGCGACGATGTCTCATGGCTTTCGAAGCATTTGAAGTACACTCACGGATACGGCGTTACGCTCTCGCGCGTAGATGCCATTACTTCCACGGGACAGCCCGATATGATTATCGACAACATTCCGCCTGAATCAGACACGGAGGATCTGAAGATCACACGTCCTGAAATCTATTTCGGCGAGTCGACAAATAATTATATCATCACAAATACAAGCGAACAGGAATTTGACTACCCTAGCGGTACCTCAAATGTCTACACTGAGTACAAGGGCGACACGGGAATCAAGCTCTCGCTTTTCAAGAGAGTCTTCTATGCCATAAAGGAGAGAAATATCAAGATTCTCGTATCGACAAACATAAATAAGGATTCGAAGATTCTTTATACAAGAAATATTATGGATCGTGTGACCAAGCTTGCACCGTTCCTTTCTTATGACTCGGATCCGTACATAATAGTAACTGACAGCGGCGAGCTTTACTGGATCATCGACGCCTACACCGCCAGCAGCTATTATCCTTACTCGAAAACAAGCACATTCAGCGACGGCTCAACCATAAACTATGTGAGAAATCCTATCAAGGTTGTTGTCAACGCCTATGATGGCTCGACTGACTTCTATCAGGTTTCCGACGAACCGATCGCTGACACTATTTCGAAGATTTATCCGGGACTCATCAAGGATTCTTCGCAAATGCCTGAAGATATCGCGGCACACATCCGTTATCCGAGCACTCTGTTTGACATCCAGGCCAAGATTTACCAGCGTTATCACATGAACGACGTTGCCGTATTCTATCAAAATGAAGACAAGTGGAGCATTTCCACCGAGATCTACGGTCAGGAAGAAAAGGAAATGGAGCCGAACTTCTACATCATGAAGCTCCCGAATGAAGAATCTGAAGAATTCATTTCTTCTATTCCGTTCACACCAAGCGGCAAGAAAAATATGACAGGTCTTTTGATTGCTCGAAGCGACGGCGACAATTACGGTCAGCTGGTGCTTTACAGGCTGCCGAAGGACAAGGTTGTCTATGGGCCGATGCAGATTGAGTCTCAGATTGACCAAAATACTGAGATTTCGAAGGAATTTTCGCTCTGGAACTCATCGGGATCGACTTATACGAGAGGAGATATGTTTGTAATACCTATAAACGACTCTATTCTCTATTGTGAGCCTGTTTATCTCGAGTCGGCATCCGATACAAGCCTGCCTGAAGTCAAGCGTGTAATCGTCGCTTACGGCGATAAGATCGCATACGAGCCTACACTTGCGGAAGCTCTCATAAGCCTGTTTGACCTCGATCCTGATTATACGCCGAGCGGCAGCACGAGCAGCTCAGGGGATTCCGGAGGTTCAGGCAGCTCGGGCGGCAGTGCGAGCGGGGCGACGGATACTTCCGGCGGTACAAGCGGTGCGGACAGCTCCGGCAGTGCTGGCGACGGTACAAATGGCGCGGACGGCACAGACGGTTCGGGCTCTGCAAGCGACGCTTCACTGACAGAGCTTGCGAAGCTTGCGGCAACGGCTTATGACAACGCAATCGCCGCTCAGAAGGAAGGCGACTGGGCTTCTTACGGCAAATACCTTGACGAGCTTGAGGGATACCTCAATCAGATGGGTGCATAACTCGGTCAGGCGGGTGCGCAAACTCAATCAGACGAGTACACGAACTCAATCAGACGAGTGCACGAACTCGATCAGACGAGTACACGAACTCAATCAGACGAGTGCACGAACTCGATCAGACGGGTGCATAAAAATATGACAAGATAATCGTCTGCGCCGTCCGGAAGCGGCGGACGGCGATTATTGCAATAAATTGAAGGAGATAAAAAAATGTTAGACATTAAACGTATTCGTGAAGATTTTGAAAATGTAAAAAAATCTGTAGAATCAAGGGGCAAGGGTGATTATAATATCGGACGCACCATCGAGCTCGACGACAAGAGAAGAGAGCTTCTCGGCGAGGTTGAGGCTCTCAAGGCCCAGCAGAACAAGGCTTCTAAGCAGATTCCTGCTATGAAGAAGGCCGGCGAAGACACTACGGCTCTTATGGCAGAGATGAAAGAGCTTTCAAGCAAGATTTCCGCGCTTGACGAGCAGGTGAAGGAAGTTCAGACTGAGCTCAGACAAGTTCTTCTCAGCATTCCGAACACACCAAATCCGGACGACCCTATCGGTCTGGACGATTCTGACAATGTAGAGATCAGAAGATGGGGCGAACCGAGACAGTTCGACTTCGAGTACAAGGCTCACTGGGATCTCGGAACCGACCTTGATATTCTTGATTTCGACAGAGCTGCCAAGCTCTCCGGCGCAAGATTTACTGTTTATAAAGGACTGGGCGCAAGACTTGAAAGATCTATTATCAACTTCTTCCTGAATACACATACAGAAGAACAGAATTATACAGAGATTCTTCCGCCTTTCATGGTTGGAAGAAATGCGATGACAGGAACAGGTCAGCTTCCGAAGTTTGAGGAAGACATGTATCATTTGCCTGAGAGCGATCACTTCCTGATTCCTACGGCAGAAGTTCCTGTTACAAATCTCAGAGCAGACGAAATCATCAGCGCTGACGAGCTTCCGATTTATTATACCGCATATACTCCTTGCTTCAGAAAGGAAGCAGGCTCTGCCGGCAGAGACACAAGAGGTCTGGTAAGGCAGCACCAGTTCAACAAAGTTGAAATGGTTAAATTTGTAAAACCGGAAGATTCTTATGCGGAGCTCGAAACTCTCACAAACGATGCTGAGGTTCTTCTGCAGAAGCTGAATATCCCTTACAGAGTTATCATTCTTTCTACGGGTGACACGGGATTCAGCTCTGCAAAGACATATGATATCGAAGTGTGGATGCCGAGCTATGGCAGATATGTCGAGATTTCTTCATGTTCAAACTTCGAGGACTTCCAGGCAAGACGAGCAAATATCCGTTTCAGACGCGAGCCTAAGGCAAAGCCTGAATTTGTTCACACTTTAAACGGCTCGGGTCTTGCGGTAGGCAGAACTCTCGCCGCCGTTCTCGAAAATTATCAAAACGAAGACGGTTCGATCACAGTTCCTGAGGTTCTCAGACCGTATATGGGATGCGATAAGATCGAAAAGAAATAGTTCAAAAGTGTCGGCGGCGAGCTCGGCAAAAAGCGGGAGTGCCGCAGCTGTGAGACGCCTGCGGACTTGCGGGCGCGCGGCGAGTGCGAGAGTGCCGCGACCTTGCGGGCGCGCGGCGGATGCGAGAGTGCCGCGAGAGGGGAGTTGTTATGGCGTTGCAGCTTAATGTTGGCGA
>CAVCIY010000082.1:0-13162 GCA_963602445.1 Lachnospiraceae bacterium | reverse complement strand
CCATACCGCTTCCGTGTTTTCTCACACGGCACATCCTGCGCTCCGGGTGCCGATTTTCTCCGCTCCGGGCAACGCTTTCATACTCTCGCGCCATACCGCTTCCGTGTTTTCTCACATCGCACATCCTACGCTCCGGGTGCCGATTTTCTCCGCTCCGGGCACCGATTTTCGTCTCGGGCGCCGAATCTTCCGCCTCGCATATTAAATTCCCACAAGCAACGAATTTTATTTCACCTATCGATTTCTCAACTTCGATCACTGAACTTTCCCCCGAGCAGCGAACTTTTTCATTCTCGTCTCGCACACCGGATTTTTCACGCACCGATTTTTCATTTTGCGACATCTCTTCCGACATCGATTTTACATTTTTGCGGCGCCGACTTTTCATTGTACAGTCAAAAAATTCTTGACTATGCATATGTATTATTCTTAACAATGTATACCATTCATCCGAGCGATCACTCTTGACATTGTTCCCGCAAAAAAACAAAAGTACAATTTACTTGTAAAAAGACAGTGCACCTGCACCCTCTTTTCAGTATTCTGATTTTAACACCCGCACACGCTATAATCAACAAGAAAATTGATTGACCAAAACAATAATCTCGTTTTTTTTGACACCGGATTTTCTCTTTGTGACATATAAAAATCGTCTTCAAAAATGTGATGAATATGTGATATTTTATTGTCATTCAATTTGCCCACGCGAATTATTACTGTGCTAAGAATCGTTGAAATTCCTTGATTTTAAGCGTTTTTTATTGACTTATTCGTAAGAAATAATGTATACTTAATAACGTAAAATAATATAAACGGGACTTATTTTATAAATCGTTTTTTTTCCAAGAAAGGAGGAGATTTTATGGGATTATTTTCCAACAAGATGAACAGCATTCACGTTAGCCATCACAAAGATACTGCTTCTGCTGAATCTGTCATCATGCCGGTTCCGGAAAAAGTCTATATCTCCATGTCTCAAAACATTGGCAAACCGTGTCAGCCACTCGTGAGCAAGGGTGACCGAGTTACAGTGGGCCAGCTTATCGGAGATGTTGACGCACCTATCAGCGCACCTGTTCACTCAAGTGTTTCGGGTGAGGTTGTCTCTATTGAGGAGATGCGTACCGCAATGGGCTCTGTCGACACCTTCGTAGTGATAGCCACTGACGGCAAGCAGGAGATTTGTCCTGATCTGAAGATTCCGAAGGTTTCTACGAAGGATGAGTTTGTAAAAGCAGTAAGAGACAGCGGAGTTGTCGGTTTGGGCGGAGCGTCTTTCCCCACTCACGTCAAACTGAATCCCGCAAATCTCGACGAGTGTGACACACTCATCGTAAACGGTGCCGAATGTGAGCCTTTTATCACATCCGACCACAGAAACATGCTCGAGCATACTGAGGATATCATCTCCGGCATAAAGCTCATCATGAAGTATCTCAATCTTTCTAAGTGCTATGTAGGCATTGAAAACAACAAGCCTGACGCTATCAAGAAGATTGGTGAAGCTCTCAAAGATGTTGCGGGCGCAGAGGTTAAGGTTCTCAGAAGTACCTATCCGCAAGGCGCAGAAAGAGTTCTCATTCATGAGACTGCCGGAAAAACTCTCAAAGCAGGTCAGCTTCCTGCATCTGTAGGATGCATACTTTCAAATGTCACCTCGATCATGGCTATAGGTTCTTACTTCAGAACAGGTATGCCTCTTACATCAAGAACTGTTACTATTGCCGGTGATGCTGTTGCAAACCCGGGCAATGTAGTTGTTCCTATCGGCACAAAGTATTATGATATCGTCGAATTTTGCGGCGGATACAAGGCTGATCCCGCAAAGATCATAGCCGGCGGCCCTATGATGGGCAAAGCCCAAAACAGCGACGGTATGGTTACAGTAAAAAATACAGGTTCTGTTCTCTTCTTTGATGCTGCTCAGGCTGCCATTGCCGAGCCTACTCCGTGCATCAACTGCGGCAGATGCTACAGAGGATGCCCTGCAGGTCTTATGCCTGGTCTTATTTCCAAGGCATATGAGAATGCAAATGCCCAGAAGCTTAAGGAACTTGCCGTAACAGAATGCATGTCATGCGGAAGCTGTTCGTACGTATGTCCTGCTAAGAAGCCTCTTGCATTTACGAACGTACTTGCCAAGGCATTTTTAAAGGAGGCCGGTATATAAATGAAAACTTCAAAGCATTCAAATCTGCTGGTAACTTCGAATCCTCACATAGTTGATTCGACCAGTACACAAAAAGTTATGCTGGCAGTTATTATTGCCCTTATGCCCGCACTTATAGCATCAGCTGTCATTTTCGGATTCAGAGCTATTATCCTGGCTCTCGTCTGCATGGCAACTGCAGTATTCTTCGAATGGGCATATGAAAAAATTCTTAAAAAGCCAAATACCGCAGGTGATCTCAGTGCATGCGTCACAGGTCTTCTCATTGCGATGAACGTTCCTGTCACTATGCCTTATTGGGAAGCAATCATCGGTTCATTTGTAGCTATTATAGTAGTAAAACAATTCTTCGGCGGTCTTGGTTCGAACTTTGCGAATCCTGCCATCACGGCAAGAATCGTTCTCTTTATCTCATTTGCAACTGACATGACTACATGGGCAGAGCCGGGGCAGAATCTCCTTACTTCTGCGGACGCAGTCACTTCCGCTACTCCTCTTGGAGTATTTGCAGAAAGCGGCGCGCAGGAAGCTGAAGCTGCCTTCTCACTTAAGGACATGCTCTTTGGTACTACAGGCGGTTCTATGGGTGAGGTTTGTGCACTTGCACTTCTCACAGGAGGTCTCTTCCTCATTCTGATCGGAGTTATCCGTGCGGAAACTCCTGTGGCTTTCCTCGCTACGGTTGCTGTTATCTCACTTATCGCAGGTCTGAATCCAATCTGGCAGATTTGTGCCGGCGGCGTAATGCTTGGTGCCTTCTTCATGGCAACTGATTATGCAACTACTCCTTACACAAACGGCGGAAAGATTGTATTTGGTATCGGATGCGGTATTATCACTATGCTGATCAGAATATTTGGTGCTTATCCTGAAGGCGTTTCCTTCTCGATCCTGCTCATGAATATCCTCACTCCGCATATTGATACTATTTTCGAAAAGATTATTTACGGTGCTCCTGCAAGAGAAGCCAAGAAAGCGGAAAAAGCTGCCAAGAAGGCTGCTGCTGAAGGAGGTGCAAAGTAGTTATGACAAACGAAAATACAAATAAAGTCCCTTTCAAGGACGGTATGATAGGCCCTACTGTTATTCTGCTGATTATCTGCCTCGTTATCTCAGGTGCGCTGGCATTTACATATCAGCTCACAAAAGGTCAGATTGAGAAGATAAACAAAGAAACTGCGGATGCGGCTCGTCTCGAGGTTCTTCCGGGAGCAGGCTCTTTTACGGCGTGTGACGCAGATCCTCTTCCTGAAGGCGTTACAGAATATTATTATGAAGACACAGGCCTCGGCGCTGTAGCTACAGTAGAAAATAAGTCATTTGGCGGCACTATCACTGTTATGGTCGGCATGGATGCTGACGGCGTCATCACAGGCGTGAAGGTTACGGATCATTCGGATACTCCGGGACTTGGAACCAAAGCACATGACAGCGAATATCTTAAGGACACTTACGTAGGCTTAGACGCTCTCGACGATGTTGACAGCATCAAGAAGGACAGCAATGTCTCAGAGGTTACGGGCGCTACTGTTTCCTCAAACGGTATCTACGGTTGCGTAAAGTACGCTCTTGCCGCATATGATGAATTGGGAGGTGTGAAATAATGGAAAACAAAACCAGTAAGTTCGCCATTCTCACTAAAGGCATAATCAAAGAGAACCCGACTCTCGTTTTGCTTCTCGGTACATGTCCTTCACTTGCGACATCGACTTCAGCTCTAAACGGCGCAGGAATGGGTCTCTCTGCAATGGCAGTTTTAGTCTGCTCAAATATCGTAATCTCACTTCTCAAGAATATTATTCCTGAGAAAGTTCGTATACCGTGTTATATCGTAGTAATCGCAGGATTCGTAACTGTTGTTCAGTTCCTGCTCCAGGCTTATTTGCCTTCACTCAACGCTTCACTCGGTCTTTATATACCGTTGATAGTTGTAAACTGCATCATCCTCGGAAGAGCCGAGATGTTCGCAAGCAAGAACAGCGTTGTTGATTCCGCACTCGACGGCATCGGCATGGGCCTCGGTTTTACTCTTGCACTCTTCTGCATGGGTACGATCAGAGAATTCTTCGGTTCAGGCACATTCCTCGGAATGTCTGTTACTGCAGACGCTATCACTCCTATGGCTATATTCGTAATGGCTCCGGGCGGATTCTTCGTATTTGGTATCCTCACTGCTATCGTTGCGAAGATTACAAATACAAATATGAACAAAGAATTCAGCTGTTCGGGATGCCCTGGCGATGAGGCAACTATAAAAGCTGCTGAAGAAGAAGCTGCAAGGATTGCTGCCGCTAAGGCTGAAGCTGAGGCTAAGAAAGCTGCCGTTGAGGCTGCTGCCGCTGAAGCTCCTGAGGCTGCCGCTGAGGGCGTCGCTCCTGATGCAGATGATGCGAAAGGAGGCGACAAATAATTATGATCATTAAAATCATTATATCCCTCATTCTCGTTGACAACTATGTACTGTCCCAATTCCTCGGAATATGTCCGTTCCTGGGCGTATCAAAGAAGCTTGACTCAGCTACCGGTATGTCGATTGCCGTTACATTCGTAATGGTTCTCGCAACTGCAGCTACATGGCCTATACAGGAATTCCTGCTCGATCCAAACGGAATCGGCTATATGCAGACAGTAGTATTCATTCTTGTAATCGCAGCTCTCGTACAGCTCGTAGAGCTTGTACTTAAGAAGTATGTACCTTCTCTTTACAGATCATTGGGCGTATACCTGCCGCTTATCACGACGAACTGCTGCGTACTCGGTGTAACAGTAAACAACATCGACTACGGATACGGCTTTGCTGAGTCACTGGCAAACGCTCTGGGTGCCGGCCTCGGTTTCTTCCTCGCGATGATTCTCTTCTCAGGCGTAAGAGGCAAGATGGAATATGCTGATATTCCTTCATTCCTTAAGGGCGTCCCTTCTGTACTTATCGCTGCATCTATTCTTTCTGTATCCTTCATGGGATTCAGCGGAGTAGTTGAAGGCATATTCGGTTAAGGAGGTTAAGACATGACATTATATTTAATTCCTATCATTATCGTATGTGCCATCGGTATCGTTTCGGGTGTACTTCTTACAGTAGCCGCTAAGGTTATGTATGTTCCTGTGGATGAAAGAGTCGAACAGCTCACAGAATCTCTTCCGGGCGCAAACTGCGGCGGATGCGGATTTGCGGGATGCTCTGATTATGCAAGCTCAATCGTAGAAAACGGCGCTGAGCTGAACAGATGTCCTGTAGGCGGCCCTGCCGTAAGCGCTAAGCTCGCTGAGATAATGGGCACTTCTGTCGGTGAAGTTGAAGAAAAATGCGCTGTAGTAATGTGCGGCGGATATGACAACAAAACCGAAGATATCTTTGAATATCAGGGAATTCCTTCATGTAAGGCTATCAAGACTTTCTACGGTGGCGTGGGTGCTTGCGGTCACGGCTGTCTCGGTTACGGAGACTGCGTATCGGCATGCAACTTCAACGCTATCGGAGTTGTAAACGGTGTCGCATGGGTTGACAGAGAAAACTGCGTAGGCTGCGGTGCCTGTGCAAAGGCTTGTCCAAATGACCTTATCGCTCTCATCCCTAAGAAAAATACAGTTTACGTCTCATGCAGCTCACATGACAAGGGCGCTGTCACAAGAAAAGCTTGCGAAGCAGGCTGTATTGGATGCAAGAAGTGCGAAAAGGCATGTAAATTCGGCGCAATCAAGGTTGAAGACAACAAAGCCGTTATCGACCCTGCTCTTTGCAAGAATTGCGGCTTATGCGCAAAGGAATGCCCTACGGGTGCTATCATAAAGCTTCCAAAGCCGGCAAAGGCAGCAAAGACTGCATAATATGCAAAGTTATTTTTGTCTCGCATAGACGAGCTCGACGCGCGGGCGCACGTACAGACGCACGGACGGGCTCGGCTGCGAAGATGATCAGTGCAGACGCTAGAACGGGCTCGACTGCGAAGCAATAATTTGACAGCTTAAAACTTATATTTAAAACCGAGTAAGGCGCGCGGGCGCGCCTTACTCGGTTTTTTCACACCTGCATTTCGTCCGCATTTTTAGATTTTACCATCACATTTTTTCGATAGGAATTATAATCAATCGGGAAAGAATATATCAAATTTATGTTTTTTATATTTTGGCTAAACAATTCAGACATTATCCATTAAAATACCACAAAAAGACACATTATAATGTTTTTATTATTGACATTTATAGGAATTTAGTATACATTGTATGTATGCGTTATATATACGCATTTTTTCAAACTCGGTTAAAATCATTTAAACTTCATTTTCGGCTTGAAGTTTGTTTTCCTTTAAGGCTTTGAAGACGAATCTCTCTGCAAGGAGTCGGGCAAACAAGTCTCTGTCGCGATTTCATTGACTTGCGGCTGTTTTGTGTTTGGCTACTTTTCATAGCTTGGAATCCAAATTGCAAGTGCGGGATTTAGTTTAGTGGTTTTAACATGTCCGTACTTTTCCCGGTTTCCGACTTGCGGCCCGAAATCCGGGACAAAGGAAAGGCATTATAAAACCCCCGCAAACAGTCTTGCCATCCGGCATGACTTGCTTACGAGGGTTACTTTATTTTGTGCGTTCGCTTGCGCGTCCATCATTTCCGTGCGGCCGCCTTGGCATCAAAGAACTGACAGATCGATTTCGTCGGTCGCGTCATTAAGCAGCATTATTTCTGAAAGAAGCTCTTGCTGTCTCTCATATACGAGCAATTCCTTGTTGTGTTCGAAATACTTTTCGCATCCGTAACGGCTTATAAATTTTGCGGCATGATAGTTTGATGTAAGCTCTGTAACTATCACGAGCATCTCCTGTCCGTTTCCGAATACGTCCTCCGCAAACAAGAAGAGATTATCCAATTTGAATGTAGTCTTTTCGAGATGCTCTTTCATCTCGGCAACAGTCTTCGCAAACTCGCCCTTGATATACTCGAAGCCTTCTCCAAGGTCCGTCACTCCCATGGAAATCAAGTCATTCTTGTACTTTTCTATTGACAGGATAACCTTTCTGAGAATAGTCTCGCGCTCAGGCGAAAGCACTGACGTGCGTTTTTCCTCGCGATATGAGGCATTTCGCGCAACCATATATTTTCCGAGAATGGTATCGATATTTTCTCTGTTCGGATCCGCTCTTTGGCATACGATCTTAAGCTCTGACAGAAGCTTGTGGAGATTTGTGACAAAATCCTCTGTCTCGACATCTGTCTTGACATCAGCTGTGACAGCTTCGAGAAGAAGCCCGATAAGCGTGAGCCTTTCGTCAAACTTGGCATTTGCCGCACGCTCTCTGATTTCTTCAGGATAAGTGCCGTCGAGGATATTATCAATCTGGTAATCCGACTTGTACTTATTATACAGATCATAATAAATCGCAAATTCTTTCGCAACCTTGTCATGCTGGATATATTGACTGATCAGCTTTTCATCCACTTTATATTCTTGCTCCTCATAAAGCTTGATCATAGTCGAGAGATCCTCCCAACCTCTTGCTGTCATGAATTGAGATCCGTCTATAGTAGTCTCTATGCGATAAAAATCATTTTTCTTGATATCGAGATATGTGGTGATCGCACCGTGGATGCCCTTCTTGTATGCATATTCTTTCCATACGCCGTAATCCGGCTCTACCACGATCTTCTTTACTCTGTCGAGCGTAACGATATCAAATTCCGTGACTGATTTGTTGTGTTCAGGAGGATTTCCGGCTGTGGCAATGATCCACCCGTCCGGAACCTCATGCTTTCCGAAGGTCTTGTACTGAAGGAACTGGAGCATAGCGGGAGCAAGAGTCTCGGATACGCAATTTATCTCGTCTAAGAACAGGATTCCTTCCCTCAGGCCAGTCTTTTCCATAAATTCATATACTGATGCGATAATCTCGCTCATAGTATACTCTGAAACCATATATTCGTTGCCGTCAAACGTTTTTTTCTCGATTTTAGGAAGACCTATCGCACTCTGTCTCGTGTGATGTGTCATCGAATAAGATACGAGACCTATGCCGAGTTCCTGTGTAATCTGCTCCATAATGGCGGTCTTTCCGATACCCGGATCGCCGATCAGAAGAATAGGACGCTGTCTTACCCTGCTGATACGATATTCGCCAAATTCATCCTTCATAAGATACGATGTTATCGCACGCTGAATTTCTTCCTTTGCTTCCTTTATATTCATAATAAATCCTTTCGCAATATATCCTATATAAGCACTTCTTCCATTATCTCGCTTGTCTCAAGAACAAGCTTCATCGCCCAGCTTGGAACCTCATATTCGAATTCATCATCGTCGACAAAGACAAATGCGGTCTCATAAGGCGGCCTTTTCTTTGGATATGTGCCGTTTCCGTCTGTAAAATATATAAGTCCCTTGAGATCGTCAAACTCTCTCATCTCTATGAGGTGATTTACATATTCAAATACAGGTCTGAAGTCTGTTCCGCCAAACCCCTGAAACTCCAAGTCTCTGATATAATCGTCAAATTCTTCTCTGCATGTAATCTTTACATCGCTTTGAATCTGTGCGTCACACTGTATGATATGCAGGTTTATCTTTCTGAAGAAATTCTCCTGCTGAGTAAACATCGAATATGTCTTGTCGAGGAATTTTTGGACAACCTCGCCTGCGCACGATCCGGAAGTATCTATCGCAATGACAAAGTCGCGGACCTTCTTGACTTCTCTGTACTCTAACGGCTCGACAAGCGGAATGTTTCCGTAATGCTCCATCCCGTATGTGTAATAAACATAGTCAAATTCGTCAGGATTAAGCTCTATATCTTCGCGCATCGTCGCAAATTTTTTGAGGAATAAGCCATAATCGTACTTGTCGCGATTTATCTTTTTTACGCCCTGGAGCATTGAGTCAGATCGCTCGCCCCATTCCTTTGAGGATGTCTGCAGGTCTACAAGAATTCTCTCACTGAGATCTTTCCATTTTTCCTTGAGTTCTTCCTGCTCTTCCTGGCTCCCGTGCATAAATGCAGGCTCTTTTTCCTCTTCGTCGGCTCCGGTGTCGGTCGCCTCCGTAGCTACGGCGTCCTGCTTTCCGGCATCTCCTGACAAAGATTCGGCTTCTGAGCCCGGGTCGACATCGCCGTCAAGCTTTCTTGCACCTTCATCGGTTCGTTCTCCGTCACCTCTTCTGCTTGCGCCGCCCGAATCATGCTGCCATGCTGACTGCTTTCCGTCGCCTCCGCCGCCTGTGCCTGCCGAGTGCTGACCGTGCTGACTCTCCGAGCTTGACGAGTTTGTCCCTCCGTCTGAAGCTGCACTCGAATTTTGGTGTTGGCTGTCTGCGAACGGATCGTCATACGGATTTTCATCCGGTCTGCCCTCATCAACAGTTCCCTCAAGCTTGTCTGCTCCGTTGTTCTTTCCTTCCGGCTTGTGTCCGTCATCCGAACCGTCAAGTCCCTCGCCTGTCTGGTCATTTTGTCTCGAAGAACCCTCTTCATCGGACTGCTCGGGATTATTTTCGTCCGGCTTGCCGCCGCCCGTACCGTCGTCGCGGCTTTGATTTCCTGTATCCTGAGAGCCGGAATCAGGATCGGCTACATCATCTTCATTTTCTCTCTCAAGAGACTGCCCCGGAGTACTGCTGTATTCTTCTTCATATGAGTCTTCCTCATAATTTTCTTCAGACTCTTCTTCGGAGCTTTCCCCGCTATCCTTAGAATCATCTTCGGAATTCTCATCGCTCTCTTTGGAATCTTCTTCATCGCCTTCAGAGTTCTCCTCCTCTGAGTCCTCGTCAGCGCTCTCAACATTCTCATCATCCTCTTTTCCTTTTTCTTTAGAGGCGTCATCCGAATTTTCGCCATCGGCATCATCCCCCGTCTCATCTGAATCCGACTCGTCTGGCTCATTTGATTCATCCGAATCATCCGAACCGGCATCATCTTCGCCGTCTTCGGCATCTTCCGAGTCATCACCGTCGCCGTCCGACAATTCTTCGTCCTGCAGCTCGTCTTCGCTCGGAAGCGATTCATTTTCGTCACCCTCCGCAGCCTTTGATTCTTCTTCCTGTCTCTTTCTTTCGAGTTCATCGGCTATCTGCTGAGCGAGCTTCCACCAGATATTGTGATTGTCTCTGACAAAAAGCTTTTTCCAGCGGTCTATTTTTTTCTGCGGAACCTTACCTGTTGTCATCATCACATAAAGCTGCTCTGCCGTAATATGCTTGAGCATCTTGCGGATTTCCGCAATCTCATCCGCCACTTCATTGTGATTGTGGGTTTCTGTTTGTTTGAGTCCGAGCTCGTCAATAATAGTCTCAACTGCGATATCGGCTGCGATATTCCAATATTCTTCATTTAGATTTAATGATACAAAAGGATGTCTGAAGATGCAATGAAGCGTCATATGCAGGTAATCTCTGAAAAGCGACTGCCTGTCCTTCATATAACTTCGTATTACATATTGGCTGTTATATATCACATGCCTTCCCGTAGTCGAAATCGTTCTCACGCTGTCTGAAGGAACATACTCGAATTGGCAAAGAGCAAGATCCATGAATCGAAGTGACACAAAAAGCCCATTTCTCGTCATCGTAAGAATCTGGTCGGCTATCCTTATTGCTTCATTTTTCAATTCCTCACTTCTAAGCTCGCTTTCCGAAGCTGAGCCCGTGCTTTTTTTGCTGTTATTTTCCATATATCATCACCACGCTTTTAAAGCGAAAAATCGTATCCTTTGTTTCTTCCGAGCCGATGCTTGTACTCAAGCAAATATGCGATGCAACCGCCTCCGATCCGGCTTGCGATATGAATATATTCGTCAAGCGACTCGTCATTCAGACATCCCAGATTTCCTATAACGGTAAGTCTGTCGACCTGGTCCTTGCGGATAATCTGCGGAACGGCAACGGCAAGTGCGTTGCTGTATATGATTCTGTTTTCTTCACTGAGGTCTACCGGATTTGTGAGTCTGGAGACTGCAATGTTGTATTTGTCAAATTCATTCCTAATCTCGAGAAATGTGGAATCATATTTTGACATATACGGCCTGCGCGGATCTACCGCGCGCAGCACGCCTCTAAGATACATCCAGATTGAGGCATCCGACTCCGGAGAAACTACAAATGAAATATATTTATTTTCCTCTCTGTGAAAGATCACTATTTCCCTAAGCTCCCTGCAATCCTTGAAGGAGTTCATTTCAAACCTCTCAAGACAATTCGGAAGCGTGACTCTCTGAAGCGACTCACAGCCGAAAAAGCTAAGCGATCCTATATTTTTCAGCTCATCTGAGAGCACTGCGTCTACGAGATTTGCGCAGCCTTTAAAGGCGCCGTTTTCAATATTTGTAACATGCTTCGGCAGCACGATACGCCTGAGATTGCCGCAAAATGCGAAAGCTCCGTTTCCAATCACCGTAACAGGTTTATCGTCTATCAGAGGCGGTATAATGATTTCTTTTGATTCTTTGTCTGCGCATCCCACTATCATCATGGATTTTCCGTCATAGCTGACATTGAAAGCCGATTCCGGGGAATATTCAAAATTCCTATTCATTTTTGCACCTCCTCTTCTTCATTATATCATCAGACGCAAATTTGTGAAGCATATAACAAGACAAATACACACAAAAAAGCAGGCTCACCAGAACCTGCTTTTCGCACAAAGTGTCGATTATTTAATGTGACTACTTTGAAGACATACTTTAATTTTATGGCATTTGACATATTTTGTCAATAAGAAGTTGACTCATTGAAATATTCTACTACATCTTCAAATCTTAAGCTTCCTCCAAATATATCAAGAGCGCTTCCTATCGTAACATCGAGGCATCCGTTTCCCGCCTTCGCAAGAATATCAATATCATCAAGATTCCTTACCCCGCCGGCATAAGTTATCTTCAAAGCCGGCGCGCATTCAGCCGGCGCGCATTCAGAAGGCACACATTTACAAAGAAGTCTCGCAAGATCCTCATCCACGCCGCCCGCTTTTCCCTCAACATCCACGGCATGCACAAGAAATTCGCCGCAATAGTCTGACAGCATTTCAAACAGCTCCGGCGACACAATCTCCTGAGTAAACTTTTGCCATCTGTCTGTGACGATATAATAATCATTTTCCCTTCTTCTGCAGCTCAGATCAAGAACAATATGCTCTTTTCCGACAGCGCTTACCAGGCTTTTCAGTCTTTCAAAATCTATCTTCCCGTCATGAAACACAAAAGAAGTCACTATGACATGCGACGCTCCCATTTCTATAAAGTAGGATGCGTTTGAATCATTTATGCCTCCGCCAATCTGCATTCCGCCCGGAAAAGCCTCAAGCGCAAGCCTCGCCTGCTCAACATCAGCCTCGTAATAATCGCTTCCCGCAGGATTCAGTATGATAATATGTCCTCCGTCAAGCCCGTACCTTCTGTACATCGACGCATAATAATCTGCCTGCTTGTCTGACACAAAATTGTCAACCGCCGCATCGTCCTCATCTCTTAAGCTGCTTCCCACAATCTGCTTGACTTTTCCGTTGTGAATGTCTATACATGGTCTGAATTTCAAATTTCTTCTCCTGTCTTGCCGTCTCGGTCGTATATGGCGATTCTTGTGCCTCTCATAACGACCTGCTGTCTCTCATATATCCTGTCATGCAATAATATCACAGATTGCCGGTACATCCAACTGTCTGAGTCCGAATTTACACATTGCATATTGCGGTTTTGATAATTACATATATAAAAATCGGGCTGCCAGAAGTCTGTCTTTGAAAAAAACTTCAACTCGGACAAAAATCCACATCTCCTATAAAAAATCCCAGTTCGTGCGAAAAACTTGAAATCTTTGAGAAAAGCTTGAAGAATAAACAAAGCGAAGCGACAGCATAAATATTATTGATTAGTATTTGTAATTTTAAAATATCTTGAAACAATTGCCGTATTATTGTTTTTATTTGATATTGCAATATTCACCGATTGTATTTTATGATAATATGAGATAAAAATATTACATGTGCGTGCCGGAATCTTGTGCACCGGCTGCGC
>CAVCIY010000081.1:0-21907 GCA_963602445.1 Lachnospiraceae bacterium | reverse complement strand
TCGCAGACCGCACCTGCCGCGCCCGGCACAACCATCGACACAGCGCCCGTCACAATCGCAGACAAGCCTCCGTGCGCAGGAGCTTCGCAGACCGCACGCGATACGGCGCCGGATGCAATCATCGACGCGCCGCCTGTCAACGATTCAAAGCACATGAAATTTGATATGATCCTGACCAATCCGCCATATATTCCGGAAGATGTCATAAAGACTCTTCAAACCGAAGTAAGAGACCATGAGCCTCATTTAGCGCTGAGCGGCGGCGAAGACGGGCTTGATTTCTACAGAATCATAGCAAAGCAGGCACATCGTTATATGAAGGACGGCGCGTGCTTGATGGCAGAAATCGGCCATGATCAGGGAGCCTCCGTGTCGGAGCTGCTCGCAAGCGACGGTCATTATTGCAGCATTAAGGTTCACAGAGATTTGGCAGGTCATGACAGAGTTGTCACCTGCAAAAAACTTTTGGCAAAAAAGTGTTGCCCCTGACACTCAAATGTGATAGAATTTAAAAGCTGTCGGGTTTTAGAATCTTTGTACAGACAGCACATTAGAGAATATATCAGAAAGACTTCTGCCCTGCATTTTGATTTTCAGCGCAGAAGCAACCGAAAAGAACGTGAAGTTTACAGACGCTTTACGCCAGAAAGGTGAATAATTATGAGAAAAGGAATCCACCCGGGATACCAGGTTTGCAAGGTTACTTGCGGATGCGGAAACACATTTGAAACTATGTCCATGAAGCCAGAAATGAGATTAGACGTATGCTCGGCATGCCACCCATTCTTCACAGGCCAGCAGAAGCTCATCAGCCGCGGCGGTCGTGTTGAGAAGTTCAAGAAGAAGTTCAATCTCGAATAATTTGGATTTTCAGGCCGGAATTATCATTCCGGTCTTTTTTGATATGGAAATGATGTTGATTACTGTGTTATAATATAAGATAGGCAAAATTTTAAAGCAAGGGAATGTTTCTGAGAATATTGTTTGATCAGAAAAATTGCGTGCTGACGAGCGTTCGGCGCTCGTAGAATTGAAGAAAAGAACGCATGCTAACAGGTGTCAGTGCTCGGCTCGTAGAATCGAAAAAAAGAATGCGAGCTAACGGGTGTCGGTGTTCGGCTCGTAGAATCGAAAAAAAGAATGCGAGCTAACGGGTGTCAGTGCCCGGCTCGCAGAATCGAAAAAAAGAATGCGAGCTAAGGGTGTCAGTGCCCGGAAAATCAAAGAAAAGAGTGTGCGTTTACGGGTGCTCGGCATCCGAGGTTCAGTTAACAATGCGGATTATTCATTTGCGCTGTCACACAGAGGGAGAATGATCAGAATGTATGATAAACTCGATTTTATTCAGAGTAAATATGAGGAACTTAGTCTAAAAGTTTCTGACCCTGCCATTATAGCGAATCAGGCTGAATGGCAGAAATATGCCAAGGAGATAGGCGAGATGGAGCCTATTGTCCAAAAGTACAACGAATACAAGAATGTTGTTGAGGCTATCAAGGAAGCCAAGGATATTCTGTCGGACGGCGCTTCGGATGAGGATATGAAGGAGCTCGCAAAGATGGAGCTTGCCGACCTTGAGGGAAAGGATGAGGCTTTGAGTGAAGAGCTTAAGCTGCTTCTCATCCCTAAGGATCCAAATGATCAGAAGAATGTTATCCTCGAAATCAGAGCGGGGACAGGCGGTGATGAAGCTGCATTATTCGGTGCGGATCTCTTGCGTATGTATATGAGATATGCGGAGCGCAAGGGTTGGAAGACCGAGATGCTCGATGTAAACGATACCGGGATCGGCGGAATCAAAGAAGCCGTTATTCTCATCAAGGGTAAGGGCGCTTATTCGCGCCTCAAGTATGAGAGTGGAGTTCACAGAGTTCAGCGTGTTCCTGAAACCGAATCAAGCGGCCGTATCCACACGTCAGCCGCGACAGTTGCGGTTCTTCCGGAGGCTGAGGATGTCGAGGTTGATCTCAATCCAAATGACGTTCGCGTTGATGTATACCGCGCTTCGGGAAACGGCGGTCAGTGCGTAAATACCACAGATTCGGCTGTTCGTCTTACTCACGAGCCTACAGGCATTGTCGTTACATGCCAGGACGAAAAGTCTCAGCTCAAGAATAAAGAAAAGGCTTTCAAGGTGCTCAGGGCAAAGCTTTATGACATGATGCTAAGCAAGCAGCACAACGAACAGGCTGAGGAAAGAAAGAGCCAGGTAGGAAGCGGCGACAGAAGTGAACGTATACGTACATACAACTTCCCGCAGGGGCGTGTTTCGGATCATCGTATTTCGCTTACTTTATATAAGCTGGACAGTTTCCTAGACGGAAATATCGATGAGATTGTTGACGCTCTTATCACATCAGACCAGGCTGAGAAGATGAAAAATTTCTAGACGTTCAAGCTGATTGTGTTGAAGAGCCCGGAAAAATCCGGGAGGAATCCGAGAAAAAACCAGAAATTTAAAAATGAGAAGAGAAGAAGAAATTGCCAAAAGAATATATAGAATATATAGATTATATAGATTATAGAATATATAAATATATATACATGATTGAAAGATAGGAGGTCAGACCATGGAAACAAAAATTTATCACGTAACAGATCCGGTTAAGGACCACGATATTATTGTAGAGGCGGCAGAATGTTTGAGAAACGGCGGTCTTGTCGCATTCCCGACAGATACAGTTTATGCCGTTGCGGCATCTGTGTCCAATCCTGATGCTGTAGACAAGCTTTTCGAAGTAAAGGAACGCCCAAAGGACAATCCTGTTTCAATTCTTGTCGCAAGAGACAGAGATTACCATCTTTTTGTTGATATTATCAACCCAAACAACCAATTCATGGCTGACTTGGTGGAAGCTTTTTGGCCGGGTCCGCTGACTATTATCATGCCTAGAATTCTTGCGCAGGTTCCTTCAAATGTCACAGCGGGCAGCAAAAATGTAGGCGTTCGTCAGCCTGACAATGACATCGCAAGAGCTATTATCGACGAACTTGGTGTAGCTGTCGCAGCGCCTAGCGCAAATATTTCAGGTCATCCGAGCCCGACTACGGGTCAGCATGTCATCGATGATCTCGGCGGCAAGATTGACATGATCATCGTTGGACCTGACTGCAAGGAAGGTATAGAATCCACTATCGTAGACCTTTCGGAGGATGCTCCTATTCTCCTCAGAAAGGGTGCCATTACTAAGGAACAGATCCAGGCTGTTATTCCGAGAAAGATTCACGAGGTCCCCGCAGAGGACTCACTGTAGATCCTGCAAGGATAGCTGAGGCGGGAACTGCCAGTGGGTCGGACAAAATCACGGGTAATGATGGTGCACCGGGCGCAGCGGACAATGTCCGTTATTCGGGTAAAAAGTACAGTCATTACAGGCCTGCAGCGCCTATGACTCTCTTTGAGTCAGATGATTCATCGCTCAGTATGGAGGATGCAGCGGCCGCTGTTTCTGAGGCTGTCGAAAAGGCTGCGCTTGAAGCCGAAAAGGAAGGCAAAAAGGTCGGAAGAATAGATTTTCACGGCGATGTACGCACTGCCGCGAGACTTTTCTTTAAAGAGCTTAGAAAGTGTGACACTGACGGAGTTGACATTATATTTGCCGCAGGAGTTGCGGACGAAGGTCTGGGTGAGGCCGTGATGGACAGAATGCGCAATGCCGCCGGCGAAAGTATTGTCTTTGTGTAATTTTTGTTATATAGTCTATGTATAGATTTTGCGCAAAAGTGCATTATTTTGTATAAGTTTTTTAAATTCAGTATGAGTTTTGGTATGGAGGATATTAAAAATGATAGCATTAGCCAGCGACCATGCAGGTTTTGAACTGAAGGAAGCCATCAAGAAGCACCTCGTTGACAGACACTACGATATTGTTGATTTTGGAACTGATTCTACAGCATCTGTAGATTATCCTCAATTTGCCCGTACGGCTGCGCAGGCTGTTGCCGACGGACAGTGCGATCGCGGGATCGTATGCTGCGGAACGGGTATCGGTGTTTCTATTGTTGCAAATAAGGTAAGTGGAATCAGATGTGCATTATGCACAAACGAATTTACTGCTGAGATGTCAAGAAAGCATAACAACGCAAACATGATGGCTATGGGCGCAAGAGTTATCAATGATATTGACCTCGCACTTAAGATGGTTGACATATGGCTTTCCACCGAATTTGAGGGCGGAAGACATGCGCGCAGAGTCGAAATGATAGAGGGATAGAAAAGAGGGACAGAAAAGGAGAATTATTACGATGAAAGTATATGATGAACTGGTGGCCCGCGGGCTTATTGCACAGGTTACAAACGAAGAAGAGATTAAAAAGCTCGTAGACAACGGCGAGGCAGTATTTTATATCGGATTTGACCCGACTGCGGACAGCCTTCACGTAGGTCATTTCATGGCGCTCTGCCTGATGAAGAGACTTCAGATGGCCGGAAATAAGCCTATTGCTCTTATCGGAGGCGGCACGGGAATGATCGGCGATCCTTCAGGAAGAACTGATATGCGTCAGATGATGACACCTGAGACAATTCAGCACAATTGCGACTGTTTCAAGGTTCAGATGAGCAGATTCATCGATTTTTCCGATGACAAGGCTTTGATGGTAAACAACGCAGACTGGCTGATGGATCTCAAGTATGTGGAATTCCTCAGAGAAATCGGTCCTCACTTTTCTGTAAACAATATGCTCCGTGCGGAGTGCTACAAGCAGAGAATGGAAAAAGGCCTCAGCTTCCTCGAATTCAACTACATGCTTATGCAGAGCTATGATTTCTATGAGCTTTATCAAAGATACGGATGCAATATGCAATTCGGCGGAAATGACCAGTGGAGCAACATGCTCGGCGGAACTGAACTTATCAGAAGAAAGCTCGGTGTGGATGCCCATGCAATGACTATCACTCTGCTCCTCAATTCTGAAGGCAAGAAGATGGGAAAGACCGGAAAGGGTGCAGTATGGCTCGATCCTGAGAAGACATCTCCTTACGAATTCTATCAATATTGGAGAAATGTCGATGATGCTGATGTCATCAAGTGTCTCAAGCTTCTGACATTCCTTCCTCTTGAAGAGATTGAAGAGATGGAGAGCTGGGAAGGCAGCAAGCTCAACGATGCCAAAGAAATCCTCGCAGTTGAACTTACTACTCTTGTTCACGGCGAAGAAGAGGCTTCTAAGGCTAAGGAGGCGTCAAAGGCATTATTTGCAGGCGGCGGCGATATGGAAAATGTTCCTGCTACCGAAATGGAAAAGTCAAGATTTGAAGGTGACGGATACGGTCTTGTTGCTCTCATCAAGGAAGTAGGCCTTGTGCCTAGCAACAGCGAGGGATTCCGCACTATCGAACAGGGCGGTCTGCTCTTAAACGGCGAAAAGGTTGAGGACAAGAAGCTGCAAGTCACTCTTGACATGTTCGAAGACGGCGCGATTCTCATCAAGAAGGGCAAGAAGAAGTTCCACAGAATTATTCTTAAGTAATTTGCGCGGAAGCTGCGGCGGAAGTAATAGCAGAAGCGGCGCGGAAGTGTGATGACGGAAGCGTCGTCTGAAGCAAAGGCAGCGGCGGAAGTAATGGCAGAAGCGACACGGAAGTAATGGCAGAAGCGTCGTCTGAAGCAAAGGCAGCGGCGGAAGCAGTGCTGAAAACGATGTCGGAGGCAGTGCCCGAAAACTAAAATAATGATTATGTAAACCGGCGAAGGCTTGCCAAAAATCAAGAGCCTTTGCCGGTTTTTTGTCGGCAAGATATATGAAATGCCGCGGAATGCGAGCAAAGGGCACGGATTACGAGTAAAGTGCGCGGATTGCAGACAAAGTGCACAGACTTCGGACAAAGTGTACGGATTGCAAAAATTTCATGAAAATCAACGGACAAATCACTGACAAATCGTTGACAAATCCAAGCCCTATGGAGTACAATACTAATGCCTGCGCTTTGCGGGTGTCAGGCTGGGTTTGCCGGCCGCGACGAAAATTTTTATTTTAGTGCTGAAATCGATTCGAACTGTATAAGATTTGCATCGAACTTATAAGGTTTACAATTGTCGATTCCGGAGCGCATGTATGATTCCGAGAGGAAATGCGGTGCGCGGCAGATAGGGTTGTCGGTTGTTTATTTATCGTTTTGTTGTCAATTGAGCAGACGGATCAGAGTAGGCGTCGAAATCGATGAATTTTGCCAGGGAAAGGTAAGAAGCACGGAGACGTACAGATATCGCAGGCTTACGGCTGCATATCTCACATTCGACTGCGGTTGTTGCAGAAGCTGACGGTTGAGATGCGGGTATGAGCTTTAAAATACCGGATGGAAAAGACACAGAAACGCATTATGCCTTATCCCGAAGAATTTTATTCATCAGAGTAGACACAGGAGGTTTAATTATGAAGTCTTACATCGCTAAGCCTCAGGAAGTAGAAAGAAAGTGGTACGTACTTGACGCTGAGGGAAAGACTCTCGGTCGTTTAGCTACTGAAGCTGCTTCTATCCTGAGAGGAAAGAGAAAGCCTATCTACACTCCTCACGTTGACACAGGTGACTATGTTATCGTTATCAATGCTGAGAAGATCGAAGTAACAGGTAAGAAGAGAAAAGAAAAGATTTACAAGAGACATACTGGTTATCCGGGCGGCCTTCGTGAAATCACTTTCGACAAGTTACAGGCTAAGAACCCTGAAGAAATCATTCGCCACGCTGTCAAGGGCATGATGCCGAAGGGACCTCTCGGCAGACAGATGTATAAGAAGTTAAAGGTTTATGCCGGCCCTGAACACAATCATGCTGCTCAGAAGCCTGAAATGTGGAACTGGTAAGAAGGGAGGAATCGTAAATGGCTAAAGTATTTATCGGTACAGGCAGAAGAAAGTCAGCTATTGCCAGAGTTAGATTAATCCCTGGTACAGGCAAAATCACTGTAAACAAGAAAGACCTTGACGATTATTTCCCTATGGAAATTCTTAAGAATGAAGTTAAGCGTCCGTTCTCAATCTCAGGAAATGAAGGCAAGTATGACGTTATCGCACGCGTAAACGGCGGCGGTACTACAGGTCAGGCAGGTGCTCTCAGACATGGTATTTCAAGAGCCCTCTGTCAGGCAGATGCCGACAACAGACCTTCACTCAAGGCAGCAGGTTTCCTTACAAGAGACCCAAGAATGAAGGAAAGAAAGAAGTACGGCTTAAAGAAAGCAAGAAGAGCTTCACAGTTCTCGAAGAGATAGGGAGAACTTCCCCGATTGCCCATGCGCAAGAAGGAAATTTTACGAAGAAAGACCGAAGTGGAAACACTTCGGTTTTTTTGCGCATGGGCAATCGGATGGAAGTTCCCCCGCCAGGATTGCCCACAAGGCCGAGCCTGCTTGGGCGAAGGGCGAGTGGGAGCAATCTACGGCGCAGGTAAGAGAGGAATTGCCCATGCGCAAGAAGGAAATTTTACGAAGAAAGACCGAAGTGGAAACACTTCGGTTTTTTTGCGCATGGGCAATCGGATGGAAGTTCCCCCGCCAGGATTGCCCACAAGGCCGAGCCTGCTTGGGCGAAGGGCGAGTGGGAGCAATGCGTACTTAAATTTATCTGTGCTTCATTCGTGTAGTCCAATCCGGATATTGAACAAATTCCGTCTTTCCTTTTAAATCTGCAAATATCTTATCCGGCATTGATCCATATACCAGCACAACCTCAGGCTTCAATTCTTTTATCATTTCCGTAAGGCCCTCTTTGAAAAGCCTTTTTGAATCAGCAGTTTGTATTTGTCCATACGTTCCAACAGATACAATACTGTGCTTATCAACTCCTTGAAATGCTACTTTTTCAGCAAGGAAATCGGATTTAAAAGTCCTTTCATCTCCCCATCGGATATTTGGAATAACATAAAGACCTTGTTTTTGTAAATAATGTCCAATGGCTCTGTTCAAATAAATATCTACGATTTGAACACATAGCGGTGCATCAATATAGAGAGAACAATCCGGAGTAATAATGCCCGGATATTGTTTCAATTCCTCAACATATTCTTCAGTATTTGTCAGAATTTCTCTAAAATTTTTGTCATGTTCATAGAAGCATACAAAGTCATCCTTATTTGGACTCCTTCCTCTCATTGAAAACGAAACCATGCCTTTTGGAATTACGATTTTATCCGGAGCATTGATATGAGGAATTTCAAATTTTCCGTCAAAAAAAGCTGTTTCAACTAAAGAAACTCTAAATCCTTCATCAACTAAATTCTCACACTTTTTTTTCATGCGCATCCTCCCATTGAAGTATTTCCTCTGCATTTTCAATACTTTCAGCGATGTTATACTCAGAGCACTCCTCGGGAAATTTTTCCATGAGTTCTTTATAGCATTGAATAAATTCTTTGCTTGGAATAATACTTATCACATCATCAAGGACCTCACTTATCCATGAATACTCATTTGCAGTGCAGTCGGTTTTGAGAAATTCAATTGTTGAATTAATATCCTCGGTGAGCAATGCAATTTCCTTTTTCCAGCATTGTTCTACACCATACGTCCATTCGTCATGACATTGTTCGCGTTCATGTATTATTTTTCTGAATTCGTCTATTCTCATTTTTTTGACCTGCCCTTCTTATAAGGTTGCTTTGAGTCTGGGAAAATAGTAGCAATGATACCATTTGTTCGTATAACTCCTACTCTGACGCCTTTCCACGTTCCAAATATCGGTTGTCCATCTTTAACGGATGTACTCTTATTATGTTTTAGATTAGCCACATGCTCTCCTGCGCGCTTAATATCCTTACTTGTCCATTCTTTAGGGAACCATGATTGATTTGTTCCGGTCCGCTTGCGTTTTTCTTTATGCGAGGAAATATATCCTACTCTGACACCATTTGAATATGTTTTAGCAACGTGATATTTTATACCATATTTATCTAGTTCGTTCATTCCTGCTTGACCATGACCACCGGCCTTTAATCTTATATGATGATTCTTTGTCGTCTTAGTATAATCCCCTTCGTTTGAATGTACAACGGAATATTGACTTGCCGAACCTCTTGCTCCATACGTTTTTAATGTTCTGCCTGTTTTAGTTGTACCCATTGCGAATCCCTCCTGTCATAATCGACAGACAAGGGATGAAAAAGTTAAATTTGATCACTTCAACCTCATCTTTCTGTCAACGTATCTGTTGACCTAAAATTATAATAATAGGGTATTTTATAATTGCTATAACAGAAAGATTGTAGTAAAATAATCTGTAGCGACACAAAGAGATTTTACATAATCTTTCTTGTGGGGAAAACGTATATCTGCACCAACAGTTATACGTTTTTTTTATATAAAAACAATCAATGCATACCACCTCCCTTCATACTGTCTGCTTAATTTCCTCTTGCGAGATCAAGAAGTTCCGCAAAGTAAAATGTTTTTCCTCGTTTACGATCGTCTCCAAGAAGAATATGCTTTTCTTCGAGCACATTCAAATATCGCACAGCCTGTCCGTGTGAGACTGCTAATTCATCTTCAAGAGCGTTAGCATTCAGAACCGGATGTGTGAACAGACATTCAATAATTTCATCAAATTTAGGGCTATTAATACATTCCTTTACTTTGCTTTTTGTTTTCGTATAAAGTGTATTCAGAGCATCGATGTATCCAATGTGTTTAGTTGTCTGAATATTGACTTTATGAAGGAAGTAATTAATCCATTCGTCAAGTGAATTTGTCCTTGAATCGGTAAGCATTTGGTAATAAACGCTCTTGTCCATATTAATAGCTTCACTAAGATAGAAAAAAGGAAAGTTGATTACATTTGCCTTATAGAGATACAGGCTGATTAAAACACGCCCAATTCGACCATTACCGTCGGAGAATGGATGAATAGATTCAAATTGGGAATGTATCATTGCAGCTTTAATCAGTGGATGCAGATTGTCGTCATAATTATTCATGAAGGTAAGCAACTCGTCCATATATTTTTTTGTTTCTGAAGCTGCGGGCGGAGTGTAAACAACAGCACCGGTGGATCGCTTAATTTGATTATCTTTAAGCTTGTATTTACCAAGCGTTTTCTCAAGACCCGGACTGATTATGTCATTCATCATGTATGCATGTATCTTTTTCATAAAAGTGTGTGTGAATTTTCCGTTTCGTAGATAGTCCGCACCGTATATCAGTGCTTTGATATGGTTTTTGACTTCAGTTTGGATTTTTTTGTCATCAGGCTGTGGACTTATTTCATCTTTTAAAACGTCGGTTATGGTTGTCTGTGTGCCTTCGATATACATAGAAGAGACAGCTTCTTTTTTTTGCAGCATAGGAATAAGAATACTGTTAAATTGATAAGAATCTATCTTCGCCTCTAAAATCCCGAGGTTTTTTGAGGCGTTTGCAAGCTCATTCACAAAATTTCTTATGTCAAAGTCATTGGTGCGATTTTTAATATATTCAAGCATAGTGAAATCCCCTTCCGTGTTTAACATGCATATACAGTAACATACAGAACATGTCCAAGTCAATATTTAACGTGCATAATTTCAAAAAAGATGCACGTTAGCAAAAAATAATCAGGTGCAGACGAAGTAATTGAATAGGTAGTGATATGAGAAAATTCAACAAAATAGTTGCGCACCGGAAAGGTTGCACATCGAAAAGTCGGGATGACGAAAAAGGTTGCGCGCCGGAAAGCCGGTGAATCAGAAAAAACAAAAAAACTAAGTTAATATAGTTGACATATCTGTATCAATAAAGTATGATTATATTTTTATGTTTGACGAAGGGAAAAACATGCTGTATAATTTAAGTATATTGGGAGGTTGTGAAAGATGTACAGCATAGGTGAAAAGGTTGCCTATCCGATGCATGGTGCATGCGTTGTTATGGGCATTGAAGAGCAGGTTGTCGGGGATGTACCGAGAAAGTATTATATGCTTCAGCCATACCACAGCCAGATGCAGATTATGGTGCCGCTTGATTCCGCCAAGAAGGTAGGGATGAGAGATGTGACAGGCATTGAAGAGATGGAGACGGTGTATGAGATTCTTACTTCTGAAGCTACACCTATGCCGTCAAATTGGAATAAGAGAAACAGGGAGAACATGGACAAGCTCAAGACCGGTGATATTCATCAGATTGCCGAGGTTGTGAGGAATCTCATGAGAGCAGACCACAAGAAAAAGCTTTCCACGGGGGAAAAGAAGATGCTTACGACAGCGAAAAATCTGCTCATAAGCGAGATTATTATAGCAAAGGACATCTCACCCGACGATGCCGCGAAGGAAATTGAAATTGCAGTCTTTGGTGAGGATTGATAATCAGTGATTACAGCGCTGCAGACCGAGAGGTCTGCAGTTTTTTGTTGTAAAGGTTTTTGTATGAAATTGCAACAGATTTGTTATTGACGAAGTGGAAATATTAGGAATATAATATACCATGTATAGTTATATACTGCGATGAGAGGGCGTGGCGAAACGGTGATGCGCATTTTGTTACATCATATTGTTTTATGAAAGGAGGTGGAAAAGTATGTTTGAAAAATTTTTCAGATGGATCTTTACGCTTGTAGGGATGCTTTGCGGTACATGTTTATTTTTCTTATTTACATTAATTGCACGTCTGATACCGTCATTTCCTGCGCTGCCTGCAAATGCAAAGTTTGCTGTGGGATGTGCCTGTGTCATTATATTCGGAATCATATTTTTTATTTTTGCGCCGAAGGCTCTTAAGGGCAGTCAAAGATTCATCAAGGACGTTGAGCAGAAGCTCGGAAAGATGTCGCTTTCCGATCTGGGATTCGGAACCGGCGGCCTCGTGATAGGTCTGCTCATTGCTTTTCTCATAAGCGGATTGTGGCGAAATGTCGGCATTCCGTTTCTCAGTGTGGTTCTTTCGATAGTTGTTTATGCGGCTTTCGGTTATCTCGGACTTCATCTTTCTATAAGAAAGGCTCCGGAGATAATAGCATTCATAAAATCTATTCCCGCGAACAAAGGGACCAAGACAGTCTCGAAGGTAAAGGGCGGCGGCAAGGTTTCGCCTAAGGTTCTCGACACCAGTGTCATTATTGACGGGCGAATAGACGACATCATGAATACCGGCTTTATCGAGGGACCTATCGTGATTCCGGAGTTTGTGCTTGACGAGCTGAGGCATATTGCGGATTCTTCGGATGCGCTGAAAAGAAAGCGAGGCAGAAGAGGCCTGGATGTGCTGAACAGAATTCAGGAAAAACATGGCGTGGAAATTATAAATACGAATTCCGACAAGTCGCTGAATGCCATAAAGGAGGTTGACGCAAAGCTTTTGCAGCTCGCCGAAAATTTGAACGGCAAAGTCGTGACAAATGATTTTAATCTGAATAAGGTTGCAGGCATCAAGGGCGTTCCGGTTCTTAATATAAATGAATTGGCAAATACGCTTAAGCCTGTGGTGCTGCCGGGCGAGGAGATGGTTCTCACGCCTGTGCGCGAAGGCAAGGAAAACGGTCAGGCGCTGGCATATCTCGATGACGGCACTATGGTCGTTGTGGAGGACGGAGTAAATCTTATCGGGCAGAGCGTCACGACTGTCGTTACGAGTGTGCTTCAGACGTCGGCAGGCAGGATGATTTTCGTAAAGCCGGGCACAGCAGAGTAGTGGTCGGCGAGGCTGCGAGGGTGCGAAGTTGTGTCAGGCGGCGAGACCATGGGGACGTGAGATAGTGTCAGGTGGCGAGGCTGCGTGGACGCGGAGAAAAAGTTCGGAGCGTAGAGTATTATGTATAATGGCAAGAAAGTCGCGGTTGTCGTTGCGGCTGCGGGATCTTCGAGAAGGATGGGTGGCCGGGACAAGCAATATATTGAGCTTAACGGCATCCCTGTTTTGGCAAGGTCTGTAAAGGCTTTTCAGGCGCATGAGGCAGTAGATGAGATTGTGATTACCGTAAAAAAAGGAGAAGAGTCAAGGTGCAGGCGCGACATAGTTGAAAAGTACAACTTTTCTAAGGTTTCCTCGGTAATTGCCGGGGGAGAAGAAAGATATGACTCCGTGAAAAGGGCTCTCGCCGAGATTGGCGGGGACGTCGATTTGATTTTAATTCATGACGGAGCAAGACCTTTTGTGACATCTGCTCTGATTGGTGGTATAATAGAAGCCGCCGACAGGTTTGGGGCGGCTGTGCCGGGATCGAAGATTGTTGACACTGTCAAGATTGCAGACGGTACAAAAGTGAAAAGCACGCCGAGCCGTGAGTCTTTGCGCGCGATTCATACTCCGCAGGGATTTCGTGCCGAGCTGATTCGCAAGGCATATCAGATGATTTCGGATCGTGCGTGCGATGCCAGTGGTGATGGCGGAAATGCCGGAATTCGCGGTGAGTGTGGAAACGGCAACGGCGATGGCGGAAATGCCGGATGCGATGCGGCCGCCGTAGGCGGCGGTGTTACGGATCCTTTTGCAGGGATTACGGATGATGCTTCTGTTGCGGAGGCTTGCGGATATGAAGTTTCGATCGTTGAGGATGAGCCGGGCAATATCAAGATCACTGCTCCTGAGGATGTCGAAAGGGCTTTGTTTATGATGAAGAAGAAAGACGACATGACAACGAGGTCCGGGGGCGCACGTTTTGGAATCGGATATGATGTGCATGCTTTTGCGGAGGACAGAGATCTTATTCTCGGAGGCGTGAAGATACCTTACGGGCGCGGGCTTGCGGGACATTCTGACGCGGATGTTTTGGTGCATGCCATAATGGACGCTATTTTGGGTGCTGCGGCGCTTGGCGACATCGGAAGACATTTTCCTGACAATGACGACCGGTATAAGGGTATAAGCAGCTTGAAGCTGCTCGACCATACAGGAAATTTGCTGAAATCATACGGATATGAAATAGTAAATATAGATGCGGTTGTCATAGCGCAGGAGCCGAAAATCGCACCTTTTATAGAAAGGATGCGTGCAAATATCGCATCGACGCTTGGGATAGACACGTCACAGGTGAATATTAAGGGCACGACGACGGAGCATCTGGGCTTTGAAGGCCGGAAGGAAGGCATCGCGTCGCAGGCTGTCGCTTCGGTAATTTCGGCATGATTGCGTTATAAGTGCATTATAAGTGCATTATGACTGGATTATAGATGCATTATACTTGCGTTATAATTATTATAATAATTTTGAATAATTTGGGAGGAACAACAGACATGAAGATGTCAAAAATGTATTTCAGAACACTCAGAGAGGTACCTGCAGAGGCGGTGCTTCCAAGCCACATATATATGCTGAGAGCAGGCATAATCCGCAAGCTCGTTTCAGGCGTATATGGATTTATGCCGCTTGGAAACAGAGTTTTGAAGAAAGTGGAAAATATTGTAAGAGAAGAAATGGATGCTTCGGGTGCTCAGGAAATTCTCATGTCAGCGCTTCAGCCGGCTGAACTCTGGCAGGAGTCGGGAAGATGGGGTGCGTATGGTCCCGAAATGTGGAGACTCAAGGACAGAAATGACAGAGAATTCTGCCTCGGACCTACACATGAGGAAATATTTACCGACATTATCAGAAATGAAGTCAGCTCTTACAGACAGCTTCCGATCATCCTCTATCAAATTCAGACAAAATACAGAGACGAGGCGCGCCCTCGTTTCGGCCTGATGAGAAGCCGTGAGTTCATTATGAAGGACGCATATTCTTTTAACAGAGACGAGGAAAGTCTTGATGAAAGCTACAAGATCATGTACGATGCGTATTCGAGAATATTTACACGCTGCGGTCTTGAGTTCAGACCTGTAGAAGCTGACTCGGGCGCAATCGGCGGCAATGCGTCGCACGAATTTACAGCACTTGCGGAAAATGGCGAAAGCCAGATTGTGTACTGTGAGAAGTGCGATATGGCTGCCACAGACGAAAGAGCGGAATGCGTCGATGCTCCTGCGTCAGACGAAGCTGAGCTGCCTATGGAAGAGGTAAACACACCGGGAACAAAGACTATAGATGCTGTTGCGGAATATCTCGGACTGCCTAAGGAAAAAACGATAAAGGCGCTTCTTTATGAGACTTATGATGACGACTTCAACGTGACAGGATATGTCGCAGCATTTGTACGCGGTGACCGTGAAGCAAACATGATTAAGATTGTAAATGCTCTTGACATTCCTGAGCATGCGATTGCTTTTGCTGATGAATCGAAGATGAGTGAAGTGACAGGCTGTGTGGGAGGATTCACCGGTCCTGTAGGTCTTAAGAACTGCACAGTAATCGTAGACAGCGAGCTTGTAGGCCTGAAGAACCTGTGCGCAGGCGCAAACAAGACTGATTACCACATTAAAAATGTAAATTATGGCAGAGATTATACTGCGGATATCGTTACAAATATCAAGATGATCAAGGAAGGCGATTCTTGTCCTAAGTGCGGTGCTCCGGTAAAGTTTACAAGAGGTATCGAGGTAGGTCAGGTATTTAAGCTCGGCACAAAGTACAGCTCTCCTATGAAGGCTGTATTTAAGGACGAAAATATGAAGGAACACGATATGCTTATGGGCTGCTACGGCATCGGTGTTACGAGAACGATGGCTGCCATCGTAGAGCAATATCATGATGACAACGGCATTATATGGCCTGTTTCGGTAGCTCCTTATCATGTGATCATTACAGTCGTGAAGGCTAAAGACGAAGAACAGATCGCTCTTGCGCAGCAGATTGAAGCTGAGCTGGAAGCTAAGGGCATCGAGGTTATCGTAGATGACAGAGATGAGCGTCCGGGCGTAAAGTTCAAGGATGCCGATCTCATCGGTATTCCTGTGAGAATCACTGTGGGCAAGAAGGCAGGCGAGGGACTTGTAGAATACAAGCTCAGAGCCGGCGGCGAAATGGAAGAAAAGACAGCGGCAGATGCGGTCGCAGATGCTGCGGCTTACGTTGCGGCAGGCCTCGCGCATTAGTTACATCGGTCACATCAGTCACGTTGATCGCATCAGTCACATTGGTCGCATCAGTCACATTGGTCGCATCAGTCGCCGAGTGCGGAGAAATGCGTAAGGATGTGTAATTGGAAAATTAAGAGATTAAGAAATTCAGAGAATAAAAAGTCAAGAAATCAAAAAATTAAAAAATTAAGAAATAAAGAAAAGAAAGATATTTAGAAAACAGGAAATTAAGAAATTAAGAAATTTTGCAAAGGCAAACGATTAAAATTCAGGAGGAAAAAAGAAATGAAAAAAGTAACAATCGAAATGGAAAACGGCGGAATCATGACGGGCGAGCTGTACCCGGACGTTGCGCCTATTACGGTGGCAAATTTTGAAGAGCTTGCAAACAGCGGCTTTTATGACGGACTTATCTTCCACAGAGTAATTCCTGATTTCATGATCCAGGGCGGAGATCCTCTTGGCAACGGCACAGGCGGTTCAGAGAAGAAGATTCCGGGCGAATTTGCGTCAAACGGCTTCAAAAATACCCTCAAGCACACAAGAGGCGTAATGTCTATGGCGCGCTCCATGATGCCAAACTCAGCAAGCTCACAATTCTTCATCATGGTTGCCGACGCTCCTCATCTCAACGGTGAATATGCGGCATTCGGCAAGATTCTTGAAGGTATGGAGGTCGCTGACGACATCGTATGGCAGACTGCAAATTCCATGAATAAGCCGCTTCACGATCAGGTTATGAAATCTGTTCGCGTTGAGGATGTTGAAGACTAGATTTAGACGGGTGAAAGATTGTTTTCAAGACGGCTTCGGCCGTCTTTTTTTGTCCATGAGAAAATTCTTGGAAGAAAATCATGGTTATCTGATGACCTCACAGGTAATCGAAAAGGGCATATCAAGAACAGCTCAAAGACAAGGTTAGGAATCTGTCTCTGGGAGACAATGATAAAGTAAAGATGCTGATTCGGAACTTTATGATGGAACGCTTCCTCGAAAGAGTAGCGTTATCGAAGTATCGGAATAATTTTATTCTGAAAGGCGGCATGTTGGTGGCTTCTATGGTGGGCGTTGATATGCGTGCAGCCATGGATATCGATACAACAGTGAAGGCATTGCCGTTAAATGAACAGGATGCAGAAAAAGGTGTAAAAAAGTGTAAAAAGTTCTGAAAAGGTTGCAAAAAAGGGCTGTCGCATTAACGTTTTTTGAACGTTAATGCGACGCTTTTTTTGAATGTTACGAAATAAGAGTTAGAAAACAAGTACGAATTATGCAAGCTTGCTGCCTGTGATAAGCTCGAAAGCCTGAAGATACTTGTCAATCGTTTTGTCTTCGACTTCTTCAGGAAGATTCCAGTCATTGTCAGGATTTGCTTTCAGCCAGTCACGCGCGAATTGCTTGTCAAATGAAGGCTGCGACTTGCCGGGAGCGTAGCCCTCTGCAGGCCAAAAGCGAGAGCTGTCCGGAGTGAGCATTTCGTCGCCGAGGACGATATTGCCTTCTTCGTCGAGACCGAATTCAAACTTAGTATCTGCTATGATTATGCCGCGGCTAAGAGCGTAGTCGGCACACTTCTTGTAGAGCGCAATTGTGAGATCCCTGAGTTTCTTGGCATATTCTTCGCCCTTACCCGGGAAGTATTTTTCGAGGTGATCGATACTTTGCTCGTAGGAAATATTTTCATCGTGATCACCGATTTCGGCCTTTGTGGAAGGCGTGTAAATCGGTTCAGGCAGCTTGTCGGATTCCTGGAGTCCTTCGGGAAGCGTGATTCCGCAGACAGTGCCGTTCTTTTTGTAGCTCTCCCAGCCGCTTCCTGTGATATACCCGCGCACGATACATTCTACAGGGAACATATTCAGCTTGCGGCACATCATGCTGTTTCCGTCGAACTTAGGCTGACGGAAGTATTCCGGCATGTCCCGAACGTCCGTAGAGATCATGTGGTTGGGAACGATGTCTTTGGTCATGTCAAACCAAAATTTAGACATTTGCGTGAGAACGGTGCCCTTCTTGGCGATGACATTCTTAAGGATAACGTCAAAGCAGCTGATGCGGTCAGTCGCAACCATTATGAGACTGTCGCCGTTGTCATAAATTTCTCTCACTTTGCCTTCCTTGATAGGCTTTAATTCTTTAATACTCATGTGATTTACCTCCTGAAAAATCTCACTTGCGATGTTTTTGCCTTCAGTGCCGAAACTGCGCGAGACGGTGTCGAAAAAGCGCCGAGACCGTGCTGGAATCGCGGCGCAAAGAAGCTTGCATCAACTTCGCCCGTAAAAATACCATTAATATGTTATCACGGTTTGAGGAAAGATAAAACAAAATAAAAGAAATTCGTGATTTTCTCTTTCGTTATAGGTCGCGTCATTAAATAATAGTTGTTACCGGAGTGAATTTGGCATATAATTAAATTATTATGACTTTCTGAAAATCGGAAGCGGATTTTCGGAATGTGTTACGAAAATATTATTTACATAAATTAACAATAAGCTGCGAAGGAGAGAAGAATTCAAGTGAAGATTTACAACACTATGACACGTAAGAAGGAAGAGTTTGTGCCTATTGACGAGAACGAGATCAAGATGTATGTCTGTGGCCCGACTGTATACAATTTTATACATATAGGCAATGCGCGTCCTGCCGTGGTTTTCGACACTATGCGACGTTATCTCGAATATAGGGGAAAGAATGTAAGATTTATTCAAAATTTTACCGACGTCGACGACAAGATCATAAAGAGATCTTATGAAGAAGGCATAAGCGCGAGTGAAGTCAGTGAAAAGTATATAAAGGAATATTTCGCTGATGCCGATGCGCTCAATCTTATGAGAGCGACTGTTCATCCGAAGGTTACGGAAAATATGGACGAAATCATTGCTTTCGTAAAGGCTCTTGTAGATAAGGGATTTGCATATGAAGTAGATGGAGATGTTTACTATCGCACGAGAAAGTTTGAGGGATACGGAAAACTTTCGGGCCAAAATATCGAGGACCTGGAATCAGGTGCACGCATCAGTGTAGACGAGAGGAAGGAGGATCCGCTCGATTTTGCGCTCTGGAAGGCAAGGAAAGAAGAGAGTGAGCCTGCATGGGAAAGCCCTTGGGGAATGGGAAGACCGGGCTGGCACATTGAGTGCTCTGCCATGTCAAACAAATATCTGGGCGAAACAATAGATATCCACGGAGGCGGTCAGGATCTGGCATTTCCTCATCATGAAAATGAAATCGCACAGACTGAGGCATACACAGGCAAGACTTTTTCAAATTATTGGATGCACAATGCGTATATTACAATAAACAACGAAAAGATGTCGAAGTCTAAGGGCAATTTCTTTACAGTAAGGGATATTCTCAAGGAATATACGGGAGAAGAAATCCGTTATTTCCTGCTCAGCGGACATTACAGAAGTCCTATCAATTTCAGCGAAGAGCTTATGCTGCAGTCGAGAAATGCTCTTGCACGCATGCACAACGCAAAGCAGAATCTTAAGCATCTCGCCCAAAACGGCTCTGACGGCATGACTGATGACGAGAAGTCTCAGCTTGAGAGTCTTGCTGATTACAAGAACAAGTTCAACGAGGCTATGGACGACGATCTGAATACAGCGGATGCGATCAGCGTGGTATTTGAACTTATTCGCGATATAAATACAGCAGTGAAGGACGGCGCCTCAAAACAGTTTGCGCAGGGATGTCTCGCGCTTCTCGGCGAACTGACGGGCGTACTCGGAATTCTTACTGACGATGAATCGGGCGACGACATGATTTCCGATGAAATCGCCGCTCTGGTCGAAGAACGTCAGGCTGCCCGCAAGGCAAAGAATTTTGCGCGTGCGGACGAAATCAGAGATATTCTCAAGGACAGAGGACTTGCTGTCGAGGATACTCCGCAGGGGCCGCGTGTAGTAAAGCTGTAGGGTTCCCGCGGGCCCGGAAGGCCGCGGAAGTTGCGGCGGAAGGCTGCGGGGGCCGTAGAGGTTGCGGTCGGGAGATTACGGCAGAAAGATCACAGATGACAAAAAATTAAAAAAAGGGATTTGGATTGATAAATTTTGAGGAGCAAAATGGGAAAAAAACATATTAAATTGACGGATGAAAACAAATCATGGGGGCTTACGGCGCTGATTGTTATATGTCTGAGTATACTTTTTTATCTGATTATGACAAGAATCCCGGCGCTTAAGGTCGGAGCACAGAAGCTTATTTCAGTAACGCTTCCTGTTATACTCGGAGTCGTTATGGCATATCTTCTGCTGCCTGTATACAACGGACTCAACGACAGGCTCCGTGCGCTTTTTGCAAGAAAAATGAAAGAAAAAACTGCGCGCTCTCTTGCGTCCGGAATTTCTGTCGTTCTTTCGATATTGCTGTTGCTGGCAGTGGTTTTCGGATTTGCTGTCATAGTAATTCCGCAGATTCTAAAGAGCGTAATAACGATTTCAATGCTGATACCTACGAAGTGGGATTCGCTGATGGAAAAAGTAAATGAGCTTCTTAAAAACAATCCGCAGCTTATGCGCTATGCGAGCCAGGTGCTTGAAAATGCGGAAAAATCGCTGAACGGAATTCTTGCAGACAAGATACTTCCAAACTTTTCTAATGCCCTGACAACTGTTACATCAAAAATTATCAATGTGGCAGGATTTCTGTTTGACCTGATTGTCGGGATGATTGTGTGCGTTTACATGCTTTTGGGCAAGGAAAGATTCAGTGCTCAGGCGAAGAAGATTGTATACAGCAGGATGTCGACGCAAGCCGCAAATAAGCTTGTCTCGGATACGAGAAGAGTGCATTGGATTTTTGCCGGATATATCAGCGGAAGCTTGCTTGACTCGCTCATCGTGGGACTGCTGTGCGGCATCATATTGCCGTTCCTCAATATGCCATACGTACTGTTGATAAGCGTAATAGTCGGAGTGACAAATATTATTCCTTTCTTCGGACCTTTCATCGGCGCAGTGCCGAGCATATTGCTTGTTCTCATGGAGGGATCGCTCAAAAAAGCTATTATTTTGGCGGTATTTATCACAATCTTGCAGCAGATAGACGGAAATGTCATAAAACCGAGGGCCTTGGGAAATTCGACAGGTCTGCCGAGCTTCTGGGTTCTCTTCTCGATTCTTGTGGGGGGCGGACTCTTTGGATTTGCCGGACTTCTGTTTGCAGTGCCTGTATTTGCGACGATTTATATGTTTGTCAGCCGCAATGTCGAGCGCAATCTCAGAAAGCGCAGACTGCCGTATGAAACGGATGATTTTGTAGGCGTGCCGGCGCTTGATCCGAAGACACATATGCCTGTTTATGACGAAGCGTTGAAAAATGACGAAAGAACAGGCGGCGTGAAGGCTCAAAGCTCTGACGTAAAGATATTCTTTGACGACGATGACGATGAATCAGGCGGCGGAAACAATGGCAGCGAACGGTCAGGTGACGGCGAACGGACCGGCAGCAATGGCGGCATCGGCGGCGGCGAAAGCGATGGCGGCGGCGCAAGAGTTGACGAACGGACAAGTGGCGGCATCGGCGGCGGAAAAATCGATGGAGCAGGCGACGTCGGACGAACGGGCTGCAGTGATGTCGGCGATGCAAACGGTGGCGAAAGCGATGACGGTGGCGGAAGCGGTGACGAAAACAACGACGTGACGCAAGTCGGAGGAGTCGGCGGTTATGCTGCAGCAAGAAAAGAAAACGGAGGAAGAGGAAACTCAGTCAGAAGCCAAGCTGCTGATTCAGATGAGGACGAAGAACGTTCATTAAATGATAAGATCAAAAAATATGCGGTTATCCTTGCGAAAAGCGCTTACGAAAAGGTGAAGGAAGCTGTAGCTGAGAGAAAAAACAGCAAGACTGAAAATGCCGAAGTCGGGAGCGCCGAAACCAAGAGCACCGAGACCGAGAGCGCCGAAGTCAAGCGCGCCGGAATCGAGAGCGGAGCTGAAAAAGAAAAAGGTAAGGCTGAAAACGAAGCCGCAAAGGGAAAAGGCAAGGCTGAAAACGGCGCGGTTGGGAAAGCCGAAGACGAAAATAAAAATACTAAAAACAACCAAGAAT
>CAVCIY010000080.1:0-8116 GCA_963602445.1 Lachnospiraceae bacterium | reverse complement strand
TATGATACCGCTCTTATCAACATATATTTCAGAATCAACAGATGTCTGAAACGCACTGTTGTCCGGGTTTAAAAATTTTCCCATGTTTGGTGCCCTCCTTCCGAAACAATTATACCATAATATTGAATATTGTTCGATATGGCAAAAACCGAATTTGCGCGGATTGACAAAAAGTGTTTATTTTGTTAGAATTCAAGTGATAGAAGGGTGAGTCGGAGGCGGCTGTTAAGATTTAGAAGTGACTGCGAGGTGATTGTATGGAGACACGAGTTGCCATTATCAGCATTATAGTTGAGAACAATGAAGTGACGGAGTCTCTGAACGGCTTGCTGCACGAATACGGAGAATATATTATCGGAAGAATGGGCATACCGTATCGGAAGAAGGGAATATATGTCATCTCCGTAGCGATGGACGCACCTACAGATAAGATAAATTCTCTTGCCGGTGCTCTTGGAAGAATCCCGGGACTGACCGCAAAAGCAGCATATTCAAAGTCTTAGTTTGTTCAAAGTCTTAGTTTGACCATAGTTTGATTTGCAGGTAAACGCAAATATATAATGCGAAACGAATAGTTTAATTTATAAGTAAATATACAAAGTGAAAGGAAATGCATCCCCTGACGCCAAAACGAAACTTGAGGTGAAAGATACGGTGCTGGTTTTTTAGATCGCCGTGTCCTCTTTTTGGATGCTGCGGTCTTTTTTATGTTCAAATTTATGTCAAAAGAATTTTATACCGAGAGCCTTTCAAAAAAGGGCGATGCCGGAAAAGTTCCCGGGGAAAAATCTACCGGAAATATTTCAAAAAAGGACGATGCCGGAGATGTTTCGGGAAAAGTCTATACCGGAAGTATTCCGAAAAGATACAAAGCGGCATTTGTGATCTTGCCTATCATATGTTTTTTTATCTGCCTGTGTCTTGGAAGAATGTCTATTTCACCGGGTGAAGTGCTTAGCTCGATTTTGGGAAGGCTCGGAAGCTTCGGAAAGCTGCTGAGTGATGCCGGAATCGGCACCGAAGCGGCAAATGCCCAGGTTGATACAGTTATATGGTCGATAAGGACTCCGCGGCTGGTTCTTGCTGCTTTTGTAGGAATGGGGCTGTCGGTATCGGGATGCGCATTTCAGAGCCTTTTCTCAAATCCGCTTGCAACGCCTGACACTCTGGGCGTGGCATCTGGGGCGAGCTTCGGCGCCGCGCTTGCGATGCTTCTCGGAGCAAGGATGATCGGCGTGCAGGTTACGGCACTTGCTTTCGGTCTTATTGCGGTTATGCTCACAAGTTTGTCGGGACGAGGAATAGGAAATTCGAAAAATACTCCGATTCTGGCAGGCATCATGATAGGATCGCTTTTCAGTGCTCTTGTTTCATTTATAAAATTTACAGCTGATACGGAGTCGCAGCTTCCGGCCATTACATATTGGCTGATGGGAAGCATGGAGGGAGCTTCTTTGGAATCTCTTCTTCTGGGCGCACCGCCGCTTATCATCTGTACAGTCATAATATTGCTTCTCAGATGGCGAATGAACCTTCTTCCGCTTTCGGATGACGAGGCTGTCAGCTCAGGTGTAAATCTCAGGCTGCTGCGGACGGTAATAGAGCTTTGTGCGACTGTGATCACAGCATCGTGCGTGTCGATGTGCGGTCAGGTCGGCTGGGTAGGTCTCCTTGTGCCGCATATCTGCAGAATGAAGTTCGGAAGCAATCATGTAACGCTTCTGCCCGCTTCGGTGAGCATCGGAGCTGTATTTATGATGCTCGTTGACATGGCGGCAAGGACGATTTCACCGAAAGAAATTCCTGTCTCGGTGATCACGGCCGTAATAGGCGCGCCGTTTTTCATATATCTGCTTCGCAGAAAAGGCGGATGGAATTTATGAGGATAGGTGGGTGTAACATATGAAGCTGGAAGTAAGGAACGGATGCTTCGCTTATCCGCACGGGGAGAGAAGCGTTCTGAATGACATAAATTTTTCGCTGGACACCGGGGATGTCCTTGCGATCCTGGGACCAAACGGCGCGGGCAAGACGACGCTTTTAAGATGCACGACGGGGCTTCTCAAATGGAAGTCCGGTGAGACGCTGATTGACGGGATGCCTGCTTCGAGGATGAAGAGCCGTGATCTTTGGAAGCGCGTGTCGTATGTGCCGCAGGCGAAGACGGCGCCTGCCGCCTATTCGGTGGAGGAGATGGTGCTGCTGGGGCGTGCTGCGATGGTGAATCCTTTTTCGGTGCCCGGTGAGGAGGATATAAAGGCGGCTGACGCCGCAATTGAGCGGGCGGGCATTTCGAGGCTGAAACAGCGCTCTTGCGCGCAGCTTAGCGGGGGCGAGTTTCAGATGGTGCTGATTGCAAGGGCGCTGGCGTCGGAGCCGGAGGTGCTGATCCTGGATGAGCCGGAGTCGAATCTCGATTTCCTGAATCAGCTTCTTGTCCTTAATATGATTTCGGAGTTGGCTTCTGAGGGAATCACATGCATATTTAATACACATTATCCGGCACATGCGCTCCGCCGGGGGACGAAGGCGCTGATGCTTTCACGTGACGGCAGCTATTGCTTCGGAAAAGTCAGGGAGATGATCACCGAAGAAAATATTCTGAAATATTTCGGCGTCAGGTCCGTAATAGGTCATCTTGAGACGAATGACAGCTCTTATGCCGACGTCGTTCCGGTAGAGATCGCGCAGGAAATTTGGCTTGACGAATCGGAGCGCGGCGAATTAGGGCAAGGCAAATCAGGGCACGATGAATCGGAGCGCGGCGAAACGGGACGCATCGAATCGGAATATGACGGGTCAGAAAATAATAAAGTTGATTTGAGTTCTCCGAAAAATCGGATAATTGCATGCGTTACGGTAATGCTCGACGAAAAAGCGAAGGCTGAAGAATTCAATAAGCTTGTTCACGAATACGAAAAGGATATGGTCGGCCGAATGGGAATTCCTTACCGAAAAGCCGGCATCAACATCATTACACTGACGCTTGATTCGACAGTCGCAAGAGTGCTTGAGCTTACTGACCGCATATCACGCCTTTCAGGGATGCACGTAAAGACAAGCTATCTTTCGCAAGGAAGGCAAAATTGACGAAATCTGTCGGGAAACTGAGATAAACTAGGCGGATTCAACGAAATCTGTTGAGAAACTGAGATAAACTAGGCGGATTCAACGAAATCTGTTGGGAAACTGAGATAAGTAGGGCGAAATCAATGGAAAACGGAAATAATAATAAAAAAAATGAAAGTAATAACAACCATATAAAGACAATAGACAAACTGAATGAGAATAAGTCGCTCTCTCATGAAGAATGGGTAAATCTTATTTCGGAATTTACGGACGAAGACAGAAAATATGCGGAAATGCTGGCTGATACGATAACAAAAGAGCACTTCGGCGACAAGATATATTTCAGAGGAATAATAGAATTTTCAAATATTTGTAAAAATGACTGCTATTATTGCGGCATAAGATGCTCAAACAAGAATGTGGAGCGCTATCGCCTGACTGAAGAGGACATCATGTTCTGCTGCAAGGAAGGGTACAGGCTCGGCTACAGGACGTTTGTTCTTCAGAGCGGAGAAGACGCATATTGGAGCGGAGAGAGGCTGATTTCTCTGATCAGAAAAATCAGGGGAAATTACCCGGACTGCGCGATTACTCTTTCGATTGGCGAGTGCGGCAGAAAGGAATATGAGGCGATGTTTGAGGCAGGGGCGAACCGTTATCTTTTAAGACATGAAACTGCTGATTTCGGACATTATGCGAAGCTTCACCCAAAGGACATGAAGCTTGAGAACAGACTCAGATGCCTTAAGGATTTGCAGGAAATAGGCTTTCAGACGGGCTGCGGAATGATGGTCGGAACGCCTTTTCAGACTCCCGAATCGCTTGCGCTCGACATGGAGCTGATGTGTGAGATCAAGCCTGCGATGGCGGGTATCGGCCCGTTTATTCCGCATAAAGACACTCCTTTTAGGGAATATCCCACAGGAAGTCAGGAGCTTTCACTTTTTCTTCTCAGTCTTACGCGAATCATGCTGCCCGATGTTCTTTTGCCGTCGACGACGGCGCTCGGAACGGCTGCACGGGACGGGCGTGTTCGGGGCATTTTGGCCGGCTGCAATGTCGTTATGCCGAATCTCTCTCCGCAGAATGTGCGGAAAAATTATATGCTTTATGACCACAAGTCGGGAATTGAGCTTAGCGCCGAGCAGAGCCTGCAAATTCTCAGAAAACAGATGGATGATATAGGAAGGACTGTCGTGACAGGCCGCGGAGACCATAAGGATTACGTTAAATAGCTCACCGCTGCGGTGTTTCGACACAAGGATCTGCGGCCGCACGAGTGACGGTTTTTCAAGAAAGGGGAGATATATATGATAAAGCTTGCAATTTACGGAAAAGGCGGTATAGGAAAATCGACTACCGTCTCAAATCTTGCAGCCGCTCTTGCGGACAGAGGGCTCAGGGTTATGCAGATAGGATGCGATCCGAAGGCCGACTCTACGGGAAGCCTGCACCACAAGGATAAGGTGGATACGGTTCTGCAGCTGGTAAGAGAAAGAAAAAATGATTTCACGCTCGAAGACATGGTTCACGAGGGATACGGCGGCGTCATCTGCGTGGAGGCGGGCGGTCCGACTCCGGGGATGGGATGCGCAGGTCGAGGCATTATAGCCGCTCTCGAAAAGCTGGCAGAAAAAGGAGCCTATGAGAAATACCGTCCGGATGTCGTATTTTATGATGTCCTCGGGGACGTGGTATGCGGCGGTTTCTCGATGCCGATGCGCGGAGGATATGCCGACAAGGTTTTCATTATTACATCGGGAGAAAATATGGCCATTCACGCTGCTGCGAATATCGCAATGGCTGTCGAAAATTTCAAGGGCCGCGGATATGCTCAGCTTGGCGGTCTTATCTTAAATCGCAGAAATGTAAAAAATGAAGAAGAAAAGGTAAATGAACTTGCCGATGACATAAATTCCGAGATTGTGGGGGTGCTTAGCAGAAGTGAAACAGTTCAGGCTGCGGAGGATCTGAATCAGACTGTAATAGAAGCATTTCCGGACAGCGAAATGGCTGACGAGTACAGAGCTCTCGCGGCGAGATTGATGAAGGAATGCGGGGTGGAGCTGTGATACGGGTAGGTGAAGAAAAGAAAATCGCTTCAATGCCGATTGCAAGTGCATCATTTCCGGCACCTTTTGAGTCGGGGCTTGAGTTTAGCGTGCCTGCCAGAGGCGTGTGGACGATCGTTCATGTGGGGATGCTCGTCCCGGAGGTTCATGAGATTTTCGTATGTGCCGCAGGATGTCTCAGAGGTGTCGTTCTTTCGGCGGCTGAGATGAATATGACAGACCGTTTTTCGACAGTTGCGATCGAAGAGCACAACGTCCTTGACGGTGACATGGAGGAGCTGCTTACAGAAGGCGTCACGGATATACTAAACAGACTCCCGGCTCTGCCAAAGGCAGTGCTTGTCTTTTCAAGCTGCATCCATGATTTTATGGGATGCGACCTTGAGATGTGTTATAACATCCTTCGCGAAAGATTTCCGGGAGTCGATTTTACAGACTGTTACATGACTCCTATTATGAGAAAGAGCGGCCTTACGCCGGACCAGATAATGCGCCGCCAGCTTTACAGCCTTCTTAGACCTGTCCAAAAAGAAGAAAAAAATTGCGCTGTTGTCGGAAATTGTTTTTCAATGGATGAGAGCAGTGACATCGTCCGGGTGATAAGAAGCGCGGGATGGAATCTTCATCAAATAACGGAATGCAAAAACTACGAAGAATATCTCAAGATGGCGCATTGCAGTATATGTATAAGTACGCAGGATGTCGCAGTCGAGGGGGGAAATGTTTTGGCAGAAAAGATGGATATGAAGCATCTTTTCCTGCCGGCAGGCTTCAGCACCGAAAAGATTTGCGCAAATCTTTCTCTTCTTGCGGAAAGTCTCGGGTCTTCGTATGATGCGATTGCGGCTTTTGAGGAAGAAGCGGAGGCTGAGGCAGAGAGGATGCTTGATGAAGCATACAAAATCATAGGCAACACTCCTGTGGCGATAGATTACACATTTACGCCAAGACCTCTTGAGCTTGCGAAGCTGCTTTTGACACACGGATTTAATGTAAAGACAATTTTCGCAGATTCATTCAGCGGCGATGAAGAGGAAGAATTCGATTGGCTCCGGGAAAATCACCCGGACATTGAGATATATCCGACTGTTCATCCTACTATGCGCGCATATCCTTGCGGAAGCGAAGAAAAGATTTTGGCATTTGGTCAAAAGGCGGCATATTTTACGGACAGCCCGTACTTTGTGAATCTCGTCGAAGGCGGCGGACTTTACGGATTTGACGGGATAAGAAGGCTTGCGGAGCTGATGATAGAATCGTTTAACGAACCTAAGGATGTAGAGAAGGAAATCAGGATAAAGGGATGGGGGTGCGAAAGCTGCTTATGAGACAGGCAAGAACAGTATTGTCAACATATTCCGCCGACGTGTTTGGCGTATGCTCGGCGCTCTACGAGCTTGGCGGCATGATCGTGATGCACGATGCGTCAGGATGCAATTCGACTTACAGCACTCACGACGAGCCGAGATGGTATCATTCGGACAGCCTTGTTTTTATATCGGGCCTCACTGAGATGGAGGCGATAATGGGCGATGACGAGAAAATCATAAATGATATGGTTTCTGCGATAGAGGATCTTCACCCTGCATTTGCAGCGGTTGCGGGCACTCCGATCCCGATGCTCACAGGCTTTGATTTTGAGGCTGTGGCAGCTGAAGTGGAAAACAGAACGGGAATTCCTTGCTTCGGATTCGCGACAAACGCGATGCGCTCATATCTGTGCGGCGCGTCAGAAGCTCTTGAGTTATTTGCCCGCAGGATGACGAAAGAAAATGTCCCGAAACGCAAAAATGCCATAAATATTCTCGGTGCCACGCCACTCGATTTCTCACTTTCGGGGACAGTCGAATCGATTAAAAAAATTCTGGAAGAAGCCGGCTGGCACGTGACGGGGAGCTGGGCGATGGGAAGCTCTCTTAAAGAACTTGAAAACGCGGGCGAAGCCGAAGTAAATCTTGTAATTTCAAGTGTCGGCATGAAGCTTGCAAAAGCACTCAAAGAAAAATTCGGAACGCCTTACGTGGTAGGGACGCCGACGGGCAGCGATTTTACGCAAAAGATTCTTGATGATCTGAGAAAATCGGCAGAAGACGGAATCGACAGAATAGCTTTTTCGGAGTTTGCGCCGAATGCGGAAAAGGAGAAATGCTTCATAATCGGCGAAAGTGTCACATCACGCTCACTTGCGGCGGCTGTTTCGATGAAGACCGGAATTACGCCTGCGGTTGTTCATACGCTTGAAGACCTTCCGGAGCTTGAGGGAATCCTGATGCCGGGAGACATACATACGATGGAGGAAGAAGAAATTCAGGAGGCGTGCGCCGAAGCGGATATAGTGACAGCTGATCCGATGTATGATCCGGTGATGCCGGCTGAAAGCGTGAAGATCGCGCTGCCGCACGAGGCTTTTTCCGGGAGAATATATAGAAATGACATACCAAACATGACTAAAGATGATCTTATCAATAGAATCGCGGACGCGATTTCCGGCTGATCGCAGCCGAAAATCCCGGAGGATCACGAGCGTGAAACTCGGCAGATGACGGCATGAAACTCGGCAGATCGGGCGGCATGCCGGAGACCTGAATGACGATGTCTGAGACGGCAAATGCAAATACGGAAAGTGACGGTTTGCGCATTTTCGATTTATTCATTTACAGCGACAACTTATGTACTTACAGTGATGGTTTGTGCATTTGTAGTTATATTATGCATTTGTAGTAACGATTGATGTATTTGCGAGGAGGAATTTAAAATGATGAACAGCAAAAAGAACAATCAAAGCAACTGCGCAGCAGACAGCAGCCAAAAGAGGAAAAAAGCAAAGACAAGAATCGTGAGCATTCTGCTGGTTCTTGCAATGACTGCAGCACTCATGCTCGGAGGATGCGGTGCAGGCAGCTCAAAGACAGGTGACTCTGCGCTGTCAGAGGATACAGCAGCCGGGTCACAGACCGGCTGCTGTATCCTCTGAC
>CAVCIY010000079.1:0-17296 GCA_963602445.1 Lachnospiraceae bacterium | reverse complement strand
GCATCGCCGGCACCGTCGCAATCATCACCGGCACCATTGCGGGCATCTCCGGCATCGTCGCAATCATCTCCGGCACCGTCGCAGGCATCGTCGCATACATCTTCCCTTAAAATGACAGGTTTAAAGTCCACATAATCAGCTGACAGAAGCATGTATCTCACACCGCCGAACATACCCTCAAAAGCCGACTGATGGGCTACTTTTCCGTGAAGATGTCCATATATACATAATGATACGCCGAATTCTTCCAGAATTTCGGTAAACTTGTTTGGTTTGCAATTTTTTTCCACCGGAGGATAATGCATCGCGCAGATTATATCTTCAAATCCGTTGGAGCGAGCCGCCTGAAGTGACAATCTGAGTCTTCCCTGTTCGCGTCTGTATATTTTTTCATCATGCTCAGTCCACTCTGAATTCTGCGTAGGAAGCGTCCATCCTCTTGTGCCGCAAATAGCAGTCTTGCCTGCCGGATAGAAGGTATTGTGCATAAAGAGTATGTCTTCAAAGCGCTTGTTCATTTTCGACGGTGTAGTCCACCACAAATCGTGATTTCCCTTGAATATAAGCTTCTTTCCGGGAAGCTCGTGAATCCATTGGAAGTCCTGGCTTATCTCATTTTCTTTAAGTCCCCACGACACATCACCCGCGATAATTACAATATCATCCTCTCCGATAGCATCAATCCAGCTTTCCTTTATTTTTTTGTGATGATCCTTCCAGTTTTCTCCAAATACGTCCATAGGCTTGTTTGCCGCAAACGCCAGATGAAGATCTGCAATAGCTGCTATTTTCATACAAAACTCTCTAATCTGCGCAAATATTCTGATTCTTTTATATTGATAATTGATGTCTATTATATTTTCTATAAGTCTTTCACTTTAGAATACGAAACATTTTGCCGCCCGACATAAGCCGAGATACAGCTAACGGCAAATCGGTATATGGCTAACAGTAAATATAATAAATCATTTCAATGATTTTTTCAAACGACATTCATTTCTTATCTTGCGTGAAGCATATCTTCCGGCAATTGTCAGGAAAGCAGCGAACGCAGCCGCAACATCGACGATCGCGAGTGCCATTGCCGGATTCTTCCCGTTGCTTGCCGCTGCAATTATCGATTCGGTCTTATCAGCCTCTTTGCCGCTTGCGCTTTCGGAATCGCTTGCACTTTCGGAGTCGCTTGCACTTTCGGAGCCGCTTGCACTTTCATCGTTTCCTGTATCTCCTGCATTAATTACATATTCTGCATCGCCTGCCTGCACATAATTGACAACTCTTCCGAGAGCACCGGTCATATCCATCGCTTCTTTTTCGGATTCACTCTCGGTCTTTTCCCATACATCCCACGAAACGATATATATAGGACAATCGCCATCCTCTACGAGGCTGTATTCGCTTTCTGTTATGTCCGAGCTCAGGAATAATGCCCATGGCTTAGATGCCATAAAGAAATCCTTCCATTCGCTCTCAGAATAATCGTCAATCTCATATGAGCAAAGCACGTTTTTTTCACTTCCTGCCTTGACTGCGGCAAGATACATGTCCGTATTGTCAGTCTTGATTATGCATCTTGACATGTCTGCATCGTGCTCTTCCATACAATCAGAAAAGTCCTCATATAAAACCTTTAGCTCTTTATAGTCATTTTTCTTTGACAGCTCAAATGATTCATTCTTATCATTTACCATTCTCACTATAATGGATAAATCGTCATATTCGTTTAGGATCGCTGCCACATCTGAATATTTCATCAAAGTCTTTGAATTATAAATATATCCGGATTCGTCCATTACCCGGCTGTCTATGACGCTGTCATAGATATCGTCGGGTGCGGCTGCTATTTCCATACATCTCACGCCATTTTCATAACTTTTTCTTACTGATGACATGGCATCATTTTGATAATCTCTTTCCCTATGAGAAATAACCTCATATGTGTCAAGGTCTATCGGTCTTGATATCACTGAAGGCATGCTCTCTTCTTCTTTAGAATCAGCATCATTCAAAATATCTTCTATCGTGGCACCATCGTTTACATAAGCGTCAATAGCATCATTTTCCAAGTAGAATTGTGACAAATCCGACTCCGTCTCTGAGGCTTGCACAAGATCCTTATATCCGTCGATTGAAGTCTGCTTTCCTGTCTTTACATCCCATGCCAGGCTGGTTGAATAGACTCCTGATTCGGAGAAGAAAAATACGACGTCGTCATTTATGAAGGAGCCCTTTGACAAAAATTGCTGTATAGGAACAAATCCTTCTTCAGCTGTTATGAGATTTTGACCAAGATAGAGTGTATCCAGTCTTTTTATGCCCATAATGTACGAGATTGTCGGCAGAAAATCAAGCTGTCCTCCCGCAGTACTTATAGTTTCACTAACTCCGCTGCCCGGAATGTTTATAATGAGCGGAATGTTGAAATGCCACTTATATCCGTAATCTTCGCCAAGAAGATTCGACATCATTTTCTTTATGTCGGAATCGGTGCACGACAGTCCGTAATGATCTCCGTAAAGGCAAATCACGCTATTTTCGTACAGACCTGCTTCCTTCAACTCGTCAAACAACGTCTCGAGAGCATGATCGACATATCTTACTGTATTGAAATAATCTCCTACTATAGTCCCCTTCTCCGGCTTCGAAAGCTTTATCTTGCAATTTGAAGACTTCTGACTGAACGGATGATGACCCGAAAGTGTGATCATAAATGTACTAAACGGCTCATCTAACGTCTTCATCGCTTCTACAGACTGTGAAAAGAAATTTACATCATTTACGGAAACGACATTCCATCCCTTATAATCCGAATCCTCTTCATAATAATCATCGTCAAAGTAATGCTTAAATCCGAGCGAAGGATACATATTCATTCGATTCCAGAAGGTTCTGTCGTAGGCATGCATAACCGCAGTATCATAACCGAGATTATCAAGAATAGACGGCAGGCCGTTGTAATAATTGTGGTTGTACAATGTGTATGTATAGCTTTCAAGCGTGCCAAAGAGTGAATTCAGCGTTGCGAACTCAGCGTCCGATGTATTTCCGCTTCCTATTTGATAATAATAGTGGTCAAAATAAAGCGTGTCGTCCCCGCCTATCAGATCATTCAGAAACGGTGTCAGCTCCTGCCCATTGTACTCCATATTTATTGCGAAATTTTGAAATGCCTCAAGCTGGATAACAATGAGATTTCGTCCCTCGCCCGCGCCAAAGAGACTCTTTATCGTCTCATCTGACAATGAAGAATCATTTGAGTCGGAGTCTTTTGCAATATTCGCATCTTCGCTGTCCTCATCTTTTGCGTCATCCGTGCTTTCGCTATCTGCCTTCTTGTCGTCATCTGCGTCTTTTTCGTCGTCTGTGTCTTTTACATCTGCGTCTTTTGCAGCATCTGCGTCCTTGTCTTTATCTTTTTCTTCGCTGTCCTCGGCCTTATCTTCGTCCTTAGACTTATCTTCGTCCTTGTCTTTATCCTTGTCAGCGTCTTTGCCGTCATCTGTATCTTCGGTATCAACATCCTCAAAGTCGATATCCGTGTCCGCATAATCTTCAGCCGATGCGACACCCGCCTTTACAAGCGATTTTTCATAACTGCCCGTAGAAAGATAATACTCGGTTTCCGAACTGATTTCATTTGTCCCGAAAAGATCTCTTATATGACTGGACAGCTCTTCCTGAGTGGAAATCGATGACATTGCGTCGGTGCAAAAAGGATTGATAACAATATATCCAATCAGCATCACCGAAATAAATACGTTTGCCATTTTTCTATAATCATAGGCTTTCGTATATTTTTTCTCATGAAAAATTTTCTTTTCACCGCATTTTTTTTGCTTTCTTGCAGAATATATAAGCATTGCAAAGATTGCGATATTATCAATAAATACAAGAAAGTATTGCGGTTTGATCACGCCCTCAATAGAAGAAGTCACATCGGCCAGCAGCTTTACCGAATTTAGCAGCTTTATGGAAAGCGATGCATTGAAATATTTGTGATACAACACGTCCCCAAACATAAATAAAGACCACGCCATATAGATGGCTGCCGGTATCCATTTGTTTTTAAATGCACTGAAGAGAATAAATATAAAGATACATGTCACTGCAAGCACAGGTATGAAATAATTGCTTACATCCATAAATATGTAAAACATTATATTTTTAAATATGACAGTAATAAGGACTGCCAGGGCAAAATATCCGTAGTGGCCGAAAATACGCTTCCGCATTTCTGATGCATGACTCCCGATTCTCCTGCCGATAGAAAATATCATCCTCTTTAAAATTTGCATTTTATATAAATCCTTCCTCAAATAAAAAACCGATTCTTCCACAGAATCGTTTTGAGAAACGCAATCGCGATCGACTTCACGGCTTCTCATATGACTTAACGCATAAAGATGCTCAAATCAACAAAACATTATATCATTTTCCCGCATGTGAATACAATTACAAAAACGTATAAAAGACTCAAAACAGCCATTTTCTGTCAAATTTTCATATTTTGAACACATTACTTTCTTGTCCGAATCCGCCGGACACTATATGACGCAACTCTTATACTCAGATTTGCTCGGCACTGTATGACGCAACCCATATACTCAGATTTGCTCGGCACTGTATGACGAAATTCATATCCGTAGATCCGACCGCTGTCAAAAATATAAATCCCCAAAGAATACATGCCTCGATCTTCTGCAGACGGGTACGTACGCCTTGGGGATTTCTTGATTTATATCTAAATCAAATTAAAATTCTATAGATAATCAAATGACATAGACAATTCTATCGCTGTCGAAATAGCTTCCGAACTATAAAGAATCCGTATCTGCAAGATTCTTGTTCATTAACTTAATCATCTCGATAAACAAATTTACTTTGTCAGACGGAATTCCTGCAATGATTTCATCATGAACTTTGCCGAGCCTTCTTGCGATCACCTTTACCATAGACTTTCCTTCTTCAGTGATAAAGACGAGGAATGATCTTCTGTCTTTTTCTGTGGTACGTCTTTCGACAAGATTTCTGCTTTCGAGGATGTCAAGGATTCTTGCAAGTGTAGCCTGATCCTTGTCAACTCTCTTTGACAGGCTCTTTTGATTTATACCGTCTTCTTCAATAAGATTATAAAGTACAACATATTGTTCGAGAGTAATATCGTCCTTGTCAAGTGCAGCGGACATGTGGCGACGCATTCGCTTTTGCATTACGTAAACCAAATAAGTTAACTCTTCATTAATGTCGAACATCTTACACACCCACCTTTCTATATCATTCGATTACTTTTTCTTGGGAGCTTCAACTTTTTCTTTTGTATCTTTTGTGGCTTCCGCAATCTTTCTGAGCTCAGGCTTAGATACCTTGCCGTTGCTGAGGAGAGGGAATTCATCAACAAACCAGTAATACGACGGTATCGACAGTGTAGGTGTCTTTCCTACGCAGAATGCTCTGAGTTCAGGAGCTGTAAGCTTCGAGCCCTCTCTAAGCTTTACGAATGTACCTACTATCTCACCGTATTTGTAGTCCTTGACGCCGATTGCATATGCATCTTCTACATCAGGATGTGATGTCAAAACTTTTTCTACTTCGCCCGGGCTGATATTTTCGCCGCTTCTGATGATTATATCCTTGAGTCGGTCACCGAGTCTAAGATAACCGTTCTCATCCATATATCCCTGGTCTCCTGTGCGGAGCCAGCCGTCAGGGGTAAATGTAGCAGCTGTCTTTTCCGGCTCGCCGAGGTATCCGAGCATAATGTTGTATCCTTTTGTGCAAATTTCGCCGAGTGTACCGTCCGGAACCTCCTCGAGTGTCTCAGGATCTATAAACTTGAGCTCGAGACCCGGATTCAGAGTACCTACGGTAGTTCCCTTGATTTCAGGGGAGTCATCTCTGTTTGTGGATGTAATGCACGGAGATGTCTCAGTAAGACCGTAGCATACAATTACATTTTCCATCTTCATGATGCCTTCGATTTCTTTGACCATCTTTTCAGGACAAGGAGCACCTGCCACGATACCCTTGCTCATGCATGAAATCTCATATGCGTCCGGTTCCTTCTTGAGTGCTTCGATGAAACCGATAAACATCGTAGGCACGCCGCATACGGTTGTGCATCTTTCTCTTTCGATCATCCTGAGTGATTCTGCAGGCTTAAATCTGCTCGTAAGTACGATAGGAATACCCCTCATGATCGAGGTAAGACCGGATACTACAGAACCGAATGTATGGAAGAGCTGGATCTGCATGCACATCTTGTCATCTTCCGTAAGGCCCATTCTGTCTACAAGTGTATGAGAATTTTCTACAATATTGAGATGCGAAAGCATAACTCCCTTAGGGAATCCTGTGCTTCCTGAAGTATATATGACATATGCCAGATCGTGTATATTCACTTCTGCCTTGGCAGCGTCAAACTGTGCGTCATCCATCGCACGGCCCTCTTCCATCGCGGTCTTGAAGTCATATACACCAGGATAAGCAAATTCGTCAGTAGCACCTACAAGAATAACTCTTTTAATAAGAGGTGCCTTCTCTATAGAAAGCTCACCATACTTCTGCTCCTTGATTTCCGGATACATATCATCTGCGAGCATCTCTATGTTTTCGTGAACCTTTGCACCTCTGTAAAGAATAAATGTAGAAACCTGAGATCTTCTGACAAGTTCCTCCATACGATCCTGCTTTTCATAAGGTGTGAAAGCGATCACAACTGCACCGATCTTGCTGATTGCATAGCATGCAGTCATAGACTCGATGCCATTTGCCATCCACAGACCTACATGATCTCCCTTCTTAATGCCGATGCTGAGAAGGTATTTTGCGAATGCTTTGGAATCAGCCTCAAATGTCTTGTAGTCTATCCTTCTTGTGCCGTCAAATGAGATAAGTGCCTCCTTATCCGGATAAAGCTTGGCGGTTTCCTCCAGGACATCACCGACTCTAAGATCGAGCACTCTTTCTATATCGAGCTTGTATGACTTTCCGCCAACCGTAACTTCGGCTTCATTTTTTCCTGAAATAAGCTCCTGTGCCTTCGCAACGTCACTTAAAGCTTGCGTAAGATCAGCATCTGCACCTTCCGGGCTGCTGATTACGCTTCCGTCTAAGGCCTTGAATTTCCATTCCTTCCCCTCAGACGAGATAATCACTTTTCTGTTTTCGTTTATAAATTTCATAAACTGACCTCCCGTATAATTTCTTACAATTTGCAAGTCTCTTTACCCTTGCAAATGCGATATTCAAGTATAACTCACAGAAAATAATCCCGCAGGCAAATGCGACACATGCTGCATGCCGCTGTCATACAGCAATTTAAAATGTTAAATCATTTTCCTAAATCTGCCTGCATTTAGATTATCCTTTCAGTACATCAAAATTATACTTCAGTTTATGGATTTTGTCAATTATTTGTTTATAAATATTATGCTTAAATATGTTATATTTGCATAATAATGCGAGTGCGAATTATATCTACACTATGTTTAAAATTGTATTTGCTTATAAAAAAGCTCCGTCGAAGCGGAGCTTAAAGCTTATTCTTTTTCGATATAGACCGCCACAAACTGATCCGGTTCTTCGGGGTTGCAAATCTTAAGCTTTGAATCGTCAGGAAGCTCATATTCTCCCGAAGCATATTTTGCGGCTTCTTCTTCAATCCATGGCATCGGCCACGGTGTCTTGAGCGGATCTGAAATCAAATTTCCATCTTCGTCAAATGCGATATACTGTCCCTTAATATTGCACGGAATACTGTCAACCGCAAATGCCTTAAATGCGATTTTGGCTTTTACACCGTTAAATTCCATAGAATTTTCCCTCTTTCTGAAAATTGTTAATCCTTCTTCTTTGGTTTTCTGAATGAACCGTAATCATAAGTGATCTCAGTAAGCTTAAAATCATTCATTTCGCCCTCTTCAATGTCCATATCGACAGTCTTTTGTCTCTGACATACAGTTCTGCATCCGGAAGGGCACAGACCGCATCCTTTCTTATGTCTTACAGGTTCGAAATCAATAGTACCACTTTCCTTGACTATATTGCCCATTCATATACCTCCTACCTGAAAAGAATTGCGAAGTCTGAAGTATAATCAGATTCCTCCTCATAAGCTTCATAAACTACAGCCTGCCATGTACCCTTTAAGTCATCAGGATTTTCTGCGAAAAGCTCTTCAAGCGTGTCATACTCGAGAATATCGCCAATGTAATACATGTTTATCTTGTTCTTTGTGAGAATCCACTTATTCTTCTTGCTGTCATATTTGATCATAACGTCTGTAAGCTTGAGGAAAAATTCCCAGATGCCATCCCTTTCGTGATAAAGGAGGAGATCTTCAGCTGTAGGATCCTCAAGCTGATAATAAACTCTGTTTATTGCCATATTGAAGCGGTGGTCATCCGGACGTGTAGCTATGAAAAGCTCGCCAACCTGATCGACTCTAAGCTCCTTGCCTGCCATCTCAAGGATATGCATAACTGCATCATGTACTTCAATATAAAGGTGGTCGTCATCTTCAATAGTGAAGAATTTTCCTTCTACCTCAAACATATCATCCTCGAGATAAAAGTCTACATACATGCCGTCAAAGAGCTTCACTGTAGCTTCATCATATATATCTATAGGATCGTACTTATATTCAACCATTTCTTCCTCTCTTTCTTTTTGTGAAATATCCACCGCCTGCGAGTCGGTGGCTTTCCGGGAATAACTTTTATATCTGATGCCATTCGTCCCATAATCTAAAGATCAGTTTTTGGGCTGAAGCATTTTGCCATTAAAGCTGCGGAACCGATTCAGGATTTTCATATTGGTTTCCGATGACAGTAAGCTGCTCTGCTGTCGTTGAGTTGCCCGGCATAAGCGTACCGTCTGAAGTAAGGAAAACGAACTGTCCCACTTCATCACTCCACACAACCTGAATAACTTCCTCATGATCACCGATCACAAAAAGGTCACCTTCAAAAATTTCCTTTCCCATGCAATCCTTCCATCCCGTAAATTGCATAGGAATAAGCTCCATAGGAGGATCGTTTTTAAGATCGTATATATATAAAGCTCCAAACGAAAGATATGCATAAAGCGACATCGTCATATCAGTCTGAGGGTCCTTAATATCTTCCGGATAATACATAATATTTGAGTCTGGATCCCATGCTCTGAACTTGATGGAACGTCTTCTCTCATCAGGATCCGCATCGCCGTTTTCGAATACATTTCCCAAAAGCTTCATGGAATCGCCGAGATAATCACCGCCCGGTGAGGCATCGTCATTTTCGATATTCAGAAGAATATATCCTGACATCTCCTCGTCCCAGATAACCTGATAAACATCATTATCGATTTCCACTATGTCGCCTTCAAATACTTCATATTGCTTGTTGTCATACCAGTTCGTAGACTGCATGGCAACAAGCTCCACAGGCGGATTTGACTTGATGTCATATATCTTCAGCTCGCCGTCTATAAGCTGACCGTAAATAGTCTTCGGATCGTCCTCGCCTGTATCCGGTTCTTCAAGATCTTCCGGCGAGTACATCTTCTTTTCTACAGGATGCCATGCTCTATATTTCCATTCTCTTGTATAATCTGCCATTTAATTTTAAATCCTCCGCTGCACATATTTTGCTTATAAATAAAAAACATTCCAGATATATATAATGTAAAAATTCATCAAAAGAAAGGAACTTGATGAAAATATTTTGCCCGATAATGCCCGATAAAACGGTAACTAACAGATTGTTAAAAATATACCCATGTTCCATTGATATTCTAAAGCATTTTATACGATATAGCAAGCATTTATTTTGTTGATTGTATTAAAATTCGAACATAACATATTATATTTTTGCAATCAAAAACAGTCCTACTCAAATTAAACCAAATAACATCTCCGGGCGATATAGTGGTATATGCCACAAAAAATTTTCGGCTTATTTTTCGGACTGTCTTATCATTTTCTTATAATATTTTGCTGCCCGCCGTCTAAAGATAGGCTTGCAACTATTCTACGACTTCAAGCCACTTGAGGTCATACGGTTCGAAAGTAACATTTTTGTACTTTTCCACATCGAGAATTTTTCCGTCCCAATCACCGTGAATATCGCCATTTTGCTTGATGAGAATATCATACAAAATGTCATATGTAATGCCATTTTCGTCTGTCTCGACAATTGTGCTGTAAGGCAATGTCTTGTGATATGTCATCTCAAGGCCTTCATGTTCGAAATGATATCCGCATCTCATACGGCATCCGTCAAGACCTGTATACTTGAAAATCTTCTTGAGATCCTGGAGGATCTTGTCATGCTCTTCTTCATAGAGATTTTCAGGTGTAGTATCTGTATAATCAAATCTGAACTGGATAGGAATATTGTACTTTCTGAAACGCTCCATATAATCAAAGAGTTCTTCTGTAGGATAATCCTTGTAAAGAACGCAATTTACTCTTGTATTTACAGGAATCCTGCCAAGGAGTTCGTCAGGTGATTCCTCAACATATTTTACAAGATGTCTTGAAATATTTATGCATGTGATCTTGTCTTTATTTTTTTCGCAAAAATCAATCATGTCCTGCTCTGTTCTGTCAGCAAATACAGGGAATGTAGTATTTATAAAGATCTTATGTGTAGCAGGAATCTGATCCATCATCTTCTGAAGAGAGTCAAGATTTGAAAATGGTTCTCCGCCTGTAAATACAAAATCACAATATGGCGTAATAGCATCCATAGTATGAATGCTTTCTATAATTTTTTCAAGGCTGAAGCCTGTCATGTCATCATATTCTTCTTTATTTATACAAAACGGGCAGTTGTTCTGGCAGTCGTACGGTACAAATATAGTAACTGTCGCCCCGCCTTCACGAGTTTTATATGGATTACTCATAATAGTTGATATCCTCCAATCATTTTGCCTATACACGAACACACTAATTTTATACCTAATCATACCTATAGTCAAGAATTGTTAACAGTTTATCATAGATTGGAGTGCTTCATAATACAAGATACACGCCTAAAAAAGGCACCGGCTTATGCCGGTGCCTTCTCGGATGCTGACTGCAGCGTCAGCATTCTTTTCTCTATATTTTTAATCTGCCAATGATATTTTAAAATTAGAGATTCTTGCCTACAGACTTGAGGTAGTTGAGTACCTTTTCCTGAGTCAAAGGCTGTTCTGTTGCTCTGAAACCGATAGCATCGTAAACAGCATTGAAGATTGCAGGAGGTGTAGGCTGTACAGGACCTTCGCCTGATTCCTTAGCGCCATAAGGAGCTGAAGGGTCATATGATTCTACGATTGTAGCCCATACTTCCGGCATATCGATAGTACCGCAGAGCTTGTAATCGTGGAATGAAGGGTTGAGCAATCTGCCGTCTTCACCATATCTCATTTCTTCGAGTAATGCATGGCCGAGACCCATCTGGATAGAACCATGAACCTGACCTTCGCAAGACATAGGGTTGATAGGCTGACCAAGGTCGCCTGCTTCTGTAATGTCGAGTACGTGAACGAGACCAGTGTAGAGGTCAACCTTAACGTGTGCGATCTGAGTTGTGAAACCGAATGTAGGTGAGTGACCGATGTTACCACCCTGCTGGATACCCTTTCTTCTAGGAGGTGTGAACTGACCTGCAGTGATAAGAGGACCGTTAGATGAAATGTACTGTTCAACTACTTCTATCCAGTCAACATTCTTTCTCTTCTTTTCGTAGATTGAGTAGAACTGATAATCCTTAACGCCAACTTCCTGACCACGGCAGCCCATGAGAGCAGCAGCAACAGGGAAGAGGAGAGCATTAGCAGCTTCACATGCTCTTCTGATAGCCCAACCTGTAGCATAAGTTACACGTGATGCGAATGTACCAAGGTCGAATGTAGCGAGCATTGTATCTCTTGAAACAACCTTAACGTCCTCAGATCTGATACCGAGAGTTTCGGCAGCCATCTGAGCCATTACCATATCTACACCCTGACCGATGTCAGTAGCGCCGCAGAAGAGTACTACGTTGTTTTCGCCTTCTATCTTAACATTTGCTACAGTATGTGGCTTGTATGACAGATACAGAGTATAAGAAGTACCTGAAATGTAGTAACCGCCTGAGATACCATAGCCTTCGCCAAATGGCATGTGACCATACTTGTTTTCGAAGTCGCAGTTATTTGCAGCAGTCTGGAGAGTCTTCTTGTATTCAGTGTGTGGAATGTACATCATTGAACGGCAAGTATGACCTGATTCAACTGCGTTGAGGAGTCTGATCTGTAACGGAGTCATGCCGAAGTGTTCAGCAGCCATATCCATCATGATTTCCATTCCGAATCTAGGCTGTGCACCACCGAGACCTCTGTGAGCACCGCAAGTGTTTGTATTTGTATAAACGAGCTTGCCGTTGAACTTAGCTGCAGGAGTTACGTAAGGAACGTGTGTCATTGAAGCTGTGTAGAATAATACTACAACACCCCAAGACATGTATGCGCCTGCTACCATGAGGTTATCAAAGTCAACTGCTGTGATATGACCATCCTTATCGAAGCCCATTCTGAACTTCATGAAGCAAGGGTGGTGACCCTGGTTCTGAGCAAATACTTCTGATCTTTCATAAGTGCACTTTACAGGACGACCGATTCTTGAAGAGAACTTAGAAGTAATGAAGTCAGCTGTAGTAGCAACACCCTTACCACCGAAACCACCACCGAGGAGTGGAACTGTGATTCTGATGTCCTTCATAGGCATCTGGAGAACCTTAGCTAACTGCTGGTGTGTATAGTGTGGAACCTGGCAAGTAGCGTAGAGGTGGAGCTTATTCTTATGAACATCGAAGTCAGCAATTGCAGACTGTGGTTCGATGAATGACTGGTGATACTGGCATGAATAGAATTCATTTTCTACTACATATGCTGAATCAGCGAGGATCGCATCAACATCACCATAAGCCTGCTTACCCTGGTGAGCGATGTTGCCCGGCTTATCTTCGTGAATAAGAACGCCTGTCTCTGCAGCGAAAGCTTCTGACTTTCTTGCGTCTACTACTACAGGGAGTAATTCATATTCTACATCGATGAGTTCGAGAGCCTTTTCAGCGATTTCTTCTGTTGTTGCGCAAACAGCTGCAACAGGTTCACCCCACATACGAACCTTAGTTCTTGCGAGTACTTCTTCGTTTGCTGAGTGAGCAACGATACCGTAATCGATAGGGAAATCCTTACCTGTGAGAACGTCGAGTACGCCGTCTAATTCAAGTGCCTTGCTGAAATCAATATTCTTGATATTTGCGTGAGCATGAGGAGATCTGAGGATCTTAGCGTAGCAAGTTCTAGGAAGCTTGATGTCGTCTGTGTACTGTAACTTACCTGTAACCTTCATCGGACCATCAAGACGAGGGATTGATCTGCCTACTTCAGTATATTCTCTGGTATAATCTTTATAATCATGATATCTATTAGATACTTCGAACATTTTATTCATTGACATTATCTGTTCACCCCACCTTCTGCTGCACATGCTTCTATAGCTTCGAAAATGAGAAGGTATCCTGTGCATCTGCAGAGGTTACCTGAGAGTGTTCTTCTGATCTCAGCTCTAGTTGGATGTGGATTCTTTGTTAATAAAGAGTAAGAAGACATAACCATACCAGGAGTACAGAAACCACACTGTACAGCACCGTGGTTGAGGAATGACTTCTGGAGAGGATTCATTTCGCCAGTCTTGTGATCAGCGATACCTTCAATTGTTGTGATCTGTCTGTCGTGGCAAGAAATAGCCAGAGTCAGACATGATAATACTGCATTGCCATCGATAATTACTGTACAAGCACCGCAGTCGCCCTGACCGCAGCCCTTCTTTGTACCTGTGAGGCCTGCTTCTTTTCTGAGAACATCAGCGAGGATATCAGTAGGAGCAATCTTTAATTCCATATCTTCGCCGTTAATGTGTAATGTAACAAGCTGCTTTTTAATCATGATATTGCACCCCCCTTATTAACCGTTGATTTCTTCAGCAAGCTCTCTTAAAGTCTTTCTTGCTAAAGCGCCGATAACGTCTACTCTGTATGTAGCAGATGCTCTTACGTCTGTGATCGGATGAACTTCAGACTGAGCAGCTTCGCCTGCCTTGAGGATAACTTCTTCGTCACCAACCTTAGTGCCGATGAGTACCTTAGGAACTTCTACAGAGATAAGAGGCTTAATTGCAACAGAACCCATTACGCACATAGCATCCTTGATGATGCCGTCTTCAACGTCGAGTCTGATGCACATATTTGCGATATCGATTTCCATAGAACTTCTCATACCAACGTAGTTGTACTTAACGTAAGTATTCTTTGCAGGTTCAGGAAGAATGATAGTCTTGATGATTTCGCCTTCTTCAAGAGCATTTCTTCTGTTACCTGTGATGAAGTCTTCTACAGGAATTGTTCTTTCAGCGCCCTTCTTTGCGAGTACGAGCTGAGCTCTATAGCAAATAAGAGAAGCTGGAGTTTCTGCTGAAGGACCTGAGTTAGAAAGGTTACCACCGATAGTACCCATTTCTCTAACCTGTGGGCCGCCGATTTCGCCTGAAGCATATGCGAATGCAGGGAACTTAGCCTTTAATTCAGCTGAATGTTCACAGAAAGCGTCAGTTGTGCAAGCACCAAGTACAGCACCCTTGCCGTCTTCTACCTTGAATTCCTTTAATTCAGGAACACGAGTGATGTCAATAACGTTTGATGGATGTACCATCTTTTCTTTGAGCTGGATCATTAAGTCTGTACCACCAGCCAAAACCTTTGCGTTTTCCTTAGTAGCTAAAAGTTCGAGTGCTTCGTCCATTGTTGTTGGAGAGAAATACTCAAATGGAGTTAAAATATTCAAACAAGCCACCTCCTTAATAATTTGATATTGGTTTGTTTACTAAATCTGATGCTTTATCTTGGTAAGTCATGATTTGCAGCTCATGCCCCCCGGCATCATGTTTATATTAATTTAAATCAGGCAGCTGTTGCACTGATTAAATTACGACTTATTAGATATGCTTATAAAACATAGGAACGTATCTGCAATTTTAAATCACTTTCTGATAAAGTTTTTCGTTCCACATATATATAGTGCAATTTTCGTGCCAACTTGATTTTTTTCGACAAAAAAACAATATTATTTTTTGATTTTTTCCCGACGCACAATATTTTGGCATCATTGTTTCGTTGAAATTTCAACGCTATCTAAAGGAAGGGACTTTGTTAAAAAATTTTTTATTTCATTTTTCATTTCACATTTTATTTCTCACTTCCTGCGAATTTAATTTTTTATTCGTGACTGATTTGCCGTCATTTGTCGCCGATTTGATTGAAATTGTAAAAATTGTTAAGTGTGTTTTGTGTTTTTTGTATTTTTTGCAACGTCAAAATTGTAATTTTTGTCCACAAAATTTTCACACTCAATTAACTTTTAATAATCTATCTGTATTCACGAAGCTATGTTCGTGAATCTTTACAAATCTGCGCCTTATTTTGATGTCACTTCGTTAACAATCTATACCATATTTATCAAGTTTTTTATATAAGAGTGTTCTCGATATATTCAGCAGCTGTGCGGTTTTTGATTTGTTTAAATTGGATTTGCGAAGCGCATCAATGATAGCGGCTTTCTCATTTTCCTCTTCCATATCGCTCAATGCTTTGGCACCTCTCTTTTCGATCAAACTGCTTTGTCTTTGAATTTCAACGGAATTTGCGGAATTTACAGAATTCGCGGAATTTATAGAATTTTCTTCTTCCGCTCTGTTTGCCAAGGTGTGATTTGCATAATCAGTACGACCGGTATAATCGGCATGGCTGCCGCGTCCGGTATAAGATGTACTTTTGCTGCGGTTCTCAAGCTTTTGGAAATGATTTATATCAAGGATTTCCGACATAGTGGATGCCATTGCTCTTTCGATCGTATTTTGAAGCTCTCTGACATTTCCGGGCCATGAATATTCCATCAAATATTCCATTGCTCTTTCAGTGATACCGATAGCATTTCCCCTGTCAGAATTTCTGAAAATTTCAATAAATGACTCCGTGAGTAATGGTATATCATCCTTGCGTTCCCTTAAAGGCGGAATATTTATAGTTATAATATTCAGTCTGTAAAATAAATCACGTCTGAATTTTCCGTTTTCGATGAGTTCTTCAAGCGGATGGTTGGATGCGGATAATATCCTTACATCAACAGGTATGCTTACCGTTCCACCGACTCTTTCTATTTCTTTTTCCTGCAATGCTCTGAGAAGCTTCGGCTGCATCGTAAGATCCATGGCATTTATTTCATCCAAAAACATAGTACCGTGATTTGCACTCTCAAACTTTCCTATTTTCCCGCCCTTTGCGCTTCCGGTAAAGCTTCCTTCCTCATATCCGAAGAATTCTGACTCCATCAGATTTTCCGGTATTGCCGAACAATTTACCCTTACAAAAGGTTCTTCCTTTCTTGAGCCCGCATTGTGAATCGCATGCGCGACAAGTTCCTTGCCGGTACCGGTCTCGCCTTCTATCAGGCATGATGCGGATGTCGCAGCCGCAATATATATCTGTCTTTTTACTTCCTGCATCGGACTGCTCCCGCCGATTATGCTGTCTACTGTATATTTTGCGCGATTTACCTGATTTTTTTTATTCTTTTTTTCACCCTTTTCGCCGCTTTCAGCTAAGAAACGCTCTATCTGCCTGTTTATCCCGAGAGCTTCCTCTTTGCCTGAGCAAAGCTGCGAAATAAAACATCCCGTCACATTGCCCTTAATGTCGCGAAGCGGGCGATATCTGACAAGCAGAGCTTCCGACCGCTTCTCGCTGCCTTTTTTCCCTTTTACCCTAACTATACTGACGAGGTTGTGCGCTGTGTTTATGGCCGCATCCGCGCACGAGCCTTCTATATTTGGAAAACTTCTTATATTCTTGCCGATTATTTCTTCGGAAGATATTCCCGTAATGCTTTGCCAAATATTATTTACATATATATATATGCCTTCAGAATCTGTAATAGCGGCTGCTGCGCAGCCTGCTCCGCAAAGGTCAACTGCCTGTGCGATAATTTCTTCATTGTATTTCATAAATCTTTTCTCCGTCCGCATATACTGAACCCGACCGAATCTTAGTCGGATATGCTTTTGTTTGTCATTTTTACACTTTTGGATTTATCATGTCCGATTTTCCGGCGTATGTGCTTTTTGATTTATCATGTACGATTTTCCGGCATATGCGCTTTTGGATTTATCATGTACGATTTTCCGGCGTATGTGCTTTTTGATTTATCATGTACGATTTTCCGGCATATG
>CAVCIY010000078.1:0-7313 GCA_963602445.1 Lachnospiraceae bacterium | reverse complement strand
CCGCACCATCGCAGAGCCTGCCTTTTTCTACATCGCACCTTCCGCACCGCACCGCGCCACCGCAGAGCCTGCCTTCTTCGCATCTTGCACCGCGCGCCCTATCTGCTCTTCGCAATCGCTGCGCGAGAGCCGCACATCCGGCTTACTCTTCGCCATTTGCCGGATCCGCGGCACTCACGTTGCTGTCCGCGAGCTTTACCGGCTTTTCCGAAAATTCTATTCCGTCAACAACAGCCGCAAATACCCTTCCTAGCGATTCATGAATCACAAGATCCGCTTGATTGTCATATTGCGTCTCCTGTTTGTTTATCAATACTAAATTATCACCTTTAAAATAGTTGATGAGCCCTGCTGCCGGATAAACCACAAGCGATGTCCCGCCTACTATCAATGTATCAGCCTCTGAAATCGCGCGAAGCGCACCCATCAGGCATTCGTCATTCAGAGCCTCTTCATAAAGAACTACATCCGGCTTGACGATTCCGCCGCATTTTTCACACAGCGGAGTCCACGTGCCGGGCTTCCAATGGCTCTTATCAAGCGTATAATCAAGATCGTATTCTCTGCCGCAATCCATACAATGAGACTTCGCAATAGTGCCGTGAAGCTCGTAAACTTCGGTATTTCCGGCAGCCTGATGAAGCCCGTCTATATTTTGAGTGACAACGGCCCTGAGCTTTCCCTGCCTCTCCAGCTCGGCAAGCGCATAATGAGTAGCATTCGGCTCAACACCCGTGAAAATCAAATTCTGCATATAATATTCGAAGAAATCATCGGTTCTTTTCATAAAAAATGAATGACTGACGATCTCTTCAGGCATCATATTGAAACGCGTCTTTGCATTCCACAGTCCGTTTTCAGAACGAAAATCGGGCACGCCGCTCTCAGTCGAGACACCCGCCCCGCCAAAGAATACAATTTTCTTGCTATTATCAACGATTTCCTTCAACCTTGAAATCTTATTCTCATAATCACCTTGCATATTACACTTTGTCCTTTCCCTTTCGTCATATCAGTTGGCGTCCGCTCCGCCGGGCGAACCTCACAGCGCAAATCTGTCGTCTTCTTCAGGCTTCGGCAAAAGCCCCATTTTTATAAATTCCTTCTTTGCAATGCCGGCGAGGAGCTTGTGCCCTGCCGGGTTTGGATGCACACCATCCATAAAATACCGTCCATATCCGCTGCGCAGCCGGTTTTTCATAGCTGTGTCGAAATCGATATACGGCAGCTTGTTTGCGTCGGCAAATGCAATCAACCATTCTTTGTAAACGGCCATTTGCCTGCGCACCTCGTCATAATCCATCATTTGATGCCATTCCTTAGGCACATCCTTTGGCGAAGGCTCCGGAGATATTCCGATAATAGGCACGATCCCCTTGTTCATCGCCATCTGAACCATCATTACGACGTTGTTTGTGACATATTCCAACGGAGTGCCGCCCAAGATGTCGTTGCCGCCTCCCATTATCATAACAGCCTTTGGCTCAAGATCAAGAACATGCTCCTTGAAGCGGCCGAGCATTCCGGCTGTCGTATCGCCGTTCAGTCCGACATTAAAAAGGTTTATCTCCTCCTCGCGGCGCAGTCTGCCGATCCACGTAAGCGAGCCATCCACCTCATAGCCGTAAGTAATGCTGTCACCGATACAGATAATTCTGTCATCTTTTACCATCGCGGCGAGCCGCTGTGCGACATCCTCAGGATCTATTCGCAGATTCGCAGCCTCCTCAGCCGCGCTTACTTCGCGAAATCCGTTCTCCTCGCCGTCCGCGTCAGCACCGACCTTCGCACCGGCGCCTTTACCCGCATCACTTTCTGCATCAGTACCGACCTTCGCACCGGCTTCACTACGCGCGCCTCTGCTTATCTGACGCTCGATTTCTCCCTGAGTCTGGACATTGAAAATAGTGTCGGCGCCTTGCGCAACCTTGTACGATCTTACCCTTATGCCATCCTCTATCTTGGTGGTGACATCGGCGCCCACAACCTTCTCGCGCTCAAGCTCTATACGCTCTATCTGCGCGTTGCGCTTCTCGATTTCGGCAATCTTCGCAAGCGCCTCACGACTGTCTTCATCCTCATCCACATTTATCGTCTGATGCTGAAATTTTCCTTCATCCTTCTTAGCGATCAGATCCGGATCAATATTCAGTTTCTTGAATCTCTTCTTCTGATTTTCTGCCATTTATAACAATCCTCTCATCCGTCACACTTTGTTCTTTGCATTTTCTCGCACTTTGTTCTTTGCATTTTCTTACACTTTATCTTTCGGTTTTTTCCCGTACTTTGTTTTCGCTTTTTTCTCAAACTTTCTTTTTATACTTTTCTCACACTTTATCTTTCTCGTTTTTTTCCGTACTTCGTTTTCGTTTTTTTCTCACATCACACTTTGTTTTACCCTTTTTCATGCATACTATAACAATAGGCGCCTGAAAAATCAAGTATACCAAATGTATAAAACAAGGCGAAGGAATTTTCCTCCGCCTTGCATTGTTTTCCTGCGATTGCGTTTCGCTGTTTTGCTGTGTCCGAATCTCGCCATTTATACTGTGTCCGAATCTCGCCATTTTTACTGAGTCCGAACCTCGCCATTTTTGCTGAGTCCGAACCTCGCCATTTTTACTGAGTCCGAACTTTCGCTGTTTTGCCGCGTCCGCAGCTCGCAGCTTTTCTGTCAAATTTTCCTATTTAATAGCCTCTGCGATCAGCTTTCCTGTTTCCTTTGTGCCGTAAACTTTTTCGCCGGCTTTTGCGATATCGCCTGTGCGAACGCCGTCAGCAAGAACCTTCTTTACCGCTTCTTCGATTGCGTCAGCTTCCTTGCCGAGATTAAATGTGTATCTGAGCATCATTGCTGCTGAAAGGATTGTGGCCATCGGGTTTGCAATGTCTTTTCCTGCGATGTCAGGTGCGCTGCCGTGAATCGGTTCATACATGCCGAAGCTTCCTTCTGCGAGCGATGCCGACGGGAGCATGCCGATCGAGCCTGTTACCTGGCTTGCTTCATCTGAGAGAATGTCACCGAAAATATTGCTTGTCAGGATGACATCAAACTGTTTTGGATTTCTTACGATCTGCATTGCGGCATTGTCCACATAGAAGTGATTAAGTTCTACTTCAGGATATTTTTCCGCAACCTCGGTAACAACTCTTCTCCAGAGGCGCGAGCTGTCCATTACATTTGCCTTGTCGACACTTGTAACCTTCTTGTTTCTCTTCATAGCCATGTCAAATGCCATTTCGGCGATTCTTCTTACCTCGCCTTCGCTATATTGCTCGACATCATATGCCGCAGGGCCCATTTCTGTTTCCTTTGAACCTCTTTCGCCGAAATAAATTCCGCCAATAAGCTCTCTGCACACTACCATATCAAATCCACCATCGATGATTTCCGGCTTGAGCGGGCTTGCGTCTGCGAGCTCGTCAAACATCATAGCCGGACGGATATTCGCGAAGAGTCCGAGCTCTTTTCTCAGACCGAGGAGTGCTCTTTCCGGACGATTGTCGCTTGGCTGTGAATCCCACTTAGGGCCGCCTACAGCGCCGAGAAGCACTGCGTCGCTTGCCTTGCAGACATCGATTGTTTCCTGCGGAAGACATACTCCTGTCGCATCGATTGCGCATCCGCCTGCCAGCACTTCCGTATAATTGAATTTGTGTCCGTAGATTTCGCCTACTTTATCGAGTGCGAGCATTGCCTGCTCAACCACATCCGGACCGATACCATCGCCTTTAATAACCGCAATTTTATATTCCATTTCACTTTTCCTCCTATTATTATTTTTTATTTTTCGTTCTTTCCCACAGCCGCCGCTTTCCACGACAACAGCGACACGAATACTATTTCGTGAGTTTACTCTTTGTGTAATTTACGAGGCCTTCCTGAGCTATCAGATTCTTCAGAAATTCAGGGAACGGAGCCGCCTGATAAGTCTCGCCCTTTGTGTTGTTCTTGATGATTCCGCTGTCAAAATCCACATCAATGTCATCGCCTGAGTCGATTTTTTCCGCCGCCTCCGGGCATTCCATGATAGGAAGACCTATATTGATGCAATTTCTAAAGAAAATTCTTGCAAATGACGCCGCGATGACGCACTTTACACCCGAAGCCTTGATAGCGATCGGGGCATGCTCTCTTGATGAGCCGCAGCCGAAATTCTTGTTGGCAACAATGAAATCGCCCTGCACAACCTTGCCCGCAAATTGAGTGTCGATGTCTTCCATACAATGCTTCGCGAGCTCCTGCGGATCTGATGTATTCAGATATCTCGCCGGGATAATAACGTCCGTATCGACATTGTCGCCGTATTTATATGTAAATCCCATTTTCTGCTTCCTTTCTGTTTTCCGTCTATTTACGTCTGTTCTTTTTTTCTGTTCTCTGTTTTCTTTCACGTCTACAGCTCATCCGGTCCTGCGATTTTTCCCGCTACTGCCGAAGCTGCCGCAACTGCCGGGCTCGCAAGGTACACTTCCGAATTCACGTGACCCATACGTCCTACGAAATTTCTGTTCGTAGTCGCCACAGCTCTTTCGCCTTCGGCAAGGACTCCCATGTGCCCGCCGAGGCAAGGGCCGCATGTAGGCATCGAGAATACCGCGCCCGCATCGATAAATGCTTCTGCCCATCCGCGTTTAATCGCTTCTTTGTATACATTTTGAGTTCCCGGAATAATGATGCATCTTACGTTGTCGGCAACCTTTCTTCCGGTCAAAATCTCGGCAGCTACGCCGATGTCTTCGATATTTCCGTTTGTGCATGACCCGATGACAACCTGGTCGATCACGATATCGCCGACGTTGTCGATAGTCCTTGTATTTTCCGGCAGATGCGGAAATGCCACCGTTGATTTGAGTTCGGAGAGGTCGATCACGTATGTCTCGTCATACTGTGCGTCGTCGTCAGCCTTGAAAATACGCGGCTCGCGCTTCGCTCTGCCCTTGAGATATTCCAATGTAATGTCATCTACTTCAAATATTCCGTTCTTTGCGCCCGCCTCGATAGCCATATTTGCCATCGAAAGCCTGTCGGACATCTTCAGATATTTCAGCCCTTCTCCTGTAAATTCCATCGACTTGTATCTTGCACCTTCAACCCCGATCATTCCGATAATATGAAGGATTATGTCCTTTCCGCTCACCCATCCCTGCGGCTTTCCTACCAGCTCAAACTTTATAGCCGAAGGAACCTTGAACCACGAAATGCCGCGAGCCATTCCGGCTGCTATATCCGTCGAACCCATTCCTGTCGAGAATGCGCCGAGTGCGCCGTAAGTGCATGTGTGAGAATCAGCGCCTATTACTACATCGCCCGCAACTACCAGACCCTGTTCGGGAAGCAGAGCATGCTCGATTCCCACGCGTCCGACTTCAAAGTAATTTGTAAGCTCCTGAGCTCTCGCAAACTCTCTCATCATCTTGCACTGCTCCGCAGCCTTGATGTCCTTGTTTGGCGTAAAATGGTCAGGCACGAGATAAACTCTGTCTTTATCAAATACGTCTGTCGCCCCCATGTCAGGCAAATTCTTAATAGCCACCGGTCCCGTAATATCATTTGCCAAAACAGCATCAAGCTTGGCTTCGATAAACTGCCCGGCAACTACTGATTCCAGCCCGGCATGTGCGGCCAAAATTTTCTGCGTCATCGTCATTCCCATAACATTATTCCCCTTTCTATTTTCCGTCTGCGATATGATTTTCTTCATATATCATCTTGTTTACGGCATTCACATATGCCATCAGGCTTGATTCGATCACGTCTGTGCTGATTCCTCTGCCCTGTGCCGTCTTGCCTGTTTCGATATCGCGAATGATAACAGTCGCATCGCCGAGAGCGTCGCCGCCGTCTGTGTTTGATGTGATTCTGAAATCATCAAGATGCATCTTCTTGCCGACGATCTTGTCAACGCTGCTGAATGTCGCGTCGAGAGGACCGTCGCCACTTCCGATTTCCTCGACAAGCTTGCCGTTTACCACAAGGCGTACAACCGCCGTACTTGTAATGGTATTTCCGCTGTTTACGGCAAATCTGTCGAATTCGTAAGTCTTCGGAATCTTGACTGCTTCCTTCGTGAGAATAGCCTCGATATCGTTGTCGTAAACTTCCTTCTTCTTGTCCGCGATTTCCTTGAACTTCATGAATGCAATCTCGAGTTCCTCTGCAGTAATGTCATATCCGAGTTCCTTGATTCTCGCCATAAGAGCATGCTTGCCCGAATGCTTACCGAGAACGAGATTCTTCTCGGTAATGCCGATAGATTCCGGAGTCATTATCTCATAAGTTGCCTTGTTCTTCAGGACGCCGTCCTGATGGATTCCTGCCTCATGCGCAAATGCGTTTTCGCCTACGATTGCTTTATTTGGCTGAACCTTCACGCCCGTAATTCTTGTGAGGAGCTTTGAGGATCTCATTATTTCCTGAGTCTTGATTCCCGTGTCGCAATTATAATGGTCACGACGGGTCTTAAGAGCCATTACCACTTCCTCGAGAGAAGCATTTCCGGCACGTTCACCGATGCCGTTTACGGTACATTCTATCTGATTTGCACCTGCCTTTATCGCAGCAAGTGAATTTGCTACCGCAAGGCCGAGGTCATTGTGGCAATGCACTGAAATATCAACGTTGTCCAGTGCAGGGCACTTCTCCCTTATGGCTGTAAGAAAATCAAAATATTCATCCGGAGTCGTATAACCTACAGTATCAGGGATATTTATCGTAGTTGCGCCGGCCTTAATGACGCGGTCAAATATCTTCGCCAGAAAATCGACATCGCTTCTCGTGGCGTCCTCTGCGGAAAATTCGATATCAGATATATATTTCTTCGCATATTTAACCATTGATTCCGCGCTTTCAATCACCTGCTCGGGCTTCATCAAAAGTTTGTATTCCATATGAATAGGCGATGTAGCGATAAAAGTATGGATTCTCGGCGAAACAGCGCCCTTCACTGCCTCATATGCTTTGTCAATATCAGCCGGAAGAGCTCTTGCAAGGCTTGTAACCGTGCAATTCTTCAATGTCTCGGCAAGAGTCTTTACAGAATTGAAATCTCCCGGAGAAGATGCTGCAAACCCTGCTTCGATAATGTCCACATTCAGCCTCTCAAGCTGCTTTCCCATCTCAATCTTTTCCTTGAGATTCATGCTGCATCCCGGAGACTGCTCACCGTCGCGCAAAGTCGTATCAAAAATCTTAATCTGTTTCATCCTTAATATCCTCCTTAAAATATCGACGAACTTAAATCGCCGCCGTACTTATAATATCAACATACAAAAAATCCCCGAAGCCACATGAAAATGTAACTTCAGGGACG
>CAVCIY010000077.1:0-5450 GCA_963602445.1 Lachnospiraceae bacterium | reverse complement strand
GGTTTGGCGTTATTAAAGGAGAAAAAATGGACATATTAAAATTTATTATTCCGCCGCTTATAGGCATGGTTATCGGTTATTTTACAAATTGGCTGGCAGTCAAGATGCTTTTCTTTCCGCGGCGTACATATTATATCAAAGGCCATCAGGTGCCGTTTACGCCGGGCGTGATCCCTCGCGGCAAGGCGCGCATAGCGACGGCTGTAGGCGAAGTTATAAATTCCAAGCTTCTTACGGAAGAAGCGATTACGGCAAAGCTCTCGTCGCCTGAGATGAACGAGCTTGTCAGAGATAATATCTGCAAGAAGATTGATATCATCGGCATCGACAATCGTACACTCAAGGAATATATCACTTCATACGCAAATGGTGACATGATGGACAATCTTTCCGAAAAGGCCCAGGCTATCATCAGCTCACACATATATGAGAGGATAAAGAGTGTAAATCTCGGAGATCTCGCCGCAAAGCTTGTCGTTACGAAAGCGGATGAATATTTGGAAAATTCATTCCTCGGGAAGGTTTTCAACGGTTCACTCATCGAAAGCTTCAGCCCGAAAATCAAGGCGGCGGTTGACAATTATATTGAGAAAAACGGAGAGACAATTATTAAAATCATTGTAAAAGACGAACTTGCCAATATACTTTCAATGACAATCGGCGAACTTTCGACGACACTTTCAGAGGCCGACATAAATCTCGCGGATATCATACTCTCAACTTATACGACATTCATTACAAAGAAAGCCGGAAGCATTGTAAACGCGCTTAATATCGGCTCTATCGCCGAGGAAACCATCAACTCCATGGACAACAAAGAGCTTGAGGATATCGTTCTCGCGACCATGAAGCACGAGCTGACATATATCGTAAATATCGGCGCGGTAATAGGCCTTATTCTTGGCTGCATAAACATATTCTTCTACATATAAGGATTACGTTGACATGTACGGCATTAACAACAGAGACGCTGCGGAGCCAACGCCTGCGCGCAGCTAAAAAACAGGCTTTTATCATATGCACATATTCAAAAAACCGACACAGCTCTGTCAGCTGTGCCGGTTTTTATTTTCATGCCGTGATATCAAACTATGATATCTTCATTTTAAGAACCTTGGGAATCTCAAAAATCTTTGAAATCTTTGGAATCTTTGGAATCTTTATGATTTCAGAAATCCAGAGAAATTATGCAGACTTTTCTTCTTTTCCCACAAACAATTTCTTGATTACGAGAAGTGTACCAACTGTAAGTACCGCACCGATGATGATACATATAACAGCATTGCGGATGAATCCTGCAAAGATAAATGTAACAAAACTGATCGCAGCAACCGTAATTGCATAAGGCAGCTGAGTAGATACGTGATCTACGTGGTTGCACTGTGCTCCTGCCGATGACATGATCGTAGTATCAGAGATTGGTGAGCAGTGGTCGCCGCATACAGCACCTGCGCAGCATGCTGAGATACCGATGATGAGCAGAGGATCGCCCGGATCAAAGATAGCTGTAACAATAGGAATGAGGATACCAAATGTTCCCCAGGAAGTACCTGTCGCAAATGCGAGGATGCATGCAACAACGAAGATAACTGCCGGAAGCAGACTTACGAGGCTGCCCGCAACACCTGCCATTACATCGTGAACAAATGTAGCAGCGCCGAGATTTGTCGTCATATTCTTCAGGCTGACAGCAAGAGTCAGGATGAGGATAGGCGGAACCATTGCATTGAATCCCTTAGGGATGCATTCCATAGCGCCCTTGAATGTGATAACCTTGCGGCAGAGCATATAAATAATAGTGAGGATAAGAGCTATGATGCAGCCCCAAGGAAGACCTACAGAAGAATCTGTATTTCCGAATGCGCCGATAAAGTCACCTGCGAAATCAGTGCTGCCGCTTGCGTCAGTACCGAAGAAACCGCCTACATAAACCATGCCTACTGTACAGAAAATGATCAATAATATAACAGGAAGTATGAGGTCGATAACCTTGCCGTTTTCATTTCCTTCTTCTTCCACTGAACCCTCGAGCTTGCTCAGATCGCCTGTCTCCTGTGCCTTGAGTTCGAACTTTCTCATCGGACCGTAATCAAACTTCATAAGGATAAGTGCTATGATGAATACAAATGTCAGAAGTGAGTAGAAGTTATACGGAATAGCTCTGATAAAGAGCTCTATACCGGAATAACCTGCGTCGAGGTCCGCTGCTACGCCTGAAACTGCTGCTGCCCATGAAGAAATAGGCGCGATCATGCAGACAGGAGCTGCAGTTGCGTCGATATAATATGCCAGCTTAGGTCTTGACAGACTGTGTGAGTCAGTAACAGGTCTCATAACTGAACCAACTGTCAGACAATTGAAATAATCGTCGATAAAGATAAGCACTCCGAGTACAAATGTAGCAAATGCGGCACCTGCCTTAGTCTTGATATTATCTTTTGCCCAACGTCCGAAAGCCTGGCTTCCGCCTGCGGTATTTACAAGCGCAACCATAACACCGAGCAGTACCAGGAATAAGAAGATACCCGCATTGCCCGAAATGGCGGAAATAAGACCGTCATTGACAACAGAATCGAGAGCGCCTACAGGATTGAAATCCGCAATAAAAAGTGCTCCGAGTACAACACCGATAAAGAGTGAGCTGTACGCTTCCTTGGTAATAAGCGCAAGCGCTATAGCCACGATCGGCGGTACCAAAGCCCAAAAAGTATCTTGAAACATACTTCTCTCCTTTCTAAAAAACTTTTCAAAAGTAATAATAAGTTATAAAAAATAAAATGAATGAATAAAAAAAGAAGTCATGATGCTCTCACGACTTCTGCAAAAATCCTAATATAATTTCGGCATACAGTACATGACAGCTCTTCGCATATGCGACAGTCCGCCGGGTATTTCCCGACGCCCCGGGTAAACAACTGTGCAGGCAGTCATCCCCTCGGCAGCCTCCCCTTTCGGTATATCTTCCAAAATCCGCCTCACGAGATGTTCTCATGCGTATTTTTCGACCCCTGAAGTCTCAGATAACTTACTCTTGTCAGCCGCGCCTCTATCAAGACCTATTAAATTCTGTTTCAGTATACTATATGTCCGCTTGGCATGTCAATAATCATTGCAAATAAAAAGGGGAATATTTGTGTAAATACATGTTTATGACGTGTGGTATTTGCTTGAGTCCACCCATACACGCCCTACACACGTTTGATTTTTCTAGTGCTTGTCTTTTCAAACGGCTCGTCGCGAAGCTCGAATCGCTTGATGTGCTTGTACGCAGACATCTGAGCATTTGTATCGTCGATTATCTTTTTGAAGAGCTTGTTGATTTCGTCATCACCGACGTCATCGGCGTCATCGACGCCGCCCACAGCCTCCTTCACTGCGGCCATATCAGGGTAAATATGCGCAACTATGGCTATATCCTCGCCTTCATGCTCCTCGCCCTTTACGACAACTTCACTCACAAAATCACTCTTGTTCAGATAATATTCTATCTCCTCAGGGAAAACATTCTTGCCGTTTCGCGTGACTATTACATTCTTCTTTCTTCCTGTGATAAAAAGCTTGCCTTCCTTGTCGAGATAACCGTAATCACCTGTGTAAAGCCATCCCTCTCTAAGTACCTTTGCGGTTTCTTCAGGATTTTCATAATATCCGAGCATCACCGAATCGCTCTTTGTAATAATCTCGCCTATTCCGTCTTCATCCTGATCAACGATTTTTATCTCTGTACCCGGCATCGCAGGACCTGACGAAAAATCATCATGATATCTGTCCTTGTGCACTGATATGATAGGACAATTCTCCGTCATGCCATAGCCTTGGAACATATTTATGCCCATAAGGTTGAATTCTTCTATAATATTCGGATCCAAAGCGGCCGCACCGCTGATAAAGAGTCTGATATGTCCGCCGAGTGCTTCGCGAACCGAGGCAAACGTTCCGGCAGGCATACTTATGCCGAATTTTCTGAGTCTGCGCGCAAGTCTGAGACCCTTGTCAAGTTTTTCTTCACTGCCTGCCTTCCTTGCTGTCTTTCTTATCCTTCTGTGAATCATCTCAAATACAAGAGGAACGCCGAGCATGATAGTAGCCTTGCATTCAGCCAGGTTGCTTACGATATATTTGAGTCCCTGGCATACTGCGATAGTTCCGCCCTGGTATAAAACAGTCATGTGATTGCACGTAAATTCATATGTGTGATGCAAAGGAAGAATCGAAAGTGAAATGTCGCCTTCATATACTTTTACAAGCTTCGACATGGATGTAATATTTGCTATGAAATTCTTATGTGAAAGCATTACACCTTTCGCAAAACCCATCGTGCCTGACGTGAACAGCAGAATACCAAACTCATCCGGGTCGACAACGGCATCGACAAAGCTCAAATCGCCCGAGTCGATAAGCTTTCTGCCCTTTTCAAGAAGCTCTTTATAGGCAAGGCTTTCTACCCCGTTCTGCCCGTCGGTTTCACCTTCGCCAGCTTCAGCGGCTTTTTTCTGCCCGTCGGTTTCGCCTTCGCCAGCCTCAGCGGCTTTTTTCTGTCCGCCGGTTTCGCCCGCACCGCATTTTGCGCCGGAATTTTCCGATTCATCTGCGCCGCAAACAACTCCGTCCATATCTATAAGGTACTTTACGGATTCGACCGCTTCCGCAACCTCGCAAGCCGCTTTTCTGAGGCTTGCCGAATGTATGATTGCCGAGAGACCCGCTCTTTTGCAAAGATTTTCAAGCTCGCTTTGCGGAAGCTCTCTGTCAAGCGGAACTATGATGCCTGTGCCGTTTGCGACTGCCATATATCCGACCATCCACTCATATCTCGTCTCACTGACTACGCCTATCTTTGCGCCCTTTAATCCAAGATTCAAAAGAACCGTCCCAAGCTCGTCGATCTCCTTTTTCAGTCTTCCGTATGTAATAGGCTCAAACGGTCCCTTTCTCTCTGTCTTCTGGAGATATGCCGTTCTGTCCGAAAAAAGCTTGGCTGAGCTATTTATGAGATCCTTAAAATCGGTAATCTCTCTCGTCTCATAATATGAATCTTTATATTTTTTGCTGTTTATTACTTTTCCCACTTTTGGGAATTCATTTGCATTCTTCATAAAATATGTACCTTTCTTCCCTTCTCACCTTTCTGCGCAAAATACTGCTTACGCATCCGCGCCTTCTCGCACGGGTGCCGATTTTCTCCGCTCCGGCCGCCGATTTTCCATTTCCGACAGCATTTTTCTATTTCTGAACGCCCGGGCTGCATTCCCGACCGCTGACTTTTCCCATTTCTTAGTGCCGATTTCCTACGCACGGGCACCGATTTCATACTCTCGCGCCATACCGCTTCCGTGTTTTCTCACACGGCACATCCTACGCTCCGGGTGCCGATTTTCTCCGCTCCGGCCAACGCTTTCATACTCTCGCGCCATACCGCTTCCGTGTTTTCTCACACGGCACATCCTACG
>CAVCIY010000076.1:0-8529 GCA_963602445.1 Lachnospiraceae bacterium | reverse complement strand
CTCACTCTCATCCTCAATTTTTCTTGAATTTCTTGTAGCTCGCAATGGCATCCGCCTTTTTGTTTACTCCGAGCTTTTCATATGAAGACGCGATATGCTTCTTGACCGTAGAATGCGATACGAAGAGGATTTTCGAAATAGCTTCTGCCGTATAACCTTCAGTTACAAGGTCCATTACCTCGCACTCTCTTTTCGTGAGAGGAATCTTATGGTTGCTCGGTGAGCGCAGCTTTTTCCTTGCGGCTATGAACTGCTTCGCATATGGGATTATTTTGTTTGCGAAAGGTGTTCCGATATCCTCAAGAATAGGCAGAAGCTCGTGTGCGTGCTCGGCGAACTGGATGAAACATCCGTCAGGTTCGGCAAGCTCGAGAGCTTTTTCCAGCGGTTTCCTTGCTTCCTTGAGTCCGCTTGTATGATAGATGCAAATACTTTCAAAAATCAGCGAAATGATCACACCGATGAGATTTTTCTTTTCCTGATAAAGCTCCTGCATCCTCGGACACATCTCTTCAAGCTTTGTATAATCGCCTTTTTCGCACAAAATCTCCGCTATTATCACATGACTCGTGTCTCTGGCAGGCGCCATCAGCTTCGCAGCCGCGACATTTCCCTCACGCAGCCATCTCGGAATCTGATCGTATTTTCCGCAATGACTGTAAACATATGCCACAATAAATTCATAGCAGCAGAGCATTATCGGATTTTCAAGATTTTCAACCTCTTGCATAAGCTGAAGCAGGATCTCGTCTATCTGCTTTACGTCGCCTCTGCTGATAGCGATTCTGAGAAGAAGGAATGATGCCGACAAAACGATGTCGTGCTGTTCTCTGGCTCTCGCCTTGTAGAGCGCCTTGAACGCATACATCTCGGCTTTTTCGACATTTCCCGTGAGATATTCATACTCGCCTCTGATGAGATATTCATATCCCGCACCGCATCCGTTTGCAATCGTATTAAATATATTGAATTCCTCTTCGACAAGTTCCACTATATGAAGCATGCCGCCCGGATGCTGATGATACATGAACAGCGTAAGAGGGACACCGTATGTGATAATGATATCCGAATTGAATATCCTGGATGTGCCTCCGTGAAAATATCTGTTTGCCCTCTTATAACATTCAAACATCTTATCGATATTGTTGAATGCGGAAACACTCTCAATCAAAGCAATCTCGCCAAGAACCTGATCGCGTTCCGGAAGGTCGTCCATACGCTTGTAATATGACGCCGCCTCCTTCAGCATCTTTGTGCCCTTTTTTATGTCGATAATGACGCCGTAAGAGTATATGAACGTAAGATAACCTATCGGATTTGATATCTTGGTTTCAAAATCCATTTTCTTGAATGCTCTTGCGATAACAAAAGGCGCAGTATTCATAAGGGCCGAAGCATACCTGCCCGACATGATGTCGAGCACCTGCTCGTAATCCTTTGCCTTACTGAATGCCGCTATAGCTTCGATTCTGTTTCCCGACGCAACGCACCATTCACCCTGACGGATATATATTTCCCTCTCGTCTACGTCTTCCTTTTCAAATTCCTCAAGAAGCAGATTTCTCAACATCTCGTGGAAGCTGTAGATACCTGCCTTTTGGTCGAATTTTATGAAGCAATTGCTCTCATGAAGCTGGATGATTATATTTCTTATGGCGCGCTTTGAAGTCACAAACTGTGCCTGATCAAGCGTGAAATTGTTTAGTTTTGATATCTTAAGAAGCAGCATGCGTTCCTCTTCGGAGAAACGATCATACACAGCGCTCTTCATCAATCCCATGCCAAATTCTATGTCGTCAAGTGTGCCGTGAGCATGATAATGCAATAATGCCAGATATATAGCCGAGGTCCAGCCGGACGTCTTCTCATACAGAAAATCTACCTGTTCACTGTCAAGAGGCATGTCGTTTAACACGAAGAAATCATCTATTTCTGTTTTTGAGAAACAGAATTCATCCTGCTCGAGAGAATATGCCTTGTGCTGTCTTACCAGATCGTCTGTGTCTATGATAGTCTCGGTGCGTGCGATCAGCACAAAATGAAGCTGCTGTATGTCTGTATCCGCCATGCGCATGATTATACTTATCAGCTCCTGACTTTTGCACAGATGCATATCATCAAGCACCACCACTATGGAGTCAGAACCCAGAAAAGATTTGATCATAGTAATGAGGTGTTCGATTTCAAGCTCAGTCCTTGGCATTCCGTTTTCGAACATCTTCTCACCGAGCTGGGCATTTGTCATCTTGATAGAATGGCAGAATTTCACCCATGTCCAAATATCTTCGGTATCGTCTTCTTCGAAAGTGAACCATATACTTTTCACTTTTCTCTTTTTTTTCAAAAAATCTCTTACCGCTGTCGTCTTTCCGAATCCCATGCCTGTCGTCACAAAGAACATACGATGCGTAAAAATATTCTCAAGCGCCTTCTTTATATGTCCTCTGTGAAGTATCCTGGGCTTCAGAATCTGACCCTTACCATTCTGTGCCATGATTTAATCTCCGATCTTTACCATGATTTAATCTCCGATCTTTACCATGATTTAATTTCCGGTTATATTTTCTTCAAACTATTTACTTGAGTTTCTCCGCTAAAACATCTCCTTAAGTGCCCGAATGATCTGCTCGCACGCAGTGCCGTTGCCGTAAGGATTTGATGCCTTTGCCATCGCATCATAAGCGACTTCGCTTGTGAGAAGCTCTCTTGCGAGTGACGCGATCGTTTCCTTTTCGACTCCCGCAAGCTTGACTGTTCCTGCCGAAACTGCCTCAGGCCTTTCAGTCTCTTTTCTCACCACGAGAACAGGCTTTCCGAGAGAAGGAGCCTCCTCCTGCATGCCGCCCGAATCGGTTATTATGAAATATGACTTAGCCATGAGATTCACAAACGGCTGATAGCTGAGAGGATTTATCAGATGGACGTTGCTCGAATCACCCAGGATCTCGCTTGCGATTTCCCTTACCTTAGGGTTCAGATGAACAGGATATACAACCTCCACATCATCAAATTCGTCTGCTATTTCCTTGATCGCACCGAAGATATTTCTCATATATTCGCCGAGATTTTCTCTCCTGTGACATGTCACAGTAATGACGCGCTTTCCCTCGAAATCAATCTTTTTGAGAGTCTCGTCCTCAAATTCGTACGGCAGTCCCGCAACCTCCAAAAGTGCGTCGACTACAGTATTTCCCGTAATGACGATGTTCTTCGCATCAATGCCTTCTCTTACCAAATTGTCATAATTTCTCTTGGTCGGGGCAAAATGCACAGAAGCCATATGACCTGTGAGAACTCTGTTTACCTCTTCAGGGAAAGGCGAATACATGTCATATGTGCGAAGTCCGGCCTCCACATGTCCTACCGGAATCTTATGATAAAATGCCGCGAGCGCCGCCGAAAAAGTAGTGCTCGTATCTCCGTGAACCAGGACAATGTCAGGCTGTTCCTTATCAAGGACCGGATCAAGCCCTGTCAGGACATTTGCCGTAATCATAGCAAGCGTCTGATTCGGCTTCATAATATTTAAATCATAATCAGGAACAAGCTCAAAGAGCTCGAGAACCTGATCAAGCATCTCTCTGTGCTGCGCAGTTACGCACAAGACAGACTCTATACTTTCGTCACTGTTCATCCGCTTCACCAGCGGTGCCATCTTGATAGCCTCCGGCCTGGTGCCGAATACCGATAATACTTTCATCTATTTGCTCCTCTGTTTTTTCTGTTTTCTAATATATTTTTCCTGATCTGTTTTCTCGTCTGTTATATCGGGCGTTTTGCATTCTGAGCCGTTCGCGCCGGGCGCCACTGTGCCGCGCCGCCGCTAACTTTTCGCTGCCGCCGTACTGTGCCGCCGCGCTATTCATTTTTTTCTGCGTCTTCTTTTTTCGCTTCGCTGCAGTCAAGCCCCTCCCGTGTGATTTCCTTGAAACTCGAATGATCCGCTATGAAGACAAGCAGCAGCAGCAGCGCAATAACAGTAAGTACGCATGCCTCAATAAATTCTCTCTTCACTACCATAATGGAAACCATGCCCATTATGCCGTTGATGCAATACATGATCATGACTGTGCGCCTCTGCCCAAGGCCTGTGTTCATTATTCTGTGGTGAACGTGGCCCTTGTCGGCTGACATTATCGGGACGTTGTTTACCCATCTTCTTATGATCGCAAATGCGGTATCGAAAATAGGAAGACCGAGCGCAAGCACAGGAACTATCGTTACTATAAGCGTCGCACCCTTCGTGGAACCCATCACAGACACGGCTGCTATCATAAATCCGAGATAAAGCGACCCGCAGTCTCCCATAAATGTCTTTGCGGGATGGAAGTTTGACGGGATAAATCCGAGCGACGCACCGGTAACCGTGACCATTGCAAGAGCTACACTGTACTGGCCGCTAAGAGCTGACGCATATGCAATATATCCCGAAGCGATTGCTGCCACACCTGCCGCAAGGCCGTCGAGACCGTCGATAAGATTTACCGTATTTGTGATTCCGACTATCCAGATTACTGTAATAATAAACGAAATCGGCTGAGGGAAGAATATGTAGAGCGGACAGTCGTCTGACCACAATGTGCACGGATTTTTCACAAATTCTATACGCAGTCCTGCCGCATACAAGAAAGCAGCGCATACCGCCTGCAAAAAGAACTTTACTTTTGCGGACATGCCTCTGATATCATCATATGCGCCCACGGCAAAAATCAAAATGCCGCCGACAAGAATAACGGTCATCTCAGGATCGTATACTGCCGCAAGCGCCAGCGTAATCTCCGTCGCCGCAAATATAGCAAGTCCGCCAAAACGTGGCATGACACTGGTGTGCATTCTTCTCAGATCCTTAGGTACATCCATTGCGCCTATCTTCGGTGCTATCTTTATGGTCACCGGTGATAGTAAAAATGATAGCAAAAATGCCACCGCTATCACGATGACGTACAGCAGCGGATTTTGAATATGTTCAGCTATAAACTCCCTCATCTTTATGCCTCCTGAATTTTATATTATTTCCCCCTGAAAATTACTCTTCTTAATTATTCTTTCGGATTGCTCTTTCTAGCTGTTCTTCCTGAACGCTTCTGTTCTTTCCGGAATGTTCTTTCAAGCTACTCTTCCGGATTATCACCCAGATATTCTATCTTAAGACCTGCTTCGTCAAGCATCTCCTTTGCAAGCTCGTCAGGATACCCCTCTTTGACAACTATGCGGTTGATACCGGCATTTATGATCATCTTTGCACAAAGTATGCAAGGCTGATTTGTACAGTAAAGAGTAGAGCCGGCAATCGATACTCCCAGAAAAGCCGCCTGAACAATGGCATTTTGTTCGGCATGTATTCCCCTGCAAAGCTCATGTCTCTGACCTGAAGGAACATTCATCTCTGCGCGCCTGCATCCCTTGGTACTGCAGTGCTCCACACCGCTTGGAACACCATTGTATCCTGTGGCAAGAATGCGGTTGTTTTTCACAATAAGAGCTCCAACTGAACGTCTGAGACACGTAGAACGTTTCTTCGCAACCTCAGCCATCTCCATAAAATATTCGTCCCAGCCAGGTCTGGTATCTTTTACATTTTCCATATCCATGCTCCTATATTTTTAAAATTTATATATTTTTTTATATAATATATATTTTATCTATGCTATTTACATTACTTTTTATATTATTTTCTTCATCGCAGACTCACGAAAGCGAATGCCATATCACCAAGAGTGCAGGCTTCGCGTAAACACTGAAATTTGCATCACGCTGTGCCTTTGCGCCGGCACAAAAACTTGCTTCGCGCCAACTCCGAAACTTACTTTGCGCCAACACAGAAACTTGCTTCGCGCCGACACAGAAACTTACTTTGCGCCAACTCTGAAACTTGCTTCGCGCCAACTCTGAAACTTGCTTCGCGCCAACTCTGAAACTTGCTTCGCGCCAACTCTGAAACTTGCTTTGCGCCGGCACGGAAACTTGCTTCGCCCGATTTATCAGAAAAACACCTCAGCCATATAAAGCCCTTGCGGCGGCGCAGTATGCCCTGCGCTGCTCCTGTCACACGACTCAATAATCTCAGGTATATCCTTAGCCGAAATTTTTCCGAGTCCTACATCGACAAGAGTACCTGCGATAATCCTGACCATATTATAAAGAAATCCGTTTCCGGCTACTGCAATCTCAATCTCACGAGCAATGTCTCTGCCATCACTTCCTGCAGCATCCGTCTGTGCGGCTTCCCGGTCTGCGCTCGGCGAATCGACTTCTCGGTCACCGCTCGGCTGCAAGGCTTCCCGGTCTGCGCTCGGCTGGAAGGCTTCCCTGACACTTAAATCGACATCGAAAATCGTTCTTACTGTGCTGCCCTTGAGGTTGCTCCCCGCAGCCATAAATCCGGCAAAATCGTGAGTTCCCCTAAAAGCTTCAAGAGCCGATGCCATGGCATCAACATCAAGTGGCTTTCTTATACAATAACGGTAATTCCTCAGAAATACCGGCATATCATCACCATTAAAAATCTTATAAATATATCTCTTGCCTTTTGCGCTGAATCTTGCATGAAAATCCTCAGGGACACATCTCACAGATGTGATGCGCACATCTCCGCCCTTCAGTCTGCTCTCCGCAAGAATGTCATTTGCGGCTGTCATGAGCCTGTCTTCCGGAATTCCGAAATCTCCGCTAAAGGTAGCACACTGTCCGAGCGCATGCACTCCTGCGTCCGTGCGCCCCGTCCCGTCAATCTGTATCTCCTGACGGCAAAGTATCGAAAGTACTCGCTCAAGCTCGCCCTGAACCGTTCTCATGCCGGGCTGACGCTGCCACCCCGAAAATCCGGTCCCATCATATTCAACTGTAATAAGCAGATTTTTCTTCATTGCAAATCCTTCGATTTCAGAATATCATGCGGCACGTTTTCCGCAATCGCAGCTTCGTCGTGCGGCAGCTCGATCTCGTCGTGCCGTAACCGATTACACGCTGTGGAATCCGCGGCAGCGCCGCTTCGTCGTGCGGCAGCTCGATCCCGTCGTACTGCGACTGATTGCACGTTGTGTAAATTTCACATCGTCGCATCAGTTCTCAGCTTCGCCGCCCCTTCGTGCGGTGTTGCGTTACACACTGTGACAGCCCTCGGCGACACGGCCTCGTCGCACGATGTTGTTTTACACATTTCAAAAGCTCACAGCTTCGCCGCCCCTTCGTGCGGTGTTGCGTTACACACTGTGACAGCCCTCGGCGACACGGCCTCGTCGCACGATGTTGTTTTACACATTGCAAAAGCTCACAGCATCGCCGTCTTGTCGCTTGACGGTGCGTTGCAAAGCTCTAATACACTCTTTTGAATTTAATTGCTCAAACTCAACTGTATTATAACATAATTCGCCGTCAAGGCAATTGATATGACCTTTCTGTAAAAAAGGTGTAAAGTGAAATGAATTGCAAGTCTCAAAATTGCTGCTATCCAAATATAAGGCACACGCTCGTCGCCATATAAAGCCAAGGTCCAAAAGGATGATACTCATTGAGTTTTCTCTTCCTGAAGGCAGCCTCCGCCAGGCTGAAAACTGAACTTGAAGCTGACGATACAAAAAGCATAATAAGAACACCTTCAACACCGAGAACAGACCCGCACGCGCACACAAGCTTGACGTCTCCCATTCCAAGAGCCTCTCCGCCGCTTAATATACGGGAAATCACTCTGCACACAAGAAGCATCAAAAAACCGGCAATCATACCTGAGATTGATATGAGACATGCCTTTTTTATGACATCCGAAAATACCGAAAACGGAATGCGCATCTCGCCCATTTTCGCCGGCTCAGGCAGCTTTCCGCCGGATATCACTTCGGCACACGCAGCAGATATATTAAAAATAATTCCGGTCGGTATAAGAAAAAGCGATATCTGATCAGGTATGATCATATACATACAATCCGCCTGTGCCGCCACAGACATGGCAGTAATAATCATGACACAAATAATTCCTGTCACCGTGATCCACATGATCCACACAATCCATGTGAATTGCGTCGAAAATTCACGAGCTATCTGCGCATCCTCACTTCTCCAATTAAAATTTCTGAAAAATACAGCCGCTTCACTAAAAATAATACATGACAAAAAACCGGCAGGCATCATCCGCCTCATAGTTGAAAAATGCTCTGTCCTGATGTCTTCCCCCGCATCACAAACCCATGATGCATTCATATACTTATAAATCCTATGCGAAAAATACCCCGCCGTCATTGCCAAAACATATGTCATCCCTATATTTAATCCCTTAAAAATCTCACCCATATTCTCACTCATAATCTTACCCGTAATCTTACCCGTAATCCCACTCAGTTTAAAACTCTGCAAGCCCCTTTGAATTAACCCTTTCTTTCGATCTTTTTATCTGCTTTTTCGTCCTTTTCTCTCATTCTTATCTCTCACTCTTTTCTTTCGTCCGACTTTTGCATAAAACGCACACACCGCGTGCTTGACATGCATCTGATATGCGCTCTACATACACCTGACGTTCGCTCGGCATGCACCTGA
>CAVCIY010000075.1:0-11153 GCA_963602445.1 Lachnospiraceae bacterium | reverse complement strand
AAAATATACTGAGCAGCAAAATATACTGAGCAGCAAGACGCACCGGGCAATAATATATACTGAGCAGCAAAATATACTAGGGGTGGACAATATGGATAAAGAATTCCGCAGCAAATTAGACAATTATGTGAGAGTGAGACTGACAGAAAAAAGATACAGGCACACCGAAGGTGTCATATATACTGCTGTCAGACTGGCGCAGCGCTATGGGGCTGACACAGACAAGGCCGAAACTGCGGCACTCTTCCACGACGCGTGCAAGAATCTCGATATAGAAGAGATGAATATGCTTGTGGAAATGTACGGAATCGGAGATTATTACATCGACAAACCGCAGCTTGCGCACAGCAAGCTTGCAGCGGCCATCTTGAAGGAAGAATTCGGTGTGGAGGACGAGGACATTATCAATGCCGTGGCTTATCATACTACGGGCAGAGCAGGCATGAGCCTTCTCGAAAAGATTATTTTCGTGTCTGACGCGACAGAGCCGAATCGTACATATGATGACGCCGAAAGACTGAATGCTCTTGCTTTTGAAGATCTCGACGCCGCGTGCAGTCAGGTTCTCGAGTGGACGATCCGCAAGGTCGGAGACGAAGGAAAGTTCATGGATGAGGATACCGTAAAGGCATATGAATGGATAAGTGAGATTCTCAGGGCAAGATCCATAGACGACAGCACTACATTTGCGCTGTTTGCGGCCCAGACCATAGACGACAAGAAGGGCTTCGATATCGTGGTTCTCGACATCAGAGAAAAGGCAATGTTTGCTGATTATATCATAATTGCGAGCGGAGGCTCAGAAAGACAGATAAATGCCATCTGCGAGGAAGTAGACGGACGCGCATTTAAAAATGGCAGAGAAGTAGGCCATATAGAAGGTAAGAACAGTTCAGGCTGGATTCTTATGGATTTCGGCGACGTCATCATAAATGTAATGACAGAACCGTTAAGAGAAAAGTACAATATTGAGAGAATCTGGTCAGATTGCGATCAGGTAGAGTGGGAGGCTTAATCTAAGATGGGAGGCTTAATTTAATATGTCAGAAAGATATGACTTCCGGTCAATCGAAAAAAAGTGGCAGGAATACTGGGAAAAAAATGATGTATTCCATACCGAAGATGATGAAAGCAAGAAGAAGTATTATGTGCTCGAGATGTTCCCTTATCCGTCGGGAAAGCTTCATATGGGGCATGTAAGAAATTATTCAATCGGCGATGTTACGGCAAGATATATGAGAATGAAGGGCTTCAATGTCCTTCATCCTATGGGATGGGACTCGTTTGGACTGCCTGCGGAAAATGCGGCGATCAAAAACGGCGTGCGTCCTGATGACTGGACATGGTCAAATATCGCGGATATGAGAGAACAGCTTAAGGCTCTCGGTTTAAGTTATGACTGGGACAGAGAGCTGGCTACATGTCACAAGGATTATTACAGATGGATGCAATGGATTTTTATTCAGTTTTATAAGAATGGCCTTGCATACAAGAAAAAGAATGCGGTAAATTGGTGTCCTTCATGCCAGACGGTTCTGGCAAACGAGCAGGTTGTGGACGGAAAGTGCGAGCGCTGCAAGGCGATCGTGGGAAAGAAGGAGCTCTCTCAGTGGTATCTCAAGATTACTGATTATGCCGACAGACTTCTCACAGACCTCGACAAGCTTCCGGGATGGCCTGAAAAGGTTAAGCTGATGCAGAAGAACTGGATCGGAAAGAGTGAGGGTGCGGAGGTTACATTTAAGATAGCCGATTCCGACAAGGATCTCATCGTTTATACCACACGTCCTGACACGCTTTACGGCGCGACCTTCATGGTTCTCGCACCGGAACATCCTTACGTAAAGGAAATGGTTGCCGGCACGGAGTACCAGGCTACAGTAGATGAATTCATGGATAAGCTCCAGCATCTCAGCGATATCGACAGAAATTCAACTACTCTTGAAAAGGAAGGCTGCTTCATCGGCCAATATGCCGTAAATCCGCTGAACGGCAAGAAGATTCCTATTTATATCGCAAATTATGTACTCATGGATTACGGCACAGGTGCCATTATGGCAGTGCCTGCGCATGACGGCCGAGACTTTGATTTCGCAAAGAAATACGGCATCGAGATAATCCCTGTGGTAGATCCGGGCGATCCTGCCATCGACATAAACAACCTGACAGAAGCATTTGTGGCTCAGGGAAAGATGATAAATTCGGATATTCTTGACGGCATGGACAACAAGGATGCAATCAAGAAGATCATCGAATATATGGAAGAAAAAGGAATCGGCAAGGGCACTACAAACTTCAGACTCAGAGACTGGCTCATTTCGAGACAGAGATATTGGGGAACGCCGATACCTATGGTTTATTGCGAAGAGTGCGGCTGGGTTCCGGAGAAGGAAGAAAATCTTCCTATAATCCTTCCTGAGGATGTGGAATTTACAGGCAAGGGCGAATCACCTCTCACGACGAGCAAGGACTTCGTAGACACAGTTTGTCCTGTATGCGGCAAGCCTGCTAAGCGTGAAATCGACACGATGGATACATTCCTCGATTCTTCTTGGTATTATCTCAGATATACGGATGCGAGAAATGAAGAGGCGCCTTTTGACAGCAAGAAGGCAAATTATTGGATGAATGTCGACCAATATATCGGCGGCGTAGAGCATGCGATTCTCCATCTGCTTTATGCGAGATTCTTCACGAAGTTCCTCCACGACATCGGTATGATCGATGCGGAGGAGCCGTTTGAGAATCTGCTCACTCAGGGAATGGTTCTCAAGGACGGAAGCAAGATGTCAAAGTCTGTGGGAAATATCGTGAGCCCTGCGGAGATAATCGAAAAGTACGGCTCGGATACGGCAAGACTCTTCATCCTCTTTGCCGCGCCGCCTGACAGAGATCTCGACTGGTCAGACACAGGCGTCGAGGGCAGCTTCAAGTTCCTGAACAGAGTATGGCGACTCGTTCTTGAGACGATCGAAAATTCTGAACCGGGCGAAAAGACAGACGAAGAGCTTAAGGCAGCAGTAAAGAGCAAGGATGACAAGAGCCTCTTCTTCGAAATGAACAAGACCATTAAGAGAATCACAGACAGCTTTGACGGCGGAAAGTTCGGCTTCAATACAGCGATCAGCTCGATAATGGAGCTCGTAAACGAAATGTATCGCTACAAGCAGCAGACCGAATCGGTTGATTATGCACTTCTCAGAGGCGTTGCGGACAGACTCGTCCTCGTGCTTTCACCGTTTGTTCCTCATATCGCTGAGGAGCTTTGGCAAAGACTCGGTCACGAAACAGCAATTTGCAAGGAAGAATGGCCGTCATTTGACCCTTCGGCGCTCGTGCTCGACACAGTCGAAATCGTAGTTCAGCTCAACGGAAAGGTGAAGATGAAGGCAGATGTTCCTTCGAACCTCTCTAAGGAAGAGCTTTCTGAAATGATGCTCGAGGATGCGGCAGTGAAGGAACTTGTCGCTGACAAGAATATCGTCAAGGTGATTGCGGTTCCGGGCAAGCTTGTAAATATCGTAATAAAGTAGCATGAGGCAAACCGGTGCGGACGGAAGATCGGTTTGAGATAGTGTCGGCTTGGCGGTTAGCCGGGTTGCGAAAAATTGATTAAAAAAACAAAATATTTATGCAGAGATCACATAATCCTTTCACAAATGGACGCAAGAACGGAATTTATAATGATGACATGATTGGCGGCAGGTGAAAGGAAAGATATATATTTTAAAATTTGAGTATGGCAGAACGGAAATTTATCTAAATCAACGCAAGAATCAAGGACGAAAATATATAGATATATGACAAGAACAATGATAAAGCTGCTAAGCTGCGCGATTGAAAAATCGACAGCCGAATTGCCGAAACGAATGATTGCGGCTGCGATTGCGCGCGGCTGAGGCTGCGTGCGGCAAGTAAAGACTGCGAAAGACTGTGAAATGCGCATTTTCGGTCACATGCGGCAAGTAAGGCAGCGAAAAAGGAAAATATGTGAGAGATCTGCGCCAAGAAATAATAACTGATTACAATCGGGCTTTGCGGCAGGCGAAAGCGGTCGGAATCGGATTTTGAAGGACTGCTTTCGCGGGGCCGATGCCGGATTAGATTGATTTATATATAGAACAGGACGAAAAATTTGAGAAACAGAAATACAAAAAGAAAAGGCAGCGAGCAGAAGAATATGCCCGCTCTTAAGGTAATTCCGCTCGGAGGACTCAATGAAATCGGAAAAAATATGACAGTCCTCGAGTATGAAAATGAAATCCTTATCATAGATTGCGGAATGACATTTCCGAGTGATGAAATGCACGGAATAGACGTAGTAATCCCGGATATGTCATATATCGCGGCAAATGCGGAAAAAATCAAAGGACTTATAATCACACACGGTCATGAAGACCATATAGGAGGGATTCCGTACCTTCTGAAAAAGTTCGGAAATATCCCGGTTTACGGAACGGCATTGACGCTTGGCATTCTCAGAAACAAGCTCAAGGAACACGAGCTGCGCGCAAGGGAAAAGGTCATCAAGGCAGGAGACAATTTAGTAATAGGCTCCTTTAGAGTCGAAGTCCTGCGCATGACACATTCTATCGCAGATTCCGTGGCATTTGCCATTACAACACCTGTGGGAGTAATCTTCCACACCGGCGACTTTAAGCTGGATTATACACCGCTTAAGGGAGAGCCGATGGATCTTCACAGATTTGCGGAGATCGGCAAGAAAGGCGTGCTTCTTCTTATGGCAGACAGCACAAATGCGCACAAGAAAGGTTATACGCCTTCAGAACAGACTGTCGTCGCAACGATGGACTCGATATTTCAGCCGGCAAAGGGCAGACTTATCGTAGCTACATTCGCGTCAAACGTAAACAGAATACAGCATATCATAGAGCTTGCCGTAAAGTATAAGAGAAAGGTCGCCGTTTCGGGACGAAGCATGGTAAATATAGTTGAAATCGCTTCCGAGCTGGGCTACCTTGACATTCCGGAAAATACACTTGTTGACATAAATCAGGTAAGACGTCTGCCCGACGAACAGATCGTGATCATCACGACAGGAAGCCAGGGCGAGCCGATGTCGGCACTTACAAGAATGGCTTCGGGAGACCACAAGGCGGTTCAGCTCAAGCCAAAGGACACGGTAATCCTGTCTTCAAGCCCGATTCCGGGAAATGAAAAAACGATATCAAATGTCGTGAACAATCTTCTTAAAAGAGGGATAGAGGTAATCTATTCGGACATCGCGGACATTCACGTTTCGGGACACCCTTGCCAGGAAGAACTTAAATTGATTCACTGGCTTCTTAAGCCAAAATATTTTATGCCTGTTCACGGCGAGTATAAGCATCTTGACGCGCATGCGAAGCTCGCAAAGGGCCTCGGGATGCCGAAGGAAAATATATTCATTATGAATAACGGCTCTGTCCTGAGCCTCACAAGAAACAGCGCAAAGAAAGAACATGAGGAAGTCGCAAGCGGCCAGGTTCTCGTGGACGGCCTCGGCGTAGGCGATGTAGGAAATATTGTCTTAAGAGACAGAAAGCTGCTCTCGGAAAGCGGTCTTGTCGTAGTGGTTGCGGCATTTGACAGGTCGGCAAGAGAGCTTGCCACAAAGCCTGAGCTTATCTCAAGAGGCTTTGTATACGTAAGAAAATCGGAGGAGCTGATATCCTCGGCAAGAGATGTCGCACAGGAGGCTATCGAAAAATGCCTCGACAAGGGCGTTTATGAGTGGACTCCTATCAAGAACAATGTAAGAGACGCTCTCAGAAGCTTTATCTACGAGCAGACAAAGAGAAGTCCTATTATCCTTCCGATATTTATCGAAGTTTAATAGGAAACAAAGAGATAAAAAACAAAGAGATTTAAAGAAAAAAGTTTCGAAAAAGTGAAAAGTTTCGAAAAAATAAAGAGATTTAAAGAACAAGAAGTTTCGAAAAAATCAAAGAGATTTTAAAAGAACAAAAAGATTTCCAAAAGAGACTTGACAAGAATCTGTTTATTTTTGCATTAAGGAGAGAAAAATGGTATTTGCAAGTTTGTTGTTCGTCTTCTTTTTTCTTGCGGCCAATATGATCACACAGATCGTTATCAGACCGATCAAGTCAAGGAATATCGCAATGCTTATATTTTCATTGATATTCTACAGCTGGTCGGGGCCGAAGTACCTATTTTTGCTTCTTCTGATGGTACTTATCTGCTGGGTGGGTGCCATTAAGATAGAACGCTCACGGACAAAGAAGAAAAGAAAAAGATTTCTTGTATATACTGTTGCGCTGTGTCTGATTATTCTTGGTATCTTCAAGTATACCGGATTTGTGTGCACGAATCTTCAGAATCTTTTCGGATTCCCGAAGGTGATTCCGGAAATCGTGCTTCCTGTCGGAATTTCATTCTACACATTCCAGCTTGTATCATATGTTGTGGATGTGTACAGAAAAGAAGTCAGGGCGCAGAAGAAATATTGGATGCTGCTGCTTTATGCCAGCCTGTTTCACCAGTGCATAGCCGGCCCGATCGTAAGATATCAGGACGTATGTGACGACCTTCAGTCAAGAAAGGCGACCCTTCCCGAGATAACGGCAGGAATCAGCCGCTTTTCAGTCGGGTTAGCGAAGAAAGCGATTCTCGCAAACGGATGCGCGGCGATTGCGGACACATTCTTTGAGTGCACAAATGACCAATTGGCGCAGTTGCCCGCAATGGGAATTTTGCTTGGGATATTTGCATATACGCTTCAGATCTATCTTGATTTTTCGTCATATTCCGATATGGCGATAGGGATGGGACTTATGTGCGGTTTCCATTATCTCGAGAACTTCAACTATCCTTATGCATCAAAGTCGGCGGCGGAATTTTGGCGAAGATGGCATATTTCGCTGGGATCTTTCTTTAGGGATTATGTATACATACCTCTCGGCGGAAATCAATGCTCCGTTCCGAGACAGATCTTCAATATTTTCGTGGTATGGTTCCTGACGGGACTGTGGCACGGCGCAAGCTGGAATTTTGTCCTCTGGGGACTTTTCTGGGGACTTCTCATCGGAATCGAGAGATTCGCCCTTAAGGAAAAGGTTGACAGGATAGACGACAGGCTGAGAGTGCTCATCATGTTTGTGATTGCCATGTTCAGCTGGATCCTCTTTAAATTCACGGATTTTCAGATGCTCGGCACAGCACTTAAGGGCATAATAGGCCTGAATCACAACGGATTTACAAACTCAACCGTGGGTCTGACATTTAAAAACAATATATTTTTCCTGATCTTCTGTGTAATTGCGATTACACCTCTTGGTCACCGCCTGCACAGCGCGCTGCGCGAAGGCAGAGAAAAAGGCGGAGTTCTGCAGCTCATAAACGGAATCTGGAGTGTAGTGCATCCTGTGGTGCTCACGATGCTTGCAGCTATGGCTCTTGCCGGAGACAGCTACAATCCGTTCCTGTATTTCCAGTTTTAGAGAGCGGGTGATCAGCAATGAGAAGAATAATTGAAAAAATCAAACCGATATTATTTACGGTAAAGAAATATATCGTAAAAATAGCAAGGGTGGTAAAGACAGCAGCGCTGAAGATCGCTGCTGTTGTCGGAGCCGTCACAGCGATATTGAAAAAATTTTTCTCGGCCGTATGGGAAAGGATCGCAGCGGTTTCTGATGTCCTGTCGGAAAAAATGGACAGGCGCGGAATCGAGAGAATGAAGAGAAAGTCGGGAGGCAGAAATGCCAGGATGACGGAGCTTCAGATATTTCGGGCTGAAAATATGACCGAGGAAGAACGTCAGGCCAAGAAAAAAAAGGAGCATGACGTTTACGTCCTGAAAAACAACAACAGGATAGACGCACTCGTTCTTGAAGTATTTCTTGCGCTGCTGCTGATTATGTTCGTAATAGGGTTGGCATTCTTCGCGAGACCCGACACCTCGGATGTGGAGAAGAGAGAGCTTACAAAATTCCCTTCGCTCACGTGGACAAGCTTCTGGAACGGTGAATTCCTAAAGGGAGTCGATACATGGTATGCCGACACATATCCGCTTCGCGAAAAAATGATTTCGGCAGATCATTCACTTCAGGAGCTTTACGGAATCAGAAGCGAACAGGTCATCGGAGAGGCTCCGACCGACGATACGGAAAAATCGGAAAAAACGAAAAAATCTGATTCGGGAGAGCTTGATGAATCTGACAAGAATCTCGAAGACGGAACTGTAAACGAAACAGGCGAGCTTCAGGGCAGGATATATATTTCGGGAAATGCCGGATACGGTTTGTATAACTTTACTCAGGACGGAGCAGACACCGTTGCTAAGACGTTCAATCAGATATATAAGAATGTCGGGGACAAGGTTGATCTGTATCTCATGGTCTGCCCGATAAGTGCGGGCGTAATGCTCGATCAGTCGGTTCTCGACGACATGGGCTGCGATGACGAAAAAAAGGCCATCAAATATGTATATGATAAGCTTGACGACGGGATACACACTGTGAGTATATTCGACAAGCTCAAGGCTCACAACGCCGAATATATCTATTTCCGAACTGACCACCACTGGACTCAGCTCGGAGCATATTATGCTTACCAGGTATTTTGCAAGGAAAAAGGAATAAAGGCACACAAGCTTGATGACTTCAAAAAAATGGAATTTACCGATTTCGTCGGAACATATTATTCTTACAGCAACGGCTGTGCGGCTCTCAAGGAGAATCCCGATACTGTCGAGGCATACATTCCGAACGGCACAAACGACATGAAGATGACGCAGCAAAACGGTCAGACTATAAATTGGAAGATAGTAAATGATGTTTCAAATTACAAGAAGTCGGCGCTTTACGAAGCTTTTGCGGGCGGAGACAATCCGTTCACAGTGGCTCACAATGAGAAGATTACCGACGGAAGCGCAGTTGCGGTTGTGAAGGATTCGTTCGGAAACGCATTTATACCTTGGCTAGTGGACCATTATGAATATATATACTGGATCGATTACAGATATACCACAAATACGATCTCGCAGATGGTTGAAGATTACAACGTTCAGGATGTAATATTCACATTCCAGATTTACAATGCCACGACAACGGAAGCCGTAGACTACTTCAAGAAAATCGGGCAGTGATGAGAGCGTGAGGCGGTCTACGGGCTGTGGCGTGCGAATAGTATGCGGAGGATAGGATGATAAAAGACAAAGATATGGAAAAAAGGCTCTCGCTAAGGATCGCGAAGGCGAAAAATATTATGAAAGAAAAAGATATCGAGATGATGCTTGTTTCTAAGGAAGAAAATAAAAATTATCTTTCGATGTTTTATTCGACGTCATTTTATATTGTTCTTACGCAAAGCGAGAGCTATCTGCTGACTGATTTTCGTTATATTGAGGCGGCGAGAGAACTCGAGCCGCTGTATACCGTGGTGAAGCTTGAGACCGGATATAACATATTTGATTTTCTGCGCGAAAAGGCATCCGGAGTAAAGAGCTTCGGGGTCGAGACGAAAAGCGTGTCAACAGCGGAATTTGTGAAGCTTGCCGACGCAGTAGGCGCAGGCTCGGCAGAAATTGCGGGAGTTTCGTACGGAAGCGGTGCGGCCGAAGTCATGGGCGGCTTGCACGGAAGCGGCGCGGCAGGAAAAGAAACAGTGCTCGTGACGGCGGACGGAATCATCGAAAAGTGCAGAATTGTAAAAGAAGATTATGAGATCGAGCGAATAAAAGAGGCCGCATCCATTGCAGATGCCGCATTTGAATATATTCTCGGTGAGATAAGGCCCGGGGTGACTGAAAAAGAAATTGCCTGGCTTCTTGAGAAAAAAATGCGTGAGTCCGGCGCGTCGGGGCTGTCATTTGACACGATATGCGCCGCAGGCGTGCACTCGTCGATGCCTCATGCGCATCCGACAGATACGCCGATCGAAAACGGAGATTTTGTCACAATGGATTTCGGCTGCGTCTATGACGGCTACTGTTCGGATATGACCAGAACTGTCGCGGTCGGAAGCATCACGGACGAGCAGAGAAAGATATATAACATAGTCCTCAAGGCTCAGAAAGAGACATGCGACATGATTCGACCCGGAATCACCGGAAGAGATGCGGACGCTTTTGCGAGAAATATTATAACAGAGGCAGGTTACGGGGAGTATTTTGGCCACGGCCTCGGGCACGGCGTGGGTCTCGAGATCCACGAAGCGCCGACAGCAAACTCATCAGGCAATGAAATTTTCGAGAAAAACATGCTTATTACGATAGAACCGGGAATTTATCTGCCGAAAAAGTTTGGAGTTAGAATTGAGGACTTGTCCGTAGTCTCAGAATCTGCTATAATGAACCTAGTTTTGTCACAAAAGGAATTGATAATCCTTTAATCAATAAACACAAGTTATATGGAGGTTTTCAAATATGGTATATGCAAGTGATTTTAGAAAAGGCAAGACTTTCGTTATGAACGGTCAGCCACATGTTGTTCTTGATTTCCAGCACGTAAAGCCGGGCAAGGGTGCTGCTTTTGTAAGAACAAAGTATAGAAATATCCTTACAGGTGCTACAAGAGAAGAAGCATTCAACCCAAATGACAAGTTCGAAGACGCTACTATCGTCACAAAGACTATGCAGTATTCTTATAATGACGGCGAGCTTTATTATTTCATGGACCCTGAAACTTTTGACATGGTTCCTATGGCTTACGAGCTTGTAGAGGACGCAGTAAAGTATATCAAGGAAAATGACGAAGCTACTGTAAAATTCTATGACGGAAACGCATTCAGCGTGGAAGCACCAAACTTCGTAAATCTTAAGATTATCGAAACTGAGCCGGGCGTAAAGGGCAACACAGCTACAAATGTCACTAAGGCAGCAGTTGTAGAGACAGGCGCTACTATTCAGGTTCCTATCTTCATCGAAGAAGGCGAAGTTATCCAGATCGACACAAGAACAGGCGATTATCTCGGAAGAGCAAAGGCTTAGTGAAAGCAAGAGCTTGGCAAGAAACAAGGGCTTGGCGAGGACAAAAGCTCAGCAAAACAAAGGCTTGGCAAATAAGTCTAAAAGAAATGAAAAGAACGGGCACAGTCATGATTTTGACTGTGCCCGTTTTGAAATTTTTTTAATTTTTCGAATGTTTCGTGTCTTGCGTTTCGCCGCCGGTCGCCTGTGCCGTCGCTGACTG
>CAVCIY010000074.1:0-16240 GCA_963602445.1 Lachnospiraceae bacterium | reverse complement strand
TAATAATATTTAATAATATTTAAGGCTTGCCCTAGGACAAGCTCGATTAAGTGTGCTTAAGTAAGCGGCGGTGTATAAAAGCTAAAGGCAGCGGACATCGGCGCCTAATAGTCAATTATAATTTGACTCATAGTTATCAATCAAAGTTTTTTCAGGGAGGATATTGATGAAAAAGACAGTAAGAGATATCGATGTAAAAGGTAAGAAGGTATTTGTCAGATGTGACTTCAACGTTCCTACAGATGACGAAGGAAATATCAAGGACGACCGAAGAATCCGCGGCGCGATGCCTACAATCGAATATCTGGTTGAAAACGGTGCAAAGGTCATACTCGCCTCACACATGGGAAGACCTAAGGGAAAGCCTGATCCTGCTTATTCGTTGAAAGTTGTTGCTGACAGAATTTCAGATCTTCTCGGCAAGAAAATTATCTTTGTCAGCGAACCCGAGGTGACAGGGCCAAAGACTAAGCAGACTGCCGCGGCTCTAAATGACGGCGATGTTATGCTCATTGAAAATGTCAGATTCAGACCTGAAGAAACAAAGAATGAAGAGCCATTCACAAAGGAACTTGCCGATCTTGCCGAAATTTTCGTAAATGACGCTTTTGGCACTGCTCACAGAGCCCATTGTTCTACGGCAGGTATCGCTGCATATCTTCCTTCAGTGAGCGGATTTTTGATGGAAAAAGAAATCAAATTCTTCGGTGATGTTGTTGAATCTCCGGAAAGACCGTTTACTGCAGTTCTCGGCGGAGCAAAGGTTGGCGACAAGATTCCGCTTATCGAGAATCTTATCGAAAAGGTTGACCGCATTATCGTAGGCGGCGGCATGTCATATACATTCAACAAAGCAATGGGAAATGAAATCGGCACATCACTTCTCGAAGAGGACAAGATGGAGCTTACTCTTGATCTTATGAAAAAAGCAAAGGATAAGGGCGTAGAATTTCTTCTTCCTATAGATGTCGTATGTGCTGACGAATTTAGCAATGATTCACCAAGAGCAGTATATGATTCGGACAAGATGCCTGCAGACAAGATGGGTATGGATATAGGTCCAAAGACAAGAGAATTATTTGAAAAAGCTATTTTAAGCTCAAAGACTGTAGTTTGGAACGGTCCTATGGGCGTTTTTGAAATGGAAAATTTCGCAGAAGGCACAAAGGCGATTGCCATTGCAATGAATAAAAATGATGGTATAACTGTTATTGGCGGAGGAGACAGTGCTTCGGCAGTAAGACAATTTGGTCTTGAAGAAGGTATCACACATATTTCTACAGGCGGCGGAGCATCTCTCGAATTTCTCGAGGGCAAGGTTCTTCCGGGTGTAGACTGCCTGATGGATTAGGAGGAAATTATGAGAAAGCCTTTTATAGCAGCAAACTGGAAAATGAATAAGCTCGTTGAAGAAACAGCTAAATACGGTGAAGATCTGGTGCATTATCTCAAAGAGGAAAATGTCGATCTAAAGAAGGTTGATGTTGCAATATGTGTTCCTTATATTCACCTTGCACAGCTCAAGGTCATATTCTTTATGAACAATATTAATGTCGGCGCCCAAAATATGTATTTTGAAGAAAAAGGTGCTTTTACCGGTGAGATTTCTCCCGCAATGCTTAAGGATATGGGAATTGAGTGTGTTATCATAGGCCATTCCGAACGCCGTACATATTTCCACGAAACAGACGAAGACTGCTCAAAGAAGCTTGCTGCAGCTCATTCACACGGAATCCGTCCGATTCTTTGCGTAGGCGAATCACTCGAGCAGCGCGAGGCCGGCACTCAGGGCGAATGGGTAAAAAATCAGCTCATCGGAAGCCTCACAGGTATAAGTGAGGAAGATGCGGTAAATACCGTCATTGCATACGAACCTATCTGGGCTATCGGCACAGGCAAGACTGCGACTGCACAGCAGGCAAACGAAATGGCTGCTTTTATCCGCTCGGTACTTGCAGATATATATAGTGAAGAAGCTGCCTCAAAGATTATCATCCAGTACGGCGGAAGCGTAAAGTCATCAAATGTCGCTGAGATTATGTCTATGAGCGATATCGACGGTGCTCTTGTAGGCGGTGCGGGTCTTGATCCTAAGGAATTTGCGAAGATTGTAAATTTTGACCCGAAAAGAGTCGGAAAAATTTTAGAATAATTTTTACATATATTTCAATATTTTGTGCCTGTCGGCTATATCTGTGATATAATCAGACGGGTGGATTTTGATGTTCGAGATTTTCCGGCAGAAGATCCAAACATATTACATTTATCGTCACAGATTTCAAATACTGTCAGATCATCTGAGAGTTTGTGATATTATGCACCGGCAAAGCTGTACCGGAGGCTTGTGATATTTCGCACCGACGGAGTGTATCTGATTTGTGTTTGTGAAATGTGACATAAGATTTGAAGCGTCATACACGCTGCATACATACGGAGGTTAAAAATGTTTTATATTGAAGACGTAATTGCTCGTGAAGTACTTGACTCAAGAGGCAATCCTACAGTAGAAGTTGAAGTTTATCTCGAAGACGGCACTATGGGTCGTGCGATCGTTCCTTCAGGCGCTTCTACAGGAGCATTCGAAGCTGTTGAGATGAGAGACGGTGACAAGTCAAGATACTTGGGCAAGGGCGTACTTGACGCAGTAAATAATGTAAACGAAATCATCGCAGATGAAATTATCGGAATGAGTCCGTTTGATCAGCCCGCACTTGATAAGCGCCTTATCGAGCTTGACGGCACACCAAACAAGGGAAAGCTTGGCGCAAATGCTATCCTCGGCGTTTCACTCGCAACGGCTCGTGCTGCGGCAGAATATCTCGGCCTCCCGCTCTTCCAATATATAGGCGGAGTAAACGGCAAGGTTCTTCCTGTTCCTATGATGAACATCTTAAATGGAGGAAAGCATGCCGACAATAATGTTGATATCCAGGAATTCATGATCATGCCTGTAGGTGCCGAAAGCTTCAAAGAAGCTCTCAGAATGTGCGCAGAAATCTTCCACAATCTCAGAACAGTTTTAAAGAGCAAGGGTATGAATACAGCAGTAGGCGATGAAGGCGGATTTGCTCCGAATCTCGAATCAAACGCAGATGCTATCGCAAATATCGTAGAAGCTATCGAAAAAGCAGGATATGTTCCGGGCAAGGATGTCAAGATCGCACTTGATGTAGCAGCTTCAGAGATTTATGACGCTGAAGAAAAGACTTACTTCCTCGCAGGAGAAGGCATAAAGAAGACAGCAGCTCAGATGGTTGACTATTATGCAGAGCTTTGCGAAAAGTATCCTATTATTTCTATTGAAGATGGTCTTGCAGAAGAAGATTGGGACGGCTGGAAGCTTCTCACAGAAAAGCTCGGCAAGAAAGTTCAGCTCGTAGGTGACGATTTATTTGTTACAAATACAGAGAGACTTAAGAAGGGCATAGAGCTTGGAGTAGCAAATGCTATCCTCATCAAAGTAAATCAGATCGGAACTCTTACAGAAACCCTTGACGCTATCGAGATGGCAAAGGAAGCAGGTTATACTGCAGTAGTTTCACACAGATCGGGCGAAACAGAGGATACTACTATTGCGGATCTCGTTGTAGGTCTAAATGCAGGCCAGATAAAAACAGGTGCTCCTTCAAGAACAGACAGAGTCGCAAAATATAATCAACTACTCAGAATTGAAGAACTTCTCGATGACGTAGCAGAATACAGAGGATTAGACAGCTTCTACAACTTAAAATAAGTTATTGCAAAGTGATTGTGGATAATGTATAATTTTATGGATTGGTTATGCATTAGACAATTAATTTTAAATATAGGGAGGGCATCCGCATGAAAACAGCAGTTATGATTATTTTGATTATAGCATCACTCGTTCTTATCGCAAGCATTCTTTTCCAGTCAGGAAACAGTGCAGGTCTGTCAGGATCTATCGGCGGCGGTGCAGAACAGCTTTTCGGAAAGAAAAAGAGCAGCGGTCTAGAATCTATTTTGAGCAAGATTACCGCAGTAGGTGCTATCGTATTCTTTATCTGCGCAGTTGTTCTTACAGCTATTGAGTAGCAGGAAATGTATAAGAATATATAAGAATATATAAAGAGTATTAGCCGGCTGTCGCTTTTTGCGGCAGCCGGTTTTTTCGTGCGAAAGAACCAGTCAAGATGCTAAGAACTAAAAAAGGAAAAAACAGGAAAAAAACACGCAAAAGGTATTTACAAAATTATCCAATCGGTATATAATTTGATTCACGAAAGGGGGTGAATAAAGTGACGTAAGAGATATAAAAACATGAATTTGGTTCTGTACTATGTACTATTATGAATTATTTATGTACCTATATCGTTGTTTTTAGAAAAGCACATGTTATTTTTATGCAGTTTTGGATATGTGCTAAGGGGGAAATTCTAAAGGTTGATCGTCCGATGTGACGAAATAAATTGAATCGTCTGTTAAGACGACATAAGGCTAATCTTGATGCGGCGAAATAAGTTAAAGCTTCATGCAGCGAAATAAGTTAAAGCTTCATGCAGCGAAATAAGTTGAAACTTGATGCGGCGGAATACGTTGAAGATTGATGCGGCGGAAAAGATTTACTTGTCAGACGCGGCGAAATTTGGCGTATTCGCGAATGTATCGGACGATTCTATGATTATGGAGGAAAAGGGATTTTATGAGAAAAGTTATATCTGTATTCGTGAGTACAATTATGTTTTTTTCTGCTGCTGTATGTTCATTTGGCAGTGAAACAAATGAATTTGCGGATTCGTACGGAGTAAATATTGCTTCTGAAAGTTTATCGCAGTCGGCTTGCATAGAATATTCTTGCGGCAAGAGTGAGAAAGAGATTAGAAAAGCTGAACAGGAAGCCGAAATTGTTGAAAATATAACCGGGACGGAAAATGTTCAGAAAAATATCAAGGAAAAAGAAGATGTTTTTGAGGGGACTGATGATTCTCTGACAATTGCAAGACTTGGAGGAGAAATTGAGTATGATTCCGAAAACGGCGAAAAAATTTCTATGCAGCTTCCTGTTGATGAAGATGAAGCCGGATATGTCACTGACTCCGGCACGGTAGTGTATGAGGCTAAAGATGATGCAGTTGTTTCGGTTCAGCTTCTTTCTGACGAAGATACTGAAAACGATGCAAGTGTCAGAAGTCTTATAACTATTCAAAATGCCAAAGCTGCGGATTCATATGATTTTATATATGATCTGCCTGAAAATACAAAGCTTTCTTTCTTTAGAGATTTAGATGAAGATACGAAAAATTTTATAATAGCGGATCGAGGATCAAATGAAATATCTGACGAAAGTATTTTTATAGTTGACAGTGAAGGCGGAATTTACGGCGAGATAGAGCCTGCGTGGGCTAAGGATGCTAACGGCAATGCTGTTGAGACATATTATGAAATCGACGGAAGCATTATCAGGCAGTATGTGAATTTCACAGAAGAATCGTCATTTCCGATTGTCGCAGATCCGGCATACAGACTTGTTTACAAAAGAAGCGGAACATTTAAAATCGTAGGATATACGGCTGTCGCAGCTGCAGCGGCTTTTTCGGCATATACGGCAAATATACCGGCAGCAGCATTGACAGCAGTCGCAGCAGAAGCGATAAAAGAACATTGTGAGAAGATCGGATATACTATCAAACGGTATACATGCAATATGAAGAAAGTTACATATACAAAGACATATCTTAAGATATGGAATACAAAGACGAGAAAAACATACAGCGAAAGAACATATTATACGAAAAAATATAAAAGATAAGCCTTGACTGAGCAAATTTTGATCGGGCAATGCTTGACTGAGCTAATTTTGACCGAGCAATGCTTGACTGGGCAAGGGCTGTTTTTAAAAAGCGGGATATTTTTCCTGCATTACATGATTAGAGAACCGGGAGAAATCCCGGTTCGATTGTGAGGTACGGAGATGAGAAAAACTTTGATCTTAATCAGGACGATATTGGCAGTAGTCATCTTTTGCATGCTGGCTTTTGTTCCGGGTATTCTTAAAAATGAAACCGGAATGAAGAGTATATATGCATATATAATTACTTTTGTTTTGACTGCGATTATATATATTTTTGAGCGCATGATAGAAAAAAGGGTATGAGTTTTGGTATAAGCTTTACGGGCCGGCCGTATCGCCGAGCTTTTCGTTTGTGAGGTGAGTAGGAAATAGGGGGATAAAAAATGTATTCAAAAATTATTTGCGGCACGCTAACCGGGATAACAGCAGAAAAAATTACAGTAGAGACCGATGTCTCTTTTGGATTTCCGTCATTTCATATTGTCGGACTGGCCGATACGGTTATAAAGGAGTCTAAGGAAAGGGTTCGTGCCGCGATTGTAAATACAGGCTTTCAGTTTCCACAGGAACGTGTTACGGTTAATCTTTCACCGGCGGACAGAAAAAAAGAGGGGACACACTTTGATCTGCCGATTGCTGTGGGGATATTGACTGCCGGAAAGAAAATCAGAATCGAAAAAGAATATCAGGAAGACGAATATGCATATCTAGGCGAAATGACTCTTGACGGAAGACTTGTAAGAGTCAAAGGCATATTGCCTCTCCTTATAGATATGAGGAAGGCGGGTATAAAAAAGTTTTTTATACCTGCCGAAAATTTACAGGAAGCACTAATTGTTTCGGATATCGACATATTTGCCGCAAAATCTCTTGCGGAAGTTACGGAACATATATCAGGCGGAAAGAAGATAGAGCTGATAAAGGGCGACGGAAGAAAATACATGGAAAGTATAAAACACTCATATTCGGACGAACTAAGCAAAATTCCGGATTTTGCAGACGTTGAAGGGCAGGAAAGGGCAAAGCGCGCATTTCAGATTGCGGCTGCGGCTATGCACAATATTCTTATGAGCGGTTCGCCCGGCTCGGGAAAATCCATGATGGCAAAGAGGCTTCCGGGCATAATGCCACCGCTCTCTTATGATGAGATGATCGAGCTTACGAAAATATATAGCGTGACGGGATTTATAAATGAAGATCAGCCGCTCATATTTTCGAGACCGTTTCGCTCGCCCGATACCAAAATTACACCTGCGGCTCTCACGGGAGGCGGTTACAGACCAAGGCCCGGAGAAGTTACCTTAGCGCACCTGGGAGTTCTGTTTCTTGATGAGCTTCCCGAATTTTCAAAATCCAGTCTGGAGTCACTGAGAACACCGATGGAAGATGAAAAGGTATCTGTTTCAAGAATGGGCGGAAAATACATTTTTCCTTCAAAGTTTCTCACAGTTGCAGCAATGAATCCGTGTCCGTGCGGCTTTGCCGGTGATCCAAACAGAGAGTGCACATGTCAGGAATATCAGATAGAAAGATATCGGGCGAAGCTGTCAGGACCGTTTCTTGATAGGATCGATTTGTTTGTCCATGTGAATTCCCCGGAGAGTATAAAATTTTTTAAAACCGGAGCAAATAAGAGTACACAAGAGCTTAGAGAAGGCGTACTTAGGGCGAGAGAAATACAGAAAAAGAGATATGAATATGAAAATATTTCATACAATTCACAGATGGAACAATCTCATATAAAGAAATATTGCGGACTTGACGAGGTGTCGGAAAATCTTTTGGAACAGGCATATAAAAGATATTCTCTAAGTATCAGGTCAAGCATGAGAATTCTTAAAGTGGCAAGAACCGTTGCGGATATTGAGGGCAGTAGGGATGTAAAGCCGATGCATATAGCGGAGGCGGTTGCATATAAGGAGCCGAAATATGTATCTGACAAGATGTCAGGTATGAATAAAACAGCAGTTTGAATCCGGCGAAAATCCGGCAAAATCCGGCCGGATTGCAAAGGACACTGTGTAAATTAGAGATTATGAATTATATTATTAAAGACGATGATATTAAAAAGATAAATATTGAGGATAAAGACTACCCAAATCTTTTGCGTAATATTGAAAAACCACCGAAAGTTTTATACTTACTTGGCGACTCGGAATTGCTAAATAAGAGATGTGTTGCAGTTGTGGGTGCAAGAAAAGCGTCGCATTACGGAAAGTGGGCCGCGTACAATATAGGAAAGAGGCTTGCACAATATGGAATCGTTACGGTAAGCGGCATGGCATACGGGTGCGACGCTGAGGCTCACAAAGGAGCAATTGACGGTGGCGGCAAGACGATTGCGGTTCTCGGCTGCGGAGTTGATATCTGCTATCCTGCATCTCACAGGAGATTGCGAGAGTGCATAATTCAGAACGGACTGCTTATTTCCGAGTATATTGCGGGGACGCGTCCGGCACCATATACATTTCCTCAAAGAAACAGACTTATAAGCGGGATTTCCGAAGCTGTTTGCGTTGCGGAGGCGGGCATTTCAAGCGGATCTCTTATCACGGCTTCGTATGCCGGTGAACAGGGAAGAGGTCTTTTTGTTGTGCCCGGAAATATATCTGTTGTCTCGTGCCTAGGAAGCAACAAACTTATTCAGGACGGAGCTTTTCCTGTAGCCGTTATTGATGACATTATATCAGCTCTTGGGATTTCACTTGAGCCGGAAAAAGTAGAAAAAAAAGAAGAAATGGGCAGTGACGAGGAGTCAGTTTACGATGTCGTATGCCGCGAGAGCGAGGTCACAGCCGAGCAGCTTGCCGCCAAGCTCGGAAAAAGTATTCCGGAGATAAATGCCTTAGTGAGTATAATGGAGATAAAAGGGCTTCTCACAACATCTATGGGAAGAATCTTTATCGTAAGATAACGTAAAATAGCGTAAGATAAGATGAAAGATAAAAAAGAAAGAAAAAAATAATGTTTAATCATTTTGAGGCAGGGGTAATTTTAAACTAGCGCTGTCTTAATATTCAGATATGCGAATTTCAAATCGGCTCAAATTTGTCGGAGTGCTTGAATTTTAAAATTGACTCAAATTGGCTGAAATTGACCGGAGTGCTTAAATTTCAAATTGACTCAAATTGACTCAAATTGACCAGAGTGTTTGAATTTAAATTACGAGGATATATTAATTTTAAGACAGTAGGAATGTTTGATTTTAAAGACAGCAGAAGTATGTAAATTTTGTGATTGCACTTGATTTTTTTCTTCATATAATATATATATGTTATTCGCAAGGGATTTTTGAGTGTGTCTTGACCATATATCTGCTTGAGAGACATATTCCGTTGCAAATAAATACATTTGAGGTGTTTTTATTATGAGTGCAGAAAAAGCTAAAGTCTCCGGCAAAGCCAAAAAGACTCTGGTGATTGTAGAATCACCATCAAAAGCCAAGACGATCGCAAAATTTCTTGGCAGCAGCTATAAAGTTATAGCGTCTGTTGGCCATGTAAGAGACCTTCCGAAGAGCAAACTCGGTATAGATGTTGAAAATAATTTTGAGCCGGGATATATATCCATTAGGGGCAAAGGCGATGTCATAAAATCTATGAAAAAAGAGGCTAAGGCAGCGAAAAAAGTCCTCCTGGCTACCGACCCGGACCGCGAAGGAGAAGCTATTTCATGGCATATTGCATATCTTCTCGGTATAGATGAAGATGCAGTTTGCCGCGTGGAATTTAACGAAATCACGAAGGGTGCAGTGAAGGAAGCGGTGAAAAATCCGCGCCGGATAAATCTCGGACTTGTCGATGCACAGCAGGCAAGAAGAGTGCTCGACAGACTTGTGGGTTACCAGATAAGCCCTCTTTTGTGGCGTAAGATAAGCCCCGGTCTCAGTGCCGGCAGAGTTCAGTCCGCGGCGCTGAAGATTTTGTGTGACAGAGAGCGTGAAATCATTGATTTCAAGCCGGAAGAATATTGGAGCATAGAAGCTGAGCTGAAAAAAGAAAAGAAAAGCTTTATTGCGAAGCTTTTCAAAAAGACGGACGCCAAGGACAAGATTAAGATAAGCAATAAATCTGAAGCGGATAAAATCATTTCAGAGCTTGGCGAAGATTATACTGTCGTTTCTGTGGCTGAAAAGGAAAAAAAGAGAAAGCCTATGCCGCCTTTTACGACAAGCAGTCTTCAGCAGGAAGCGTCATTAAAGCTGAATTTCAATCCAAAAAAGACTATGATGGTCGCACAGCAGCTTTATGAAGGTGTGAGCGTCAAGGGCAGAGGAATGACCGGTCTTGTTACATATATCAGAACTGACAGTGTAAGAATTTCTGATGTTGCAAGAGAAAATGCAAAAAGTTTTATTAAAGATACTTATGGCGAAAAGTATCTTGGCAGAGGCATATTCTCAAACAAGAAAAAAGAAGTTCAGGATGCGCACGAGGCGATTCGTCCGAGTGATATTACTCTTAGACCGGAGGATGTCGAGGACAGTCTGAGCAAAGATCAATTTAAGCTTTACAGACTCATATGGCAGCGTTTCATTGCAAGCCAGATGTCGGATGCGATTTTTGATTCGGTTTCCGCTGATATTGAAAACAACGGATATCTTTTCAGAGCTACAGGCTCAAAGAAAAAGTTCGACGGCTATCTCAAGGTTTATGACAATTCTACACGTGAAGAAAAGAACAGCCTGCTGCCTCATCTCACAATAGATGAGAAACTTAAGGGTGAAAGTGTCGAGGGCATTCAGCACTTTACTCAACCTCCGGCAAGATATTCGGAAGCTGCTCTTGTCAAAGAACTCGAAGACAAGAATATCGGTCGCCCAAGCACATATGCGCCGATTGTAGGAACTCTTACAGAAAGAAGATATGTCAGACGTGAAAAAAAGATTCTTATTCCTACGGAGCTTGGAATTACAGTCACAGAGCTTATGGAAAAATACTTCAGCGCAATAGTTGACGTCGGATTTACGGCTGAGATGGAAAATAGGCTTGATGATATAGAGCTTAAGAAAATTGAATGGAAGAATGTTATAAGCAAATTCTATGAAACATTTGAAAAGGACTTGAAGCATGCAGAGGAATCAATCGAGCAGACAACTCCTGAAGATGAGCTTGTCGGCGAAAATTGTTCTGTCTGCGGAAAGCCTCTTATCTACAAAAGAGGCCGCTTCGGAAGGTTTATAGCTTGTTCGGGATATCCTCTTTGCAGAAATACAATGACGATAAATTCTAAAGAGGAAGACAAACTGGATGAGACATGTCCTGAGTGCGGAAAGCCTCTTATTTACAAAAATGGACCATTTGGAAAGTTTATAGCATGTTCCGGATATCCGGAGTGTAAGTATAAGAAAAACGAACTCAAAAAAATAGGCGTAAAATGCCCTTCGTGCGGCAAGGATCTTGTTGAAAAGACCGGAAAACGCAGAAAAGTATTTTACGGATGCAGCGGATATCCCGCATGCAATCAGGTATATTGGTACAGACCGACAGAAAAGAAATGCCCGAATTGCGGCTCTCTTCTTTTGGAAAGAACAATCCGAAACAAAGATATGTATGTCTGTTCAAATTCCGAGTGCAAATACAGCGAGCCTGCCACACCCGGCAAAAAGGATGATGAGTAGAAATTGATAAGCAGAGGGTACAAAATGATGAGCAGAGGATAGTAAAGAGTATCATATAAAGCATATCGAGGAGAAATTTAAAATCGAAATAAAAAATACAGGAGGAATTACGTGAGTAACAGTCAATTTCATGCTACTACAATAGTAGCAGTCAAAAAAGGTGATGATGTATGCATCGGTGGAGACGGTCAGGTGACTATGGGCGAAAGTACCATTATGAAAGCCTCTGCAAAAAAGGTGAGAAAAATATATAAAAATACAGTTCTTACAGGATTTGCTGGTTCGGTAGCTGATGCTTTTTCTCTTACGGAAATGTTTGAAAAGAAGCTTGAGGAGCATTCCGGAAATCTGAAGAGAGCTGCAGTTGCACTTGCGCAGCGCTGGAGATCAGACGGAGGCATGAGAAATCTTGAGGCACTTATGCTTGTTGCCGACAAGGACGAGATTTTGCTTATTTCAGGAAATGGCGAAGTGATCGTTCCTGATGAGGATTTTGTCGCTATAGGATCTGGCGGCAATTATGCATATGCCGCAGCTACTGCATTATATAAGCATACTGACATGAGTGCGGAAGAAATCGTAAAAGAAGCTCTTGGCATAGCATCGTCAATCTGCGTATATACAAATTCGAATATTTCAGTAGAGAAGCTTTAGGGGGTTCAAATGGGAAAGTTTTATAATCTTACACCAAAAGAAATCGTTGCTGAGCTCGACAAGTATATCGTGGGCCAGGACAGTGCAAAGAAGTCAGTCGCTATAGCTCTTAGAAACAGGCACAGAAGAAATCAGCTTACTGACGAAATGAGAGAAGAAGTGACGCCGAAAAATATTCTTATGATGGGTCCTACAGGCTGCGGAAAGACTGAAATCGCAAGACGTCTGGCTAAGATCATGGAGGCACCGTTTGTAAAGGTTGAGGCTACAAAATTTACCGAAGTTGGTTATGTCGGAAGAGATGTGGATTCAATCGTAAGAGATCTGGTAGAAGCTTCTATAAGACTTACAAAGCAAAAAAATATGGAAGAAAAATATAAGGCTGCCGAAGCTCTTGCTGAAGACAGAATAGTAGAGGCTATTATTCCCGGAAACAAGGCACCAAAGCAGAACAATGCACCGCAGAGTCAAAACGACAATCCTTTTGCATTTTTGTCAAATATACCGGGAATGTCACAATATTTGCCTGCTCAAAATCAGCAAAAGCCGCTTTATGACGACAACAATGAAGCCAAGCAGGAAAATGAGACGCAGCTTGCCAGAGAGCAGGTTCGTCAACAGCTTAGAGACGGCCTTCTCGAGGATCAGATTATCGAGATTGAGGTTATTGACACCAAGGCAAATACCATTGACATAGGCGGAAATGAAAATATGAGCATCAGTATCGGAAGCGTATTTGGAGATATGATGCCTCAGAAGACTAAAAAAAGACGCGTTAAGGTAAAAGAGGCCAGAAAAATTCTCAGGGAACAGGAAGCACAAAATATGCTCGACATGGATGCCATTACTGCCGAAGCAGTTGACAATGCCGAACAAAACGGAATTGTTTTTATTGATGAAATTGACAAAATTGCCGATAATTCAGAATACGGAAGAGGCCCGGGAGTATCAAGAGAAGGCGTTCAAAGAGACATTCTTCCTATTGTTGAAGGAAGCGTTGTAAATACAAAATACGGTCCTGTAAAGACAGATCACATGTTATTTATCGGCGCAGGAGCTTTCCACGTTTCGAAGCCGACAGATCTCATACCGGAGCTGCAGGGCAGATTTCCTATCAGAGTTGAGCTTGAAAATCTGACAAAGGACGCTCTTAGAAGCATTCTCACAGTTCCAAAGAATGCACTTATAAAGCAGCACAAGATGATGCTTGAAACAGAAGGCGTAAAAGTGGATTTCACTGAAGAAGCCATTGATGAGATTGCCGAAATAGCTTATATTACAAACGAACAGAATGAAAATATCGGTGCCAGAAGACTCCATACCATAATGGAAAAGCTTCTTGAAGATATTTCATTCAGTTTGCCTGATCCTGAAATCAAGGATGTAGTCATTGATAAGGCTTATGTGATGGAAAAATTTGCCGACAAGCTTAGTGAGGATGATCTTGACAAGTATATACTTTAAAGATTGTGACCGGTATATGATTTAAAGATCTTGACAGCTATATGTCTTAAAGACAACGAATATATTCTGCACAGAAATAAATACATATATAAGAGTAATGATTTATAAGTGTAATGATTTATAATAAAGCAACTGTGCTTTTTGACATGCGCCGACCTAAATGATTGATCGTAAGTGAATAATGATTTTAGACGGCGCAGCTTGTTTAGAGGAAAAAAGATGTTTGAGATAAATGAAAATAAAGAAGTAGTCACGGAGCACAGCATTAGAGCAATTCTCGCAGGTTTAAGCGGAGGCGAGGACATTGATGATTCAATGGACGAACTTGAGGGACTTGCAGAGGCGGCCGGAGCGAGGTCTCTTGGCTGGATCACTCAGGTGCGGGAGCGCCCTGACAAAGCCACTTACATAGGTAAGGGAAAAGTTGAGGAGCTTGCAGATCTTTGTGAGAAAATGGAAGCAAATATTGTTATTTTCAACAACGAGCTTTCCGGTGCACAGATAAGAAATCTTGAAGATGTGATAGGTGTCAGTGTTATCGACAGAACCATCCTTATTTTGGATATATTTGCATCGAGAGCACTGTCCGCTGAAGGAAGACTCCAAGTCGAATATGCTCAATTACGTTACAGACTTCCGAGACTTTATGGCCTCGGTCGTTCCATGTCCAGGAGCGGTGCCGGCATAGGAACGAGAGGTCCGGGCGAAAAGAAGCTTGAGACAGACAGAAGACATATACAATCGCGAATGGATGAAATCAGGCGTGAAATCAAGGAGCTTCAAAAGTCAAGAGAAATCAGACGTAGACAGAGAGAAAAATCTGATATTCCTGTGGTGGCGCTTGTGGGATATACAAATGCCGGAAAATCTGCTCTTATGAACGCTTTGCTTTGCAGAACGAATCATGAGGATAAGGTTGTATTTGAAGAAAATATGCTCTTTGCCACTCTTGACGTTTCTCAGCGCAAAATCACTCTTGACAGCAAAAAAGAGTTTATCTTGATAGATACAGTAGGATTTGTGAGCAAACTTCCTCATTCGCTTGTTGATGCCTTCAAGGGAACTCTTGAGGAAGTCTTATATGCCGATCTGCTTGTTGAGGTTGTTGATTCGTCATCGGACAAATGCGAATTCAACATGAAAGTCACGAAAAATGTGCTTAATGAGATCGGAGCGGGCGATATTCCTCATATCGTTGCGCTAAATAAGACGGATGTTGCTTCAGACAGTGCAAAGGTTCCGTTTATCGAGGACAAAAGTATAAAAATCTCTGCGAAAGAAGGTACAGGCATAGATGAGCTTGTAGATGAAATTTGTTCCGTCATCTTTTCAGATATGAAGCGTGCAAACCTTGTGATTCCATATGATAAAGGCAGCATATCGTCTTATTTGTGCGAAAAATGCACAGTTTATGAGATGGATTATCGCGAAGAGGGAACATATTTTTCTGTCGATCTGGGCATTGTCGATTTTGAGAGATTAAAGTCTTTTATTGTATAGATTAGAAAAAAGCATGCAGCTAGCGGGACAAAGATCTGCGATGCATGAGAGAGTGCCTGCGACCCGCAGGATAGAGATTTATGGTATAAAAGTATGACTGAATATTATACAATTGCTGATTATGCTGAAGTTGAGCAAATCATCGAAAAATCCAAATTCATAGGATATATTATGCCTGTTGACTCTAGGGAAGAGGCAGATTTTTTTATTACCGAGATAAAGGCTATGCACAAAACAGCTACTCACAACGTTCCGGCATTTATAATCGGACCGGGCTCCGAACTTAAGTGGGCAAGTGATGACAAGGAGCCTTCCGGTACGGCCGGTGCCCCGATACTTCAGCTTCTTTCGGGACAAAAGCTGACAAATACCGTAGTGGTTGTAACGAGATACTTTGGCGGAGTGAAACTTGGCACGGGCGGTCTTGCAAGGGCATACAGCAGCACAGCTGCACTTGCGGTTGAAAAAGCCGGAATTGCGATAGTCAAGGAAATGAGCAGATTGAAATTTTCACTGAATTATTCTTTATATGGGAAATTGAAAAATATGGAGCAGGGAGGAAATTTCACTATAGAAAATGCCGATTTTTCAGAAAATGTGCACATGACTGTCAAGTCAGATCCCCAAAATGCCTTAAAGCTGATAGGTACTCTCTCGGAGCTTACCTCAGGCGGCTGCAATGAAAATAATATAATGATCGAAACGTTTACGGACAAGATAAAAATCTGATGCAGTTAATATTGCGAATTGTCCGGATTATATTCGGCAAAAACAATGTGTGGGTTAAGAATTAACAGGCCAAAATAAGACGAGGGTTTAGAATTAAACACCAAAAACAAGTTAAGTTTTAGAATTAACCGGCCAAAGCAAGGTGGAAAATTGAAATTACCCGACTTAAATAAGGTGAAGTATCCGTATGTGTCCGAAAACAAGGTGTGGTATTTGAATACGTCCGGAGGACTTTATTTAAGGAAAATGTGTGTACTTTACAAATTGTAAAAATATGTAATTATCATAAAAATGTTGACAAAAAACGATTCATAGAGTATACTAAAAAGGCTGAAATAAGGCGTTATTTCGGCAGAACTCAAGCATAATTTACAGTTAAAAAAGTGCTTGACAGTCCGGATGCTTTGTGTTATCATGACAAAGCGAGTTAAGTGTGCTGGCGTGGCTCAACGGTAGAGCAGCTG
>CAVCIY010000073.1:0-13451 GCA_963602445.1 Lachnospiraceae bacterium | reverse complement strand
GAGTTGGCGAAACAGGCCGGAGCTTGCGGAATAAGTTTAGGCCGGCGAAACAGGCCAACTTGCGGAAACGGATTGAAATTCGGGTGGAAACGATTTGTATTTTAACGGAAAAACGAGTCGGATTTCGCGAAGAAAATCGGACATGACATATGGTAAAAAACAGGAGAAATGAAAATGTCGAATAATATTTCAGAAAAGATAAAGATCACGTGGCTTGGTCATGCGTGCTTTAAGATAGAATGCGGCGGGCACAGTCTCGTCATGGATCCGTACAGAGGTGTTCCGGGATATCCTGATCTGAGCGTGAAGGCGGGCGAGTTATATGCGAGTCATACTCATCATGATGATCACGGATATTTTGATGCCGTGCAAATAGTCGAGGAGCCGGGCGAAAGTCCTTTTTCGGTGAAAACGGTCGAATCTTTCCATGACGATCAGGGCGGAGCTTTGCGCGGCCCAAATAAGATCACACTGATAGACGTTTTGGGAAAGAGAATCGCCCATTTTGGCGATCTTGGTCATATGCTTGACAAAGAACAGCTTGCGGCTGTCGGACATGTGGACGTCGCACTTGTTCCTGTCGGAGGCACATATACGATTGACGCAAAGGGCGCAAAGAAGCTTACAGATGATGTCGATCCTGTCGTTGTGATTCCTATGCATTACAGAAAAGGCATTTATGGCTATGATGTAATAGACGAACCGGATGAGTTCATAAGTCTCTGCTCGGAAGGCGAGGGGGCAAGGAAATTTATCTCGAAGGAAAACAGCGAGTTTATCTTGGACGACAGCAGCAAGAGACGTGTGGTTTTGCTCAAGTTTGACTAATTCCAAATGACTTCAAATAATATTGAATGATATCAGAGTGCAAGAGAGGGACAGTCATGTCACAAAAGAAAAAGAACAGCTTATTTCTTCAGGGCACTATTTTGGCATGTGCAGGCATTATTACAAAGATAATAGGCTTTGTATACAGAATTCCCATGGCAAATATGCTCGGAAACGAGGGCAACGGGATATATTCTGTTGCATTCGGAATATACAATATCGCACTTACTCTGTCATCATACAGTCTGCCGCTTGCGGTATCGAAGCTTGTGTCATACAGAACCGCAAAAAATGAACACAAAAATGTCAAAAGAGTATTCGTTGACTCGCTTGTATTTGCAGTAATAGTCGGGTCGATCGCATGTCTGGTTCTTTACGCCGGAGCTGATTTTCTGGAGTCGCTTTATCAAAGACCGGGACTTGCGAAGCCGCTTAGAGTATTGGCGCCTACGACGTTTGTTGTGGCACTTCTCGGTGTCCTCAGGGGATTTTTCCAGGGGCACGGAAATATGCTTCCGACTGCTGTCTCACAGGTTGGCGAGCAGATTGTAAATGCATTCGTCAGCGTTATAGCGACATATCAATTTATGAAAATATATGCCGGATCGCCGGATGCAGCCGCTTACGGCGCAGCCGGAGGAACGTTCGGAACCCTTTTGGGAGCGATCACTGCGCTTGTACTTCTGGTATTCATGTATTTCATGATGTCGGGAAAGCTTTTGGAGGGTGACGAAGAGCGTGAAGAGTGCTCGGTTGAGTCTCACGGCACTATAGCAAGGGAATTGATACTCACCGTTTTGCCTATTATCCTGAGTCAGACCATATATCAGATAGGATATACCATAGATGATTTTCTTTTCGGAAATCTCATGCTTGAAAACGGATTCTCGGAAGCAGTGATAAGTTCACTTCAGGGGGTATTCAACACGCAATATAACCAACTCATAAATCTTCCGGTTGCCGTTGCAACTGCTATGGCAGCATCGACGCTGCCGGCTATAGTGAGAGCCGGAGTGCGCGGCGGACGAGGTGAACTGAATGCCAAGATAGACAGCGTGGTGAAGTTCAATATGGCTATAGCTGTACCTTCGGCATTTGGCCTGACCGTTCTCGGTGGTCCTATTGTGAGGATGCTCTTTCCGAGACTTACGGAATATCAGGAAACCGCACAGATGCTGCTTCTTACCGGGTCGATGGCCGTAATATTTTATGCCTTGTCTACGATTACAACATCGATTCTTCAAGGTCAAAATTATATGAGAATACCCGTTATCCATTCGGCAATTTCTCTGGGAATCCATGTGTGCATAGTTTTCGCATTGCTGAAGTTTACCGATTTGGGCGTATACGGACTTGTTATAGCAAATGTGATTTTCCCTGTGATCGTAAGTCTACTTAATATGCGATCTATTTCACATAAGCTTGATCACAGCTGGAATCTGAAGGAAATCTTTTTTATGCCGCTTGCTGCTTCTGTAGTCATGGCAGCCCTGGCATGGGGTATATACAAGGTTATTTATGCCATTATTTCATCAAATGTCATTGCGCTTTTGATAAGTATTGTGATGGCTGTTGCCATTTACGGATTTATAATTTTAAAGATCAAATGCTTTTCAAGAGAAGAATTGCAAGATATGCCGGGGGGGTCAAAATTGGCAAGACTTGCAGATAAATTCTAAAATTTTAAAATTCTAAAATTCTGAAATTCTAAAAAGGAGTGTGAAGAGATTAATGTTTGCTGCGTTACAGTCAAGCTTTCTGGGAAAGCTTGCAGCCACAGCTATAATGTCGATGATTCCTGTTGTCGAATTGAGGGGAGGAATTCCCTTCGGAACGGCGCTTGGACTTGAGCCGTATCAGGCGATGCTTGCCGCTGTTGTGGGCAATCTGATACCGGTTCCGTTTATATTGATATATATTCGAAGACTTTTCATATGGATGAGAAGATTTGAACCTTTGGGTAAAATTGCCGACTATCTTGAAAATAAAGCTGAAGGCAAGAAAGAAAAGGTTACGAGATATAAGATTTTCGGTTTGTGTATTTTCGTGGCGATCCCGCTTCCGGGCACCGGAGCGTGGACGGGCGCACTTATTGCTGCATTTCTTGATATGGATGTGAAGCAGGCTTTTCCGTCAATAGCGGTTGGTGTACTCATAGCAGCTTTTCTTGTGACTGCCATCACATTTGGTGTTGTGACGATTGTATAAGTGCCGGATTGCGTGAAAGCGGATGCCGGGTATATGGAAAAAGACGCCGGATGCATGAAGGCATATGTTGAGTGCACGAAAACAGATGCTGAGTTGCGTGAAAACATATGCCTGGCGCATAGAAAAAGATGTCTGCTGCATGGAAAAGCATTCTGATTGCATCGCAACAGATGTTGATTATATAGAAGAATCGAATATAATAATGCGGAAAAGGGAAAGGCCTCCGACATGCGATGTCGGAGGCCTTTAAGCTAGAATTTTGTGAAAGGTTAAATGGTATCTTAAATAAGATCCCAGCAGAAAAACCAAATATAAATTACCTTCTAAAGTCACAATGCCACTATTGTGCGATGAAGATAAGATACGCCAATGGTTTATTCTTAACAAGAAATAATTTGAAATCAATTAAATAATTTGAATGAACAATGACATATAATAATATGACATGCAAATCGACAACAAGTATAACAAGTGATACGATATCAGTAGTTATATCCTTTGTCAAAGGGAAGTTCATCGGTATTCAATTGGTTCTTATTCTTTTAGCAATAACTTATAAACAAAATTTATCGCACTTTTTGCGGATAGGCATCTCTTAATTTGCGGCCGAGATATGTGTATAAACCTTAGTGATCTATACCAATATTTTCTATCCAAATATATTTTGCCATATTTATGAAATTTTGTCAACAAAAATATCAAATTTTGTAATAAAAACAACATATCCGTTTCTAAATAATAACTATGGACTTAAATCAAAAAAAAAAAAACGCAGTCCAACTAAACCGGATTGGGATTTGAAATATCATCTGTTAAAAATGAAAATAAAAATCCGGAAATGATAACCACTTCCGGATTGTGTGAGGTTTAAGCAATATGCTGTCGGTTTAATGACAAATGAATTGAAACCAAATGATTTTGAAATCAAATGATTTGATACCAAATGGTTTGATGCAGAACAACTTAACAACAAATGATTTAGTAATAAATCAATGATGTTTCTTTAAACAAATCTACTGCATACCTGTCACCATTTATAGTAAAGAAACAGAAAAATGTTTCATCGGATGTGCTTTCGGCAGTTTCGCCAGACATTTCGGCACTTGTGCTTTCAGCAGTTTCGCCGGCAGTTTCGTCATCATTATCGCCGGCCTGGGCCAGTATGCGCTCCTCAAGCCGATCGCTGAGCGTAAGCGGAATGTCAGCTATAAGAGACATGCGCGCAGCATCTCCGGAACCGAGTTTGACTGCTTTTGTCGAGCGAACTATATTGCCGTTTGAATCGGTCTGCTCGAGGTTTTCCTGGTACGCGGTGCACTTATACACATCTGTTCCGTTATATACAACCTTCCCCGAAAAGCCGTCAAAATAATCTTTTGCATTTACCTTGCCGTTTTCGTCAGTATCTGAAGCAGCTTCATCCTTTATAGACCCGTCATCGTTCAGATCCTTGATATTCACAAGAAGAAAGTCGATATTTAGGCTTGTGCAGCCGTCGGAAGGTGTTATGGCTTCAGCTTCGGCGCCGTCCTCGGTAGTATTTACCGCAGTAAAATATAAATCTGATTCGTTTAGACCTTGGCGTGTGATCACTTCCGAATATGCGTCATATATTTCATAATCACCATCAATGATTTCGAGACTGTCAGAGTCAATGAGAAGGTATTTGTCGCCCTTTTCGTCTGTAATGTACACATCCTCCTTTTCATTTTCAGATGAAGATAATGTGCTGTCTGTTGTACCGCAGCCGGAAAATGAAAAAAGCATTGCGGCAAGCATTGCGATGATCGCAAGCAAAATTGTCAAAGAATGAGATTTATTCTGAGAATGTGACATATTTTTTCTGTTTTTTTCAGCTTTCATATTTGGATAAAAATGCATAAATGCGTTCCGCCCTTTCGTCTGTTCTGCTTTTCCCTTAATCGATAAAAAATAAAAAGTCTCCGTTTTTCGTTCCGGAAGCGGCTTGCCAGGCTCGAAGTCGGCTTGCGCAGTCGGAAATAATTTGCTTGTTCCGGAAGCGGCTTGTCAGGCTCGAAGTTGGCTTGCGCAGTCGGAAATAATTTGCTCGTTTCTGAGTCAGCTTACCCGAGCGGAGGTGAATCTTTGTTTCAATCAAATAATTATACAATTACATTAAAATGAAATGCAACGGATTTTTTGTGAAAAATTTTGAAAAAAAGATGAAAAAAAGCTTGACAGTGTACTATAAGTAATAGTACACTTAGTACCGAAGATACAGTTGGTGCCGAAAACAGATTTTGGATTGTTCGGTGAAACTTATCGGGAAAAATACAGGAGGAGGCTTATGTTTCAGATTGATTTAAAGAGCAGAAAGTCTATTTACGAGCAGGTTGTTGATAATTTTAAGGAGATGATCATCAGCGGACTGCTTGAGCCGGAGGAAAAGCTCCCCTCTGTGCGAAATCTTTCGAAGTCGCTGACAGTGAATCCGAATACTATACAGAAAGCATACAGAGAGCTTGAGTATCAGGGATATATTTACACTGTCACGGGCAGAGGAAGCTTTGTGAAGGAGAGGACGCAAAAGGATTTTGACGATTCGCAGATCCGGCGTGCGGAAGAGGCTTTGAGCAAGGCAGTAAAGAATCTTATGTTCATGGGATTTTCGGCCGGCAAGATTAGGTCGAAGGTAGATGAAATTTTGTCTGTAGGAGGTGAGGCGTCTTGATTAAGATAAGCAATCTTCATAAATATTATGATGAATACCATGCACTTTCAGGCGTGGATTTACATGTGGAAACAGGCTCTATCTACGGGCTTGTGGGCACAAACGGTTCGGGGAAAACCACTCTCATAAGAGTTCTCACAGGTGTACTTAAAGCCGAAGAGGGTGAGATAGAATTTGACGGAGAAAGTTCCTACGAGAATCCCGAAGTAAAGAGAAAAATCAGCCTTGTTTCAGACGACTTGAGTTATCTGTCGCCATTTACTCTCAAGGAGATGGTGAATTATTACAGGATGATTTATCCGAATTGGGATGATGTGAGATATTCTTCGATGATTGATGATCTTAAGCTGTACAGCAAAAAGAAGATGGGCAGCTTTTCTAAGGGCATGCAGAAGCAGGCGGCATTTGCGCTTGCCTTGAGCACACATCCGGACTATCTTATACTCGATGAGCCGGTCGACGGACTCGACCCGATAGTGCGCCGCATCATCTGGAAATATATCATCGACGATGTAGCCGAAGGCATGAGCGTATTGGTATCGTCACACAACCTCAGAGAGATGGAGGGAATTTGTGACAGCATAGGCATACTTGACAGAGGTCAGATGAAGCTGGAAAGCAATCTGGACGATATGCGCAGCAGTATTTGCAAGCTGCAGGCAGCATTTTCCGATGAGGATGCAAAGCGCTGGGATGAAGCGTTAGAAGAAGGAAAGATCGGGCTTAAGGTTCTGCACAGAGAAAAACACGGAAAGATAGAAATTATCATATTCAAGTGCTCTGAAGAAGCTGTGAAGGAAAAAGTCGCACAGTTCAACCCTGTCCTTTATGATATTCTTCCGCTGTCACTCGAGGAAATCTTTGTTTACGAGCTTGGAGGTGATAGATATGAAGTCAGCAACATCCTGCTTTAAGATTCCGATGTCTGTAGTAAAGGAAGACTTGAGACGTTTCAAGGCCGTTCCTATACTCGCGCTGCTTGGATATATAATATTTACGATTGTTCCGATACTTTTGAATTACAGATGGTACGAAGACGAAACGTACGTAAACAATTTATATTCTGTAGTAAACAATCTTGTGGAAAACCACGGTCTGGCTCTTGCAAACAGTATCTGGCTTCCGATCGCAGCTGGAATCATGGTATTTAGCTATATGCAGAAAAAGGGAAGCAGTGTAGCTTCTCATGCCTTGCCATTTACCAGGGGACAGCTTTTCAGAGGTCACGTGCTCTCAGGCACGATCATGACATTCGTACCTGTTATATTGTGCGGAATCATTCTTCTGATAATATCCAAGCCTATTTATATGACAGGAAACGGCGACGTATTTACCACAGCTGAGATGGCGTCTTCGCTTGGGCTGTCAAAGAGTGCAATCGACGGTGCGGACAATCTTTTTTCAGCTTCGGTCATTTTGAGATGGGCAGGCGAGAATCTTGTTCAAGTATTTTATATATTTGCCGTTACGGTATTTGCCGGCATGGTGACAGGAACTACAATTCATCACTTCATCGCAGCTTGCGGCTTCAATGCCATTGCACCGCTGATGGCATTTTTGACAGGTGTGTACGAGTGCAAATATTACTTCGGAATGACAGACAATTGGGAGATCGTGGAGGTCGATCGATTTTCGCCGACGCTGTATCTGGCGTGCAACGGAAAGATGAGCATGAAGGCGGCTCTTGTCTTTATCCTGATAAGTATTGTTATTCTGGCTGCGAGTCTTTGCCTGTATAGATTAAGAAAGCTTGAGCGAGTGTCGGAAGGTGTTGTATTTAAGCCGATGGGGATGATCATAACTCTTCTGTTTGGCTTCCTCGCAATGTCTGCGACAAATCTGATTTTCACAGAACTTTTTAATGAAAATTCAGTTGGTTTTGAGATAATCAGCTACGTTGTCGGAGCACTTATCGGAATAGTTATTGCAAGGATGATTATCACAAAATCTCTGAAAATATTTGACAAGGAATTTGTAAAATCGATTGTGATATATGCTGTACTGGCAGGGATATTCTTTGCTATATTGGGATTTGACCTGTTTGGAGTTGAGAAAAAGGTTCCGGAAAACAATCAATTTGACAGCGTTGAGGTGCAAAATTTCGTGATCGGAAACGATACAGCTCTTGCTGACTGCCAGTTTTCAGATGATGAGTCAAAGACAGTTGTCAGAGCATTGCATGAAGATATTATTTCTCACAAGGATGAGCTTAAGGGATGCGAAGACGACGATACTGAGGGAACTTATGTATATATCCGCTATTATAAGGAAAAAGGCAAAAATTCCGACAACCAAAAGACAATTGTTTCCCGTCAATATTTCATACCTTCGACATATTTGTTTGAAAGTGACGCATACAAGAAGCTTTTAGGAACAGATGAACTCAAAAAGATGCTGGCTAAGCACTATGACGAGCTCTACAAAAATAGAAAATCAGCATATGTATATGCGAGCGGAATACCTGGTGCAGACAGCGTACAGGAAAAGCTCGATGAAGCGCAGGTAGGAGAATTCCTTAAAGTTTACAGTGCGGAGATGGAGTCATATACCGCAGAAGAGATGCTAAACCGCATGATTGAAAATGAAATTGTGAATTTAGAAATCAGCGGTGTATCGCAAGACTATTCAGAAGAAAAAAATGCAGAATATATTGTATATGATGACGTTTACAGCATGACTGTATCTGTCAAGGGTTCAGACATAGAAAGCATTAAGTGGCTGCGCGAAAACGGTATTTTAGGCGACATGGAAAACAAAGGCATAGAGGCGTGCGAATATGCGGTTGTCTCTCCTCTAAGCTCGGTGTCTGATTCCGTTGCGGATCTTCCTTCATATGTATATGAATCCATTGACGCTCAGCACAATGACGAAAATATTTTCATCGAGGACAAGGAAACTATGCTGAAAGCATATCGCATGATGAAAGAAGAACTTCCGAGCATGAAGACAGCAAAGCAGATGAAAAATTCCGATGAGTATTATTTCATATCGTTTAAAGAGAATCCGGAAGACGAATATGACGACGATGATTATGTAAGCTATAAGGTCGGCTTCATATCAAAGGAAGACTTGGCTGCGCTAAAGCAAGGTCTTTCTTAGGCTGAGTTTGTCAGAAGGAAAGGCTGAGATATTCCGAATCCGGCAGAAACAAGGGTTGAGATATGCCGGATTTGACAGAAGCAAAATTTGACAGCTTTCGAGTCTGACATAGTCAGGGTTTGACACTTGCCTGACGGAAGTCGAAACTGACAGCATCAAAGGCTTATGATGATTAAAAAATTACGCTTTGCAGTATTTACGATAAAGTGAAATCATGTTAAAATTTTCTCTAAAGATGTAAATTTTGATATTATAGGCAGGCCGCCCGAGGACGTCTGCGGCGGCCTGCCGCAAAAAGAGGAGATTTGATATGCCCGAAAAAACGGATAAGATAGTCAAAAATATACTTGAAAGTTACGGCAGATACGGAACGACTACTCAGATAGATAAGCCGTCTCAGCCAAGCAGAGAGATTGTTGTGGATATCCTTGAGGACGTAAGAAAGCTTGTATTTCCGGGATACTTTGAGCAGAAGGATCTTCAGTCGGAATATATAGAATATTATGTTGGTGAGCTTGTAGAAGATATAAGATACAATCTTACGAGACAGATCACACGCGCATATCTCAGCAGTGATGAGATGGATATTCCCGAGCATTCTTCGATATGTGCGGAGAAAGCAAGTCACACTGACAGAAGGCTCAAGGAATTGGAGATAAAGGAAATGGTCGAGGAAAAGTGCGATGAGTTTCTTATGCGCATAAGCAAGATACGCGATTATCTTGCGACCGATGTCGAAGCTGCATTTGACGGCGACCCGGCTGCATACAGTACAGACGAGATCATTTATTCTTATCCGGGACTTTATGCCATTACAGTATATAGAATTGCTCACGAGTTATTTACAATGGGGGTTCCGCTCATACCGAGAATGATGACGGAGTATGCACACGGAAAGACAGGTATAGATATACATCCGGGTGCGACTATAGGAAAATATTTCTTCATTGACCACGGTACGGGCATAGTAGTTGGTGAGACTACTACTATAGGAGACAATGTAAAAGTATATCAGGGGGTTACTCTCGGAGCACTTTCTACAAGCGGCGGTCAGTCTATAAGAGGAAAGAAGCGTCATCCTGACATTCATGACAACGTAACGATTTATTCAGGAGCGTCGATCCTCGGCGGAGATACGGTTATAGGTGAGGGCAGCACCATCGGAGGCAATGCTTTCATAACTTCACCGGTTCCTGCAAATACTACGGTTCTTATGAAAAATCCGGAATTGATTTACAAGGAACATTAGTATTAAAATTTGGAGCGGCTTAGCGAAAAAAGCAGCGAATTGCGGCAATTTGCCAAAAACCAAAGCATATATAAGGGGTTAGGATGCGGCGGTGAGGCGTTTTGAATGCGAAGCTTGCGAGGTAGCAAAAGCATATAGGGGTTAGATGCTGCTGCCAGTGCGGCGAAGAGTGCGCAGCTGTGATTAAATATTGACTGACACAATTATACTGAAACAGAAGGACAATCGGACATGAATTCTTTAAATGACAGATTCTATATGAATTTTTTCGGGAGCTTCAGCAAGGCTGAAGAAGCATTTGACAGCTGGAATTATGCCGAAAAAATCGAAAAAACAGACGAATATGTAAAATATGCCGTAGATACTACCGCATTTACAGATGAACCTTATGACGAGGACGACTACTGCATGGACGCTTTTGAGATCTATTATTATCTTCTTGAACCGGGGCAGAAGCCGGATCCTGATATGGAACGTCTGCCGCGATGGAACAGAGAGATGTATCATTGGGATGGGTCTGATGAAACGTGGGAATATTGTATGATCGGCTCGTCCTCAAAAGAGGCTGAGGAAGTCTACGAACAGTTCATGCCGGATATTGACGTAATGTTTGACAACGCATGTGTATTACGTTTTTTTGATTATGATTCATGTGTCACATATCTTAAGGCTGCTGCGATGGGATATCGCGGGGATCATCAGGATGACAGATATGCCCATGAAAATATCGCATTTCAGTTCAAGATCGGTTCACCGCTGTCATTTAAGATTATGAGTCTTGAGGATTTGGGAGCATCTGATGATTCTTGTATGAATGCGTCGGAGAAAAATGTGTCAGAGCAAAATATATCAAGGCAAAATGTGTCAGAGCAAAATGTATCAAAACAATATAAAGGAGAATATGTTGCTTTTGAAAATATTGCGGTTTATGCTTTCGGAAAGTCTCCTGAAGAGACGCATGATATTGTGAAAAAGGCAGAGCATTTCTGCAGAGGGGCAAATATCGGAAGTCTTGTGACATCAAATGATGTTCCTGAGACATTTGCCGCTGTATTTATCCCTGTATATGACGAAGATGTACATATAGTAAATACTCTTCACCACGTTCAAAACAACTACAATGTAGAAGAAGGATTTGTGCTCGAAGAGTATCCGGCAGGGATTCATATTGCGGAAGTATCCGGCAAATACGGCATATTTGATGCGCTGGGCGGAAATTGGATCTATCCGCACGAAGTTGATGATATAGAATTGATGAATGAAATCGACGATGGCTATCTGGTAGTTGTCCAGGAAGGCAAGAAGGGCCTTATCAGAATCATGGGAGACAGTAAGCTTCACAGGATAGTGGCTGCTCTGCTGGTAGAATGCGATTATGAAAAAATAGAAAATGTCGACGGCGAAATTATTTGCAGGAAAAAAATAAATTCGTATGTTTATGACAAAGAGACTGATTTGCTCCACAAAATGCAGCTTTAGGGGTTAGCTGCAGCATACAAGTAGGGATTAATTGAAAAGCGTAAAAAATCTCATGCCTACGATTTGTGAAAATCGGAGGCATGAGATTCTTTTGTTATGCAGCTTCTGCAGCACATCTTCCTACGCTATCGTTCTTGCTGTAATTGAAGCTTTGTTTCAAAGTACGATTCTCTCATCGTAGTCGAGGAATCTTACCACGAGTGCAGCTGCTTCCGATCTCTTTACATTTGAATTAGGATAGTAGCGGTAATTGTCTTTGCCGTTTGCTATGCCCTTAAGGTAAAGGTCGTAGATTTCGTTTCCGTACTTCATGTCTAATGTCACGTCAGGAATATTTGAAATTGCAAAATCCCCATTTATGACATACGGATAATCCATATCTGCTTTTGAGAAAAGATATGCCATCTCAGCTCTTGTAGCAGGCTTTGTATAATCAAAGTCAGACTTGTTTGCGATGATTCCGACTGATATGCAATAATTTACATATGTGTCATACCAATGTGAGCCTTCATTTTGGTTGAAGTTCACGGAAGCATCGTTCTTGTATGCATACAGAACAGCTGCTATTTTTGCTGCTTCTGCAACCTTCATCGAAGCGTCCGGCTCAAATTTTCCGGTGTCTTTGCCGGCCAGAATTCCTAAATTGTAGGATTCCATTATGCTGCGGCAATACCATGCGCTGTCCGCTACGTCCGGGAATACTGAAATCACTGACATACTGCGAGGAATAAATGTAGTTCCGCATGTATCGCAGAAATCATATTGCTTTCCTTTTACCGTCCTTTTTACTTTCGTATGTTCTGTAACGATTTCATAATCTGAGTCACCCTTTGCCTTTGAAAATAATTCATTTGCCATATCCTTGTCGAAAAGGCACGGAATTGTGAGTTCTATATGAGGAGTTTCGGAAAAACAGCCGTCTGTCATCTCAGCACCTAGTGTGTCAAGATTTACTTTGCTTAAATTCTTGCATCCGGAAAATGCGGATTCGTCAATTTCTATTACGGAAACAGGAATCTCGACATGAGATATTTCTGAGTCGAAAAATGCGTAAGAATTTATATATTCGATTCCGTCATCGATGATAACTGTGTCGATATCCTTGCATGAAAATGCAAAGCTTCCGATCGAATGAATCCTTGTTCCGTAGATGAGCGACGGAATTTCAACTGTTTTTGAAGAGCCGATATAACCGGTCACGACACCGTTGTCATTGTATACAATGCCGTCAAATGTGTGCTCCCCGGCATCAACTGCATAAACGGCAGATGTCGGTACGATCATAAGCGATAATATCATAATGCACGATATCATAATTGATAATAATTTTTTCATAAAAAACTCCTTTCAAGATTTAAAAAACGCCGCATGTTATTGGAGCAGAGTTGACATGTTAAGTGATTTCGAGCAGGAAAGCCTTCGGACTAAACAACTTTCGAGCTGGCGACTTCGTGCCGGAATAATATTCGGCAGAAACGATTTTCGACCGCAGCAATTTTGAATCGGAACGATCTTTGGTCGTAGTACTTTCGACCAAGAGTATATCTCGGTCGGAGCAATTCCAAGCCGTAAAGATCTCAGGCCGGAACAGCATCGTGCCGGAATGATCATAAGACGACGATTTCAGACAAGAGCATCTCTCAGCCTGCAAAGAGCCTCTTTTAGAATCGGGCGGGGACAGGCGATGTTGAAACGCTGGAATCCGGCGCCCTCGGGTCCGAACTTGGCGCCGTCGTCAAGAAGAAGACCGCAGTCGTTTTTTATAAAATCGTTCAGTCTGCTGCAGGCATCTGTGCCGGCGCCGCTCGCACCGCTGATGCTCGTGCCGCTGGTGCTCGCGCCGCTGATGCTTGTGCCGCTGGTGCTCGTGCCGCTGATGCTTGTGCCGCTGATGCT
>CAVCIY010000072.1:0-7591 GCA_963602445.1 Lachnospiraceae bacterium | reverse complement strand
ATTCGGTCGGAAATTCGGTCGGAAATTCGGTCGGAAATTCGGTCGGAAATCCGGCAGAAAATTCAGCCGGAAATTTGATTGGAAAAGATTATGGAATTTTGCTCCGGCTTTCGCAGGCTTGGGCACAAAATCGATTGCAATGGATATATAAATAGTGTATAATTATTAGGATTTATCGAAGATTGGAAAACAGTCTTTGAAGACAGTCTTATGAAATGGTATATAATGAGACAGAATGACTGAAAATTCCGGGTGACCGCTATCTCGGTGGTCACCCGTTATTATTGCGGTCACTTGTTACTATTTATAGACGACTTATGGACGACAAAAAAATAAAATTAGGAGAAGCCGATGCTTGAATTTGGATTTAAGTCTGACGTGGGCAAAAGGCGCGAGAAAAACCAAGATTCATTCTTCGTTATGCCTGATATAGGACTTTTTCTTATTGCGGACGGTGTGGGAGGTCATCGCTCGGGCGAGATTGCGAGTCGCTTGGCGATGATTGATTTTGCAAAATATGTAAAGGAAAAGCCTATAGCTGAAGGTGCGGGGCAGGATGAGCTGAAAGAATATTTTTCACAGATTTTTAAAGATATAAACAGGCACATTCGTGAACTTGCGGGTGACGAAACCAAAAGAGGAATGGCTACCACGCTGGTTATGCTTTATATAAAGGATAATCACGCATTTGTGATAAATGTAGGCGACAGTCGCGTATACCTTATTAGAGAAAATAAAATATCACAGATTACGGAAGACCATTCATTTGTGAATGGCCTCGTGAAAAAAGGGATTATTTCGGCTGAGCAGGCAAGAAACCATCCCGACAGAAATATGATTACAAGAGCTATGGGTGCGGAGGAAGAAATTCAGCCGGACTATTATGTTTTTGATATATACAGTGATGACATTATTCTAATGTGCACAGATGGTCTGTACAGTGAAGTCGATGACGAAAACATATGCCGTATCGCGTCAGATTCCGGTTCACAGAGAGAAGCCTGCAAAAGGCTTGTGGACGCAGCAAACGAAAATAAAGGAAATGACAATATTACGGTAGTCAGCGTTAGAATATAACGGAGGGACGCTGCAATGGGAACAAAAATATTAGCTTTAAGATATGAACTTATAAAGAAAATCGGAGACGGCGGAATGTCCGTTGTTTACAAGGCAAAAGACCGTGTCCTGAACAGATATGTTGCGATCAAGATACTTAAGCCGGAGTTTATAAAAGATCCTAAGTTTATAAACAGCTTCAGAAGAGAATCTCAGGCTGCCGCAGGACTCTCCCACCCAAATATCGTAGCCATCTATGATGTAGGCAAAGAGGGAAATATCTATTTCATAGTAATGGAACTTCTCGAGGGAGACTCTCTGGGCGATATTATTCAGAGAGAAGGCGCTCTTCCGGAAAAAGAGGCTATCGAGATTGCAAAGCAGATTGCGCTCGGTCTCAGTACAGCGCACAAGAATAAGGTCATTCACAGAGACGTGAAACCTCACAACATCCTCATGACCGAGAACGGAACTGCCAAGATTGCGGATTTCGGAATCGCTAAGGCCGTAAATACAGGCACGATCGTAAACAATACAAGCACTGTCATGGGATCGGTTCATTACCTTTCACCGGAGCAGGCCAGAGGCGGATATATCGATGAGAGATCGGACATTTACTCTCTCGGTATAGTTCTTTATGAGATGCTGACAGGGACAGTTCCTTTCGATGGCGAAAACCCTGTAAGCGTTGCGATGATGCACTTAAATGAAGACGTTCCGGCACCTTCGCTTGTGAATCCGGAAGTGTCTGAAGTTATGGATGCTATCGTCATGAAGGCGGCTGCAAGACACCAGGCAAACAGATTTGCGTCTGCAGACGAGATGTATGAAGCACTTGTGAAGGCCGAGCATATGCTGAACAGACAGAAGGGAAGACTCGGTGCTGTATTGCCGGTAAGAAATCACAAGAAGAATGCATATGACGCAAATGCACTTGCAAATCAAAGCAAAGATGACGCAAATGATGCTGATGACAGACTTCGCGACGATGATGATTTTGATTATTATGATGACGAATTTGAAAGAGGCAGAAAGAAAAACAGAAAAGGCGGAAAGAAGAATAAGAAGAAAAAGAAGATAAAAATTTTGGCAGTTATACTTGCTCTTATTTGCGCGATTCCGCTTAGTTTGATTATTATAAATTCATTTGGCAGCGGCGGAACCGTCACTGTACAGGACGTGAGAGGACTCAGTCAGGAACAGGCCGAGAAAGTGCTTGAGGCTGACGGGCTTAAGTGCAGTCTCGGAAATTCGATATACAGCGACGAATATGAGGAAGGATTTGTGGCTGAAACAAATCCTGCAGCCGGAAAAGAAGTGAAAAAGGGTTATACCGTAAAACTTCTTCTCAGCAAAGGAAGCAGGGAAGAAGACGATGAAGACAAAGAAACGGTCAAGCTTCCTAATCTTGTAGGAAAGACTTTGTCTAATGCGAAAGAAATCCTTGATGAAAATAATCTCGATTGTGGAGACATTACATATGATGAGGATAGTGACCTGCCGGCAAATACAGTCTGCAGCCAGGATCCTGAAGCAGGAGAAGAGGTTGAAGAAGGTACAGCCGTAAATCTCGTAGTCAGCAAGGCTGATGACCGTGTGGAGGTTCCGGATTTGCTTAACCGCTCTACGGAAAAGGTCAAGTCTCTTCTCAAGTCAGCCGGCCTGTCTTATGAAATGTCAAGTGAAGAATACAGCGATGACGTATCTGAAGGGCTTGTTATAAGCCAAAGTCCGAAGTCGGGCACAAAAGTTGAAGCAGGTTCTACAGTAAGCGTAGTTATCAGCAAGGGACCTGAGAAAAAGAATGTGGTTACAAAGCCTATTGCGCTTATAGTAAATTATGATCTCGCAGGTGACAATGAAGTATTTGACCTGGCTGTTACGTTGACTGACTCGAAAGGCAATGTCACATATGTAGTTAATAAAAAGAATTGTAAAAAGAGCGACGGTGAGGAGACTGTAGTTCTTAACGGCACAGGCACAAATTCAAAGGTTCGTGTCATTATCAACGGCGAAGTGGTTGAAGAACAAACAGCAAACTTTGAGACGGGCGAGCTTAAGTAGAGTCCGAGCAAAATAAGACAGGTGAGAAGATTATTTTAGATAAAGAAAATTGCGGAAAAAGTCTTGCGAACGGCATTATCGTGAAGGGTATCGCAGGTTTTTACTACGTGGATACCGGTGACGCCGTCTATGAATGCAAGGCGAGAGGCTCCTTCAAAAATAAGAACAAAAAAGGCGCGGCAAAAAAGCCTTATGTCGGAGACAGAGTGCAGCTGGACATGACAGATGACACGCCTGTTATCACTGGAATCAAGGAGCGGACAAGCTGCTTTGACAGACCGCCGGTAGCCAATATCGAACAGTTTATAATCGTTTCGGCATGTGTATCACCAGATCCGAATCTTGCCGTAGTTGACCGATTCATCACTATGGCGGAGATGAATGATATCGAGGTAGTCATATGCTTTACGAAGGCAGATTTGGCATCTGAGGAGCTAAAGGAAAGGCTTAAGAATATATATGAAAATGTATATCCGGTTATCTTTATAGATGCCAGAAAGCGTGAGGATGCGGCAGTGCTGGCTTCATACCTGAATGGAAAGAAGACAGCTCTGGCGGGGCCGTCGGGCGTCGGCAAGTCGACTGTTACAAACAGTCTCATATCAGACGCTCCCGCCGAGACGGGCGAGGTGAGCGAGAAGACCCGGCGGGGACGTCATACGACGAGACATGTTGAGCTTTTCCGACTTGCTGACGGAGGAATGCTTTTTGACACACCCGGATTTACGTCATTTGACGTGCCGCAGATGGAAGAGGAAAGACTGAGATACCTTTTCAGAGAATTTTCCGAGCTGAACTACAACTGCAAATTTGCCGGATGTATGCATCAAAATGAACCCGGATGCGCCGTAAAAGCTGCTTTGGCAGAAGGAAAAATAAGCTTAAGCAGATACAATTCATACATTTCTCAGCTTGAAGAGATTCGCGAGAGAAAAAGAATATACAGAAAAAGATAGCTAAAAAAGATTAAAAAGTTTAAAATATAGCGTTGTCGGGCTAATACGGCATTACAGAGTCAGTATAGCATTGTCGGATTAATACGGCATTACAGAGTCAGTATAGTAAATGTGATACAGTCTAAGTCAGATTCGGAGAGGATAAAATGAAAAAGCTTGCGCCATCAATATTATCAGCAGATTTTGCGTCTTTGGGAGATGATGTAGAAAAAATAGAAAAAGCAGGTGCACATCTTGTGCATGTAGATGTGATGGACGGGCATTTTGTGCCCAATATTACAATCGGTCCCGACGTCATGAAGAGTCTTATATCACGGACAAAGCTTCCATTTGACGTGCATCTTATGATTTCGGATCCCGACAAGTATGCAGAAAAATTTGTGACTCCGCAGACAGAGTACATTACAGTACATGCAGAAGCATGCACACATCTTCACAGGACTCTCCAATTTGTAAAGTCGCTTGATGCCAAGCCTGCCACTAAGGAAGATCCTGCTGTCAAAGTCAAGGCCGGTGTTGCGCTAAATCCCGCTACACCTCTTAGCGCCGTGGAATATGTTCTCGACATGGTTGACATGGTACTTGTCATGTCTGTAAATCCCGGCTTCGGCGGACAGGCGTTCATAGAGCGTACACTTGAAAAGGTTAGAAAACTTGTTGAACTAAGGGAAAAGAACGGATATACTTTTGAGATAGAAATCGACGGCGGCGTCGGACTTAAAAATATTGAGACTGTCACGGCGGCGGGAGTTGATATAGTTGTTGCCGGAAGCGCGGTTTACGGCGCAAAGGATGTCGATGCGAGAGTAAAAGAACTCATAAGCCTTATGAAGGATACTGAAGCGCAGCGGTAAAAAAACGCAGCAGAAGGTGCAGCGGCAAGAGGCAAAGCGGCCAAAAGCACAGCGGCAAGAGGCAAAGCGGCCAAAAACACAGCGGCAAGAAGTACTGCCGGCAAGTGGAACATGATCGAAATATGATATTGAGAAATGTGATATTAATTGGACAAATTGTATAAATCAGATAAAAAATCGTTGAAGTCTCTTAAAGGAGGAATTTTCTTATGATTAAAATAACATTAGCTGACGGAAGCGTCAGAGAACTTGAAGACGGAAGCAGCGTACTTGATGCAGCTAAGAGCATAAGCCGCGGTCTTGCTAAGGAAGCGATCGTCGCTAGGGTTGACGGTGAAATTCAGGGCATGGAATATATTCTTACCAAAGACTGCGCAATCGAAATTCTCAAGTTTGACAACGAGGATGCGGCATGGACTTTCCGTCATACAGCTTCACATATATTGGCTCAGGCAGTAAAGAAGCTCTATCCTGAGGCAAAGCTCGCTATCGGACCGGCTATCGACAACGGCTTTTATTATGACTTCGATCTTGAGCATAGATTTACAGAAGAAGATTTCCCTGCAATAGAGAAGGAAATGAGAAAGATAGTAGAATCAAATCTCAAGCTTGAAAGATTCGAGCTTCCGAGAGCAGAAGCAATCGCATTTATGAAGGAAAAGGACGAGCCTTACAAGGTAGAGCTTATCGAGGATCTTCCTGAGGATGCCGTTATCTCATTCTACAAGCAAGGTGATTTTACAGATTTGTGCGCAGGTCCGCACCTTTCGTCAACTTCTCCGGTGAAGGCTATCAAAATTCAGAGTGTCGCAGGCGCATATTGGAGGGGCAGCGAAAAGAACAAGATGCTCCAGAGAATCTACGCAACAGCATTTCCTAAGCAGAAGGAACTTGACGAATATCTTGCTATGCTCGAAGAAGCAAAGAAGAGAGACCACCGTAAGATAGGAAAAGAGATGGATCTTTTTGCCATTTACGAAGAAGGCCCTGGCTTCCCGTTCTTCATGCCAAAGGGTATGATCATAAGAAACGAACTTGAAAAATTCTGGAGAGAAGAGCATGCCAAGAGGGGATACCAGGAGATCAAAACTCCGCTTATTCTCAACGAGGATCTCTGGCACAGATCAGGTCATTGGGATCATTACAAAGAAAATATGTACTTCACAAAGATAGACGGCGCTGATTATGCTATCAAGCCTATGAACTGTCCGGGATCTATGCTCGTATATAAGAGAAAGATGTATTCTTACAGAGATTTCCCTATCAGAATGGGAGAACTCGGTCAGGTGCACAGACACGAGCTTTCGGGAGCTCTTCACGGCCTGATGAGAGTAAGAACCTTCACGCAGGATGATGCTCATATCTTCATGCTTCCGGATCAGATAAAGGAAGAAGTTTCAGGCGTTATCGATTTTATCGATTATGTATACAATCTCTTCGGATTTACATATCACATTGAGCTTTCAACAAGGCCTGAAGATTCCATGGGATCTGACGAAGAATGGGAAATGGCCACAAATGCTCTCAGAGAATGTCTGGAAGAGAAGGGCATTGACTATGTAATAAACGAAGGTGACGGTGCATTTTACGGTCCAAAGCTTGACTTTCATCTTGAAGATTGCTTAAAGAGAACATGGCAGTGCGGCACCATCCAATTAGACTTCCAGATGCCGCAAAGGTTCGACCTCACTTATGTCGGAGCTGACGGCGAAAAGCACAGACCTGTTATGATCCACAGAGTAATCTTCGGCTCAATTGAAAGATTCATCGGGATTCTCACAGAACATTTTGCAGGAAAGTATCCGCTCTGGCTCGCGCCTGTACAGGTTAAGCTCCTTACAGTGACAGAAAAGTTTGCTCCGTTCGCAAAGGAGCTTGCAGAAAAGTTTGCTGATGCCGGTCTTAGAGTCGAAACTGATATAAGAAACGAAAAAATCGGATATAAGATCAGAGAAGCACGAAATGAAAGAACTCCTTATATCGTGACTATCGGTGAAAAGGAAGTAGAGACAGGAAATCTCTCAGTTCGTTCGAGCAAGGAAGGAGATCTCGGTCAGATTCCTTCAGAAGAGCTCCTCGCAAAGCTTCTTGAAGAGATCAAGACAAAGAAGTGCTAAAGAGCTGAAGTGCTGATATTTTACCCGTAAAATTAAAAATATCCGTAAAATCAAAAATATCTATACCCGATTCCGCATGAATCGGGTATAATTTTTTATAAGATTGTTAAATAACGAAATAAGACAGTTAAATGATTGAAAAGGAGTGCATCCGATGTTTGGAAGAGACAGGCATCTTAAGACAGATGAGCCGTGGAGAGGCGGGGTTTACCTTACTACGGCAAAGACAAGCCTTGAGGCTGATATTATAGAATCAAAATTGACAGGTGCAGGCATCCCTTCGCTCAAAAGATATGAGGGGGCCGCAAATTTCATAGAGATCACTATGGGTTTCAATTCAGCATTTCCGATAGAGATTTATGTTCCGGAGGAGAAGCTTGAAGAGGCACGCGAAGTGATTGTTCCGGTTCCTATCGATGATGATTTTGAGGACTTTGAGGGTGACTTTGAGGAAAAAGAAGCCGGTTTTGCGGATGCGGAAGCTGAAAATGCTGGTGAAGAAGCCGGTTTTGCGGATGAGGAAGCTGAAAATGAGGATGAAGAA
>CAVCIY010000071.1:0-9671 GCA_963602445.1 Lachnospiraceae bacterium | reverse complement strand
ATGTGCTTTTTGATTTATCATGTACGATTTTCCGGCATATGCGCTTTTGGATTTAGTGTGTGCGATTTTCCGGCATGTACGCTTTTGGATTTATCACACGCAAAATTTTTTAATCGTGTACACATTTTACTGTTTTACTGTGTGCACTTTTTGTACATAATGTAAATTATGTACACTAATTTTAACACACATCATACTTATGTACAATGCCAAGCGCACTGAAAATTTACAGGGCTCAATATAACATTACGAAGCATATTATAAACTTACGAGATATACTTAAATCGACAGGTATTCTAAAAAATCGCGCATATCGGACATGATCCGATATGCGCGATATATAATTTCATTTCACAGTTGATTTTCTTTTCCCTGTCGCCGTATGCTAAACCATAAGATTGCAAATATGATTTGAGAATTCTACAGGATCTTCAAGGTTCAGACCACTGATAAGAAGTGCCTGGTCATATAATAGTGCCGTATAAATACGCAGCTTTGACTCGTCACCCGACTTGAAGGTTTCCTGAAGCGATGTAAATACCTTGTGCTCAGGATTGATTTCGAGAACCTTTTCTGATTTAGCCTTGTCAGGAATAGGCATATTGCTCATAGCCTTTTCCATTTCGATGGACACATCACCGTCTACAGTCATAACTACAGGATTCTTCTTGAGTCTCTGAGAAATACGAACTGCCTTTACTCTGCCGCCGAGCATTTCTGTCATCTTTTCAAGCATATCCTTGCTTTCTTCAACCGTCTTTTCAAATTCTTCTTTTTCTTCGTCAGATTCTTCAAGGCCAAGGTCTTCGCCTGATGCTGACTTGAAGATCATATCTTCATAATCTCTCATGATTCTGAGGAGGAAGTCGTCTACTTCATCAGTCATGTAAAGGATTTCATATCCCTTGTCTCTCATAACTTCAATCTGAGGGAGACGTTCTATCTGCTCTACAGACTTTCCTGTAACGTAGTAGATATATTTCTGACCTTCCTTAATCCTTGAAATATATTCCTTCAAAGTGACGAGTTTTCTCTCTGTAGATGAGTAGAAGAGCAGGAGATCAGCCAGTTCATCTTTCAGATGACCGAAGCTGTTGTAAAGACCGAACTTGAGCGTTATGCCGAAATGTCCGAAGAATTCTTCGTACTGTTCTCTTTCTGTATTCAGCATAGTCATGAGTTCGCCTCTGATCTTCTTTTCGATACTCTTTTCAATATTCTGCAGCTGCTTGCCCTTTTGAAGTGTTTCTCTTGAAATATTAAGGTCAAGGTCCTGTGAATCCACGATACCTCTTACGAAGCCGAAGCAGTCCGGAATCAGATCAGGACAATATTCCATAATCATGACGCCGCTTGAGTAAAGCTGAAGGCCCTTTTGATAATCTGCCGAATAGAAGTTGAACGGAGGTCTTTCAGGGATAAAGAGAAGGGCACTGAATGAGGACAGTCCTTCTACGCTATAATGGATAGTTCTGAGAGGCTTTTCTTTTCCGTAGAACTTTTCCTGGTAGAACTGTGTATATTGTTCTTCATCGATTTCACTCTTCTTCTTCTTCCAAAGAGGAACCATGCTGTTTAGAGTGTCAATTTCTGTGTAAGACTCAAACTCGTTTGACTCTCCGCCTTCTTTCTGTCTTGTCTTTTCTACTTCCATCTGAATCGGATATCTGATGTAATCCGAATATTTCTTTACAAGCTGTCTGATCTTGAAGTCGAAAAGATAATCGTCAAAATTGTCGTCTGTTGTGTTGTTCTTAATGTGAAGAATGATTCTTGTGCCGTGACCTACCATTGCGCTTTCGAGCATCGTATATCCGTCTGCGCCTGTAGATTCCCACTGCCAGCACTCTTCTTCCCCGTACTTTCTTGAGAGTACGGTAACCTTATCTGCTACCATAAAGGCAGAATAAAATCCTACACCGAACTGGCCGATGATATCAACATCCGACATCTTCTCATCTTCGAGAGACTTCTTGAAATCAAGCGATCCGCTTCGTGCGATAGTACCGAGATTTTCTTCCATCTCTTTCTTTGTCATACCTATACCATTGTCCAGAATAGTAAGTGTACGTTCTTCCAGATCTGTCTCGATTGCGATATAGAAATCTTCTCTTGCCAGGCCTTCTCCACCCTGATAATAAAGCTTATCTATAGCATCACTTGCGTTTGAAATCAATTCTCTGAGGAATATGTCCTTGTTTGTATAAATAGAATTGATCATCATATCGAGCAGTTTTTTGGACTCTGCCTTAAATTGTTTTTTTGCCATAATTACACCTCTTTGCCTTTAAATATAACTTAGCATGCACCCCGGCCAAGCGAGCCTGCCGGAGATTTTGCTTCGTTTTTAAACTGAGCGTCAGACGACTCCGCTTCAGTTTCCTTTTAAATAGCCCGGCAGTCTGAATTAACTTTTCGGAACAGACCGGCAGGCTTTTGTAGACTTGTTTTTGATAATATTTTTGATTATTAGCACTCGTCTTTCATGAGTGCTAATATAACTATAAAACACTTGTATATAAAAATCAAGAATTTTTTCTGTCTTTTCAAAAATTTATCACATTCAATATATGATGAATATATACTGCCTTTTTTAAAGTACCCGAAAGGCTTCCAATTTAATCGAGCAAAGGTTGAATTTATCTTGCCTTTTTATTCCGACAGGCATGCATCCCGGGCGATTTATCGCACCAAGGTCGTAATTGCGGCAGTCAGCAGACGTCTTCAGCGATTCATTGCAACAATGTCGTAATTGCGGCAGTCAGCAGACGTCTTAGGCGATTTATCGCACCATTGCCGTAATTGCGACAGTCAGCAGACATCCCCGGCGGTTCAAATTGCCAATGGCGCAATTATACCGGTCAGCAGACGTCTTCGGCGGTTCGTAATGCCGACAGCGAAAAAATACCGCCGTCATGCAATGGCATGACGGCGGTACCGAAATATCTTTGATTTTTATCTATTTTGGATTTGCGGCTGGAATCATTCGGTTTCCTAATCTATTCGACCGAATTCAGTCAGCTTTCTCAATCCTTTTCAACCGAGATTATTCAGCTTCTTCTGCTGCAGCAGCTGCGAGTCTAGGTTCTACATAGTCAGCAATTGTGCAATCTCTGTTTCTGTTTGCTAACTGTTCTTCATACCAGTCAAGTACTTCATCAGTAGTGCCAGGGAAATCCTTCATAAGGCTTCCAACGTGAGTTCTAACGCCACCTGCTCTGCCTTCATCAACATACTTTAAATCGATCGAGTTGCCGTCCTTAGTCAGGATAGCGAACTGAGAATTGTTCTTAAGATCAACCTTATACTTTGTTCTGTAGCCTCTCTTTTTAGCTGCTGCTACGATTTCGTCCATTGTGCAAGTAACCATTTTTTTCCTCCTTGATACTTTATACCAAATTATCGTAAAGGCTTGATTTGACTTATCTTCGCCTTTACCATAGAAAATTATACCACATAAAATATAAATTTCCACTACATTTTGATACTTTATTTATAAAACTTATTCCAAATTATGAAATAAATGCCTTGAAAATCGATGATTGTTTGTTTAAATATCTTCTGCGTTGAATACTTGATCGCTCATAGCATTTCCCGGCGGCACCATAGGGAATACGTCCTCTGCTGAATCGATTTCGCAGATAATAAGTGTCGCCTTGTCTGAAGCTTTTGCATTTTTTATTGCATTTTTCAGATCCTCAAGAGTATTTACTTTCTTCCCGTTCAGGCCAAATGACTCAGCAAGCTTCTCATAGTCTATTACGTCAGGAAGCGTAGTAGCGGAATATCTCTTTTCAAAGAAAAGTTTCTGCCATTGCCTTACCATGCCAAGGACGTTGTTCTTCATAAGAATGCTTATGATAGGAAGATTGTTTGCCGATGCGGTTGCAAGCTCGTTTAAGTTCATTCTGAAACTTCCGTCGCCTGTGATATGCACAACTCTCTTTCCCGGATTTCCGATTGACGAGCCTATGGCAGCTCCGAGACCGAATCCCATTGTACCGAGTCCGCCTGACGTGATAAGCCTGCGAGGCTGTGTAAATGGCCATTCTTGTGCTACCCACATCTGATGCTGACCTACATCCGTGACAACGATTGTGTCATCGCCCATCTCTTCGTGCACGATCTTCAGCACATTTTGCGGGACAAAAGCATCTTTTGGTATATTTTCCGGTCTCTTATATGCCTCAAGCTCAGCAAGCCAGCTGTCATGATTCATAGGTTCAATGGAATCGGTAAGCTTTTCGAGGATGGCAGGCATTTCGCCAAGAATGCTCTTTTGGACGATGACATTCTTGTCTATTTCAGACATATCAACGTCTATCTGTACGATAAAAGCATTTGGTGCGAAGCTCTTTGTGTCTCCTGTTACTCTGTCGCTGAATCTTGCGCCGATCGTAATTATCAAATCGCTGTCGTGAACTGCAAGATTTGCTTCCTTATGCCCGTGCATACCGACCATGCCAAGTGACAGAGGACTCTTCGCCGAGATGCAGCCAAGATTCATAAGTGTAGAAACTACAGGAATCTGTGCCTTTTCCGCAAATGCTCTAAACTGCATGGCTGCGTTCGCCGATGTAACGCCGCCTCCTGCATATATCAGCGGTCTTTTTGCGTTTGAAATCAATTTCGCAACTTCTTTTATATCATCATCTGTATATTTGTCCTTTACAGGAATCTTTTCTACCGCAGGCTGCTTTTCATATTCGTATAATTCATTGAAAATGTCTTTTGGAACATCGATAAGCACCGGTCCCTGCCTTCCGCTCATTGCTATTTGAAATGCATCTCTTACTGTCTTGGCAAGATCGGCTATGTCACTTACAAAGAAATTGTGTTTTGTGACCGGCAGTGTGATTCCGTAGATATCAACCTCCTGGAATGAATCTCTTCCGATGAGAGAGCGAGGTACCTGACCTGTAATAACTACCATCGGAATTGAATCCATGAAGGCAGTGGCGATACCTGTGACTGTATTTGTGGCACCCGGGCCGCTTGTCGCAAAAGCGACACCGACTTTTCCCGTAGAGCGCGCATAACCGTCTGCTGCATGGGTTGCGCCCTGTTCGTGACTTGTCAGATAATGGTGAATGTCGTCTCTGTAATCATAAAGAGCATCATACAAAGGAATGATCTGTCCGCCTGGATATCCAAATACTGTATCTACGCCCTGTTCTTTCAGGCATTCTAATATTATATTTGAACCTTTTATCTTCATTAGCATTCTCCGTTAATGTATATTTTGCATTCTGTGCGTGCTGCATTTTTCGTGCATTGCATTACTTGCGTGCTGCAGTCTTTGCATGCCTCATATATTCCGGGGAATATTATTCTGCATCACTCCATGAATACATCTTTCTGAGTTCTGTTCCTACTTCCTCAAGCTGGTGTGAAGCCTTAAGCTTTCTCATAGCGTTGAAATGCTGTCTGCCAACCTTATTTTCCATGATCCAGTTTCTTGCAAAAGTACCGTCCTGGATTTCGCCGAGAACCTTCTTCATTTCCTTCTTGGTTTCTTCTGTGATTATTCTCTTGCCGATTTCATAATCGCCAAATTCAGCTGTATCGGAAATCGAATGTCTCATCTCTGAGAAGCCGCCATGGTAAATGAGGTCAACGATCAGTTTCATTTCGTGAATGCACTCAAAGTAAGCATTTCTAGGATCATATCCTGCTTCTACGAGAGTTTCGAATCCTGCCTGCATCAGAGCCGTAACTCCGCCGCAAAGTACGCACTGTTCGCCAAAGAGGTCTGTTTCTGTTTCTGTCTGGAATGTAGTCTCGAGAATTGCAGCTCTTGCGCCGCCGATTCCTGCGCCGTAAGCGAGTGCCTTTTCGAGAGCTCTGCCTGAAGCGTCCTGATATACAGCTACGAGGCAAGGAACGCCCTTACCTGCTACATATTCACTTCTTACTGTATGACCCGGGCCCTTAGGCGCGATCATAGTAACGTCTACATATGCAGGCGGAATGATCTGCTGGAAATGAATATTGAATCCGTGCGCAAACATGAGCATGTCGCCTTCCTTGAGGTTTGGTGCGATGCTTTCCTTATAGACATCGGCTTGCTTTTCATCCGGTGTGAGAATCATGATAACATCTGCCGCAGCTGCTGCTTCTGCTGATGTGGCAACCTTAAGACCTGCTTCTTCGGCGATCTTCCATGACTTGCTGCCTTCATAAAGGCCTACGATCACGTTTACTCCGCTCTCCTTTAAGTTGAGTGCATGTGCATGACCCTGGCTGCCATAACCGATGATTGCTACTGTCTTGCCGTCTAATACTGAAAGATTACAGTCATTCTGATAATAAATATTTGCCATTTTTATCCTCCTTATTTTCCGGTAGTTTTCCGGAGCCTCATTTCTCTGTCCCTGGAATACCGTATAAAAAATATTTTATATATAAATACAATTATCGCAATACATTTGCTAAGCGAAATACAATTGCCGCATAAAATACAATCGCCTGCGATCGCCGTATGGGATATGTACACATGCCGGCAAACGCCGCATGAAATACTTACACATGCCGGCAAACGTCACATGAAATACTTACACATGCCGGCAATCGCCGCATGAAATACTTACACATGCCGGCAAACGCTACATAATATATACCTGCACATACATGCGGCCGCCGTTTGGCGTTGATCGTCAAGCGCAAGCAGCCGTACATTGTAAGATTTGTATATCATATTGCAGCAAATTGTAAGGTTTGCATGTCACATCGCTGCAAATTGTAAGGTTTGCATGTCACATCGCTGTACATTCGAACATTTGTATATCTCATGTATATCTCAGCAGTTGTATATCGTAATAGTTATGTATCGGATAAATGCATTAATATAATCGTCTCTTTAATCTGTCTTTTATCAATTGTCTGCTCAATAACTTATCGATTCCGTCAGGCTAAGCCCGAAAATCACTTTGTGTAAAAATAATAATCGCGATTAAGATAGTCAGCCGCCTTTCCCTGATACGTATCTTCCTTTTCCATGATATCCTCAATCATATCGCGAATCTTCCACCAGCTCATCGACCAATTGCAAAATACAGTGTCCTCTTCCGGAGCTCTGCTCACAAGCCTTTGTATACATATCTCAGGTGAAAGATTTTCCAGGAATTTTACAGCTCTTAAGGCATATTCTTCGGCACTTATGAGAGTAAATTCGCCATTTTCATATTGGCGGCAAAGCTCTGTTCCCTTTTCAATATAAAGTGAATGAAGCTTTATCTGTTCTACTCCGAGTGCGCTGAGTATCCTCGCGCCTTCAACGGCATCTGAATCATCATCCCACGGAAGATTGAGAATCATATGTGTACATATCTCAAATCCGAAATTGTGTATCCTGTTTGCCGCATCTATAAACTCTGCCAAGCTGTGGCCTCTGTTTATCTTTTTCAAGGTTCTGTGGTTTGTGCTCTGAAGGCCGAGCTCTATGACCACATCCTTTTCGTATTTTGATGCGAAAGCTTTGATTTTCTCAAGATACATGTCTGATACGCAATCCGGACGAGTCGATATACACACCTCTACTATTTGCGGAATTTTGAAAGCCTCCTCCATATATGACGAGAAAGTATCTATATCCATGAATGTGTTTGTATATGACTGAAAATATGCGGCAAATTTTTTTGCCTTATATCTTGAGCCGATATAAGACATATTTTTCATCAGCTGCTCCGTAACCGTAAGCTCTGCTGACAGATTTTCAAAACCTGTCCCCTTTTCGCCGCAAAATGTGCATCCTAAAGGATAATTTTCGTAAGTCCCGGACTCGATTCTATCGTTGGAGCGATCGTCTGTATGTCGGTTTATCCTATTTGGGCATGTGGCTTTCAGACTCACTGGGAGTTTGTATACTTTTTGCCCGTATTTCTTTTTCATATATTCCGAATATGGATAATATCTCATAATCTTCTCCGTCCGAATGTGCGTCTCCTGATTTTCCGCGCCCGAATGCAGGCATCCTTATCTTCCGCGTCCCGATGCACATCTCCTTATCTTCCGCGTCCCGATACAAGTCTCCTTATCTTCCGCGTCCCGATGCACGTCTCCTTATCTTCCGCGTCCCAACGCATATATCCTGATTTTCCGCGCCCGAATGTCTGCTCCTTCTGAGTGTCATGAACGGCCTAAGCGTTTCTTGTAAATATCACTGAAGCCGAACGTCGCCAAACCCGTTTCTTATGTAATAAAAGAGGACCGACTGTCACAAGCCGATCCCCGTTTATAGTCAAAACATGCGACTGCAGGTCGATTAGTTCAAAATCTCATACTGTCTGATGGATGAATCGAGTTCTTCTAAGTCTGCCGTGATGCTTACGACAAAGTCGATAGATGACTTTTCTGAGATAACCTGAAGTCTTCTGAGGAATTCCGGCAGATCTCTCATGGAAATGTCCGCGTGCTTCAGAATGCTGTCAATAAAGATAACTTCGATGTCATGGTTTGAACTCATGATGCCGCAGATAAAGCCGATATATTCGTCAATATTGTTGACATATTCGTACTCGTCCATAACGATCATACGAATATTGTAATCCAAGTCATGCTTTAATCTGTCATCCTTTATAATAAATACAACACTTCCGTCCTTCTGCGCAAGATCATCGTTTGCCATGTCGACCATCTTCTTTGTCTTGCCGGTACCTTTGTGACCTACTAATAGCTTAACCATTGTGCTGTCTCCTTTCTCAACTTTGCAATTACTTTTTTATAATTATAAACCCTAATTGAGAAAAGAACAACAGGAATCGTCAATTTAATTATTGTATTGTCAATGTTCTTGGCACATTGTATTTTTAATGCGAAATCAGCACGTTTCTCATTTTTTCGATGCGTGTGCGTATTGTCAAAAATGCGATTGCGCCCATGCTGCAAAGATGTGATTGCATGCGCAGCGTCATGAGCAGCGCTCTATCTGCCCGCCGTAAGCCTCAGCTGACCGCAGGCTGCGCTTATGTCAGAGCCAAGCTCGCGGCGTACAGTCACCTGAATTCCTTTTTCTGACAAAAGCTGTGCGAAACGTTTTGCATTTTCACGCGGTGTACCGCTGAATGAATTTTCGCTTACATTATTCAGCGGTATCAGATTTATGTGGCAAAGCATGCCTCGCAAAAGCTTTGCGAGTGCCGCCGCGTCTTCGTCTGTGTCATTTACTCCCGCGATCAGCGCATACTCAAATGTAACGCGTCTGTGAGTTGCTTGCGTATATGCTTTACACGTGTCGATGAGATCTTCCATCTCATAAGATCTGGCTACCGGCATAAGCTCTCTTCGCCTGTCCCGATTGGCTGCATGAAGCGAAACTGCAAGATTTACCTGAGGCATGTCCTTTGAGAATCTCTCAATTCCTTTAAGAAGGCCGCACGTGGAAACCGTAATATTTCTCAGGCTGATATTTAGCCCTTTTTCCTCATGAAGAATTTCAATCGCCTTGATAAGCTCATCATAATTGTCAAACGGCTCGCCTGTGCCCATTACTACGACATGACCGATGCGCTCTGCCGTATCTGTCTGCATCGCAATGATCTGGTCTACTATCTCGCCGGCTGTAAGATTTCTCTCAAGCCCGTTCAGTCCGGAAGCACAAAATGCGCATCCCATCCGGCAGCCCGCCTGTGATGATATGCAAGCGGTATTGCCATACTTGTACTTCATAAAGA
>CAVCIY010000070.1:0-29785 GCA_963602445.1 Lachnospiraceae bacterium | reverse complement strand
CAAGCCGGGAGATAAGGTTCTGGCAGAAATCACAAGATATCCCGATGACAGTCGCGGAATATATGACAGTCACAGAATATATGAACTGAAAGGAAAAATCATAAAGGTTTTCGGCCCGTCAGGCTCAATTGACGCAGAGATTCATGCTGTTTTGAGTAAGTATGAAATAAATGAAGATTTTGCACCTGAGACTGTCTTTGAAGCTGAAAATATTGAAGACTGTAAGATTGACCGTCCTGCAGCAAAGCGTATGACAGGGCGAACAGATCTGCGTGACAGACTCCTTGTCACTATTGACGGGGAAGACGCGAGAGATTTTGATGATGCTGTAAGCGTGATTCGTGACAGGAACAATGATGAAAATTTTATTCTTACAGTATGCATTGCTGACGTTTCGGAATATGTAAAGGAAGGCTCATTTCTCGATGCAGAGGCTCTCAGACGCGGATGCAGTGTCTATTTTCCGACTAATGTTTATCCGATGCTTCCGCACGAGCTCTCAAACGGTATATGCAGCCTAAATGAAGGCTCAGACAGGCTAACCCTTACAGTTGAAGCTGTGATAGATAAAAATGGTACGATAATCGACCACAACATATATGAAAGTGTGATGTGTTCGCATGCGAGACTGACATATACAGAGGTTTCGGACTATCTGGAAAATAAGAAAAGATCCGAAAAGCTTAGTGATGATATTGCATACATGCTAAAAGATATGAAACAGCTTGCCGAAATCCTGATGAAAAAAAGATATGAAAAGGGCAGTATTGATTTTGACATTCCTGAGCCAGCGATTAAGGTCGACAGCGACGGATTTGTCACGGATGTCAGAGCATCAGAACGCAGGATTGCAAACAAGATTATCGAAGAATTTATGCTTGCCGCAAATAAAATTGTTGCGGAGGATTTTTATTGGATGGATATCCCGTTTGTCTTTAGGGTTCATGAGAAGCCCTCAGGGCAGAAAATAGAAGAGCTTAGGCGATTTGTCGGGAGCCTGGGTTATCTTCTTAAGGGGTCAGCTGATGACATACACCCGAGAGAAATTTCTGAGCTTATAAAAAAGGCAGCCGGCTCTCCTGAAGAACATATAATCAGCATTGCCGCATTAAGGTCAATGATGAAAGCAGAATACAAGACGTCATGTGAGGGACATTTTGGACTGGGATTTAAATATTATTGTCATTTCACTTCTCCTATAAGGCGCTATCCGGATCTTATCATTCACAGAATAATAAAAGAAACTCTTCATTCGGTTCCAAGCGAGGAAAGGCTCCGTATTCTTGCCGCATCATGCGAAGAGGCTGCCCGAAATTCTTCTGCAAGGGAACGTGCCTCGATAAATGCTGAAAGAGATATAGAAAAATATTTGATGTGTACATATATGAAAAAGTTTGAAGGCAGGACGTTTGACGGAATCATAAACGGAATGATAACTGCGGGGATGTTTGTTGAGCTTGAAAATACAATCGAAGGATTTGTGCCTGTCAGAACGATGAGAGATGATTTTTACGACTTTGACAGCAGCAAAATGAGGATGGTTGGCGAGATAAGACATTGCGTCTATACCGTAGGCGACAGAGTAAAGGTAAAAATAGCAAAAGTCGAACCAGAGTCGAGACTGATCGACATGTATTTAGTATAAAAAAGCAAATAAGCACAAAATTTCCGGGATGCCGTCAGATTGACGGTTACCCCGGAATTGTCATATAATCGGCGGCAGTTTATTTTAAATCATCCGTAGAAAATTTATTTTAAATCATCCGGGCTCATTGTCGTATGTTCGGGATGAATTCCCTTAAGATAACCGATATAATCCTTATTGTGCTTTCTTACAAAATGCATATCGACATTTTCCTCATGCCCCGGCCATATCATAAAATCATCCGTAAGAAGCGTGTCGAGTCTTTTTACAGAACTTTCCATGTCATCTGCGGATCCTGTTTCAAAAATTACATATCCCGTATCAGTCGGAAATAATGCATCGCCTGTAAATATACACTTGGAGTCATTGCATATGAATGAAACGCTTCCGCTCGTATGTCCCGGAGTTGCTATTACTTCGATTCTTTCGTCTCCCAGCATAAGGACATCTTTGTCACGCAAAAATACATCAACATGACCTTTATATCTTTTTGAGTCGCGCTTTGTCATAAAAACTTTGGCATCAAGCATCTTTCTTAACTTTTCACATTCGTCCGTATGATCATAATGATAGTGAGTACAGAGGATTCCCTTTAATTGGAATCGTCTGCGCTTAATGATATCAGCTATCTTCTCGGGAAAATATCCCGGATCTATAATATAAGCTTCGCTGCTCGTTTTGTCAAAAATAATATAGCAATTATTTTCCAATTCACCGAAAATTTTTCGTATTATTTCCATATTTATAATTTTCTCCGTATATCATGACAATGCATTTGTCATCGCACCGGCGCCTCACACCGGCATTATTCGCAAGCTTTACTGCGCAGTGCATTTACCGCTGCACCGGCGCCTCATACAGGCTTTACTCGCATTGCCGCCGCGCCGGTGCCTCACACCGGCATTATTTGCAAGCTTTACTGCGCAGTGCACTTACCGCCGCACCGGCGCCTCACGTAAGCTCCCCGTACATATGCTGTTTATATTTTACTTCTTATCATCCAATACAGATTTTACTTATTATCATCTAATACAGCAGGATCGGTATATACTGTATTGTTGTTTGTAAATATTACATATCCTGGTTTTGCTCCGGACGGCTTTTTTACATATTTTGCGCGTACGTAGTCGACAGGCACGTTTCCTGACATTTTTGCTTTGCTAAAACGCGCGGCAAGCGCTGCGGCCTCGAAAATCTCACTTTCATTCGGCTCCTCACCGTCAGTAAATAATATTACGTGAGAACCGGGAATGTCTTTTGTATGGAACCAATAGTCGGTAGAGGAAGCTGTTTTGAATGTGAGAATGTCATTTTCTTTGTTATTTTTTCCAACCAAGATTCTTTTTCCGGTAGAAGTGAAGAATTCCATAGGCTTTGGATTTACCTTGCGAAGGCGTTCTTTTTGGTTTCGCCTATTCAGTATTCCGTTCTCTATAAGCTCGGCACGTATGTCCTCAAGCCCTTCAGCCTTGTCTGTATTGTCAATAAATGTAAGAACGGAATCTAGATAGTCGATTTCACGCTCAGTCTCCTCGAGCTGTATTTTCTTTTCCGTGACAGCTGTCTTTGCCTTTGCATATTTCTTGAAATATCTTTGTGCGTTTTTTGAGGCGGAAAATCTTGGATCAAGCGGAATAGTAAGCATTTCGCCCGTATAATAGTTGAGAACCTCAGCCTCGCTTCTGCCGTCTTTTACGGAATGCAGGCTCGCAGTCAAAAGCTCACCGTAGAGCCTGTAATCTTCGGAATTTTCAGCACGCATCAGATCTTCAGACAAGCGCTGCTTTTTAAGAAGCATCTTATCGAGCGCTGCCGAAACCGTTTTTCTGATATTTGACGCTTTTTGACGAATCCTGTTTGAGGAGCTTCTTCCTTCAAAATATTTCTCGCACGCTTCACTTATGGTTTCAAATTCGGTTACAGAATATTCCGAAGCCAGCGTCTCAATCATTACGGCATGAAAATCACACGGAGCGCAATTAGCGTCTGCGTAAAGAGTCGGTGACATATTTCCTTGTGAAATTTCTGAAACTACCTTCACAAGTTCAGAATAGACTGCTTTCATCAGCTCTTCGTTATTTGACGAAAAATAATCACTTGAATCTGCTGAAGAAGAGTCACCTAAAAATGCCGAATGATAACTGCCTGCATCCGGTGTAAGACTTTTATCAGAATTTTCGACCGGATTATGGATATAAGTATTTTTGCTCTGTAAAGCTTTTCTTGCTCTGTAAAGGAGCTCCGAAGACATCAAAGGACTTATGCCCATGATTGTTTTTACAAGAGCCTTTTCGGGATCCTTTTCAAATCCGTTTTCAATATAAAGAGCTTTGAACTCATTATAATCCAGGTGGAAATAAGGCAATTTGTTTTGTGAAGGCGGCGCGACATACATTAGTCCCGGAAGCGTCTGCCGATATCTGTTTACGTCACCTGAGATTCTTTTTATGCAATCGACAATCCTGCCTGTACCAAGGTCGATAAGAAGGATATTGCTGTGTTTTCCCATTATCTCGATGATCAGCTTGTATTTGACGTCAAAACCGAGCTCGTTTGTAGCGTCAGTGTAGATTTCTATTATTCGCTCCGAATCGACCTGACGAATCTCCCTGATTCTTGCCGATTGAAGATGCTTCCTTAAAAGCATGCAGAAAGCCGGAGGATTTTGCGGATTCAGGCTTTTTTCAGACGTGAGATAAATTCCCGCATGCGTAGTATTTGCCGAAAGATAAAGTCTGTATTTTTCGCCGCCGCCGCGAATCGAAAGAAAGATTTCGTCTGCAGACGGCTGATAAACCTTTTCTATTTTGCACCCGGTAAGCTTTGATGAAAGCTCGCGGGTAACTGCCGATGTCACTAAACCATCAAAAGACACAAAGACACCTCCCGTACATTATCAAAAAACTTAAAATATCAAGTCCGTTTAATCATTTCAGATGTTGAAAACATCAATTCAAAATTATATAATGATATGAAACGGAAAAATCAGAAGGAAAAAAGTCCGCTGAAGTTCCGTATCTGTTCAAACATATTGCAAAAGCAAAGTGCAGGGCAAGCCTTAAGTGCGTCTCAAATGCGCCTTAAACTCGCCCTAAAAATGATAACACATTTGAGCATCTTTGTGACTATTATTTCAATAAAGAGCATATACGAAAGGAAGATTTACACATGGTTAGGAGCATGACCGGTTTTGGCAGGTATGATTATTCCGACGAAAAAAGAAATATCACTGTCGAGATCAAATCAGTAAACCACCGCTACGGTGACATCACAGTCAGGATGCCTCGCAAATATTCATTTGCTGAGGACGCCGTAAAGAATGCAGTCAAAGCAGAAATCCGCCGCGGAAAGACAGAAGTTTCGATATTTGTCGAGAATACAGACGACAGCGATGTGACTATAAGTCTGAATGAAGGCCTGGCACTCCAATATTTTGAAAAGCTGAAAATCCTAAAGGACACTCTTGGTACCGGAGAGGGCATCAGCCTCGAATATATATCTTCACTTCCGGACGTCCTAAAGGCTGTTCCGGCTGTAGAAGATGAAGAAAAGCTTACCGAGGTTCTTGTATCCGCTGTTTCTGAGGCAGCAAAGAAACATACTCAGATGAGAATAGTCGAAGGCGAAAAGCTTGCGGCAGATATTCTTCTTCGAGCAGATATTATTGAAAATCATGTCAAGGAAATAGAAAAGCGTGCTCCGGGAATAGTAAGCGACCACACCGAAAAGCTTAAGGCGCGTATCACAGAACTTATAGGCGGAAATATTTCTGTTGCGGAAGAGCGCATTCTTGTGGAGGCTGCTGTTTTTGCGGATAAGGTAAATGTCACGGAAGAAATCGTAAGATTAAACAGCCATATTTCACAGCTTAGATCTATTATCTCCGGCAGCGTCCAGTCTGAGGGCAAAAAGCTTGACTTCCTTGTTCAGGAGATGAACAGAGAGGCAAATACCATCGGCTCTAAGTCAAATGACATAGAAACCACCGGTCACATGCTTGAGATAAAGAGTGAGATTGAAAAGATCAGAGAGCAGGTGCAAAATATTGAATAATCCAAAATTATTTGTGGTTTCGGGGCCTTCCGGAGTCGGGAAGGGCTCGATAGTTAAGAAGGTTTTAAAAGACAATCCCGATATATATTTTTCGGTATCGGCCACTACGAGATCTCCGAGATCCGAAGATGTTGACGGCGTGACATACAGATTTTTATCAAAAGAGGATTTTGAAAAGTCTATAGAGGAAGACGGATTTCTCGAATATGCATATGTTCACGAAAAATATTACGGCACGCCTAAAGCTCCCGTGGTTGAAAACATTTCGGCGGGAAAGGATGTCATTTTAGAGATAGACGTTCAGGGGGCAATGAACGTAAAGAAAAATATGCCTAAGGCTGTTTTGATATTTGTTTTGCCTCCGTCACTTAAGGTGCTCAGAGAACGACTGACAGGCAGGGGCACGGATTCAAAGGAGCAAGTATCCATAAGACTCGGAAAGGCAGAAGAAGAGATGGATTATCTGAAGCATTATGATTATTTCATAGTAAATGATGATCTTTCCGCAGCCGTAGATGATTTGAAAAACATTATAAATGCAGAACATATATCTGTTTCGGGCGAAGAATTCGCCGGCAGGATTTTAAAAGAACTGAAGGGAGAAATATAAATGTTATATCCACCAATTGACGAATTAAGAACAAAAGCCGACAATAAGTATACACTTGTTTCTCTTGCTGCGAAGAGAGCAAGAGATATTATCGACGGTTATCCTATACTTGCGGAAGAAGTCAAGGTAAATAAACCTGTATCTATCGCTACTGAGGAAATTGCCAAAGGTGAAATCACTTATTCAAGAAGTGAAGAACTTGAGATAATGAAGAGGACAGGCGTTTATCCAAAGAAAGCCGCAGACGAAGCGGACGAGGCAGGCATGTCAGACGAAGCGGGTGATTCTGATGTGCAGATGACTATAACATTTGCGTCCGAAGACGGAAAAGAACAGGAAGAAAGTTTCAATATAGAATTTGAGAGTGAAGAGTCCAAAAATGCTTTAGAGACCGGAGCTGCAGACGATGCAGCAGATGCGGCTTATGAGGCAGCAGCAGATGAGACAACTGCTGAAACTGTCGAAGCGGCGGATGAAGTGGTTGATGCAGCAGACGAAGCAGACGATGAAGTGAGCGATGATGCGGCTGCGGATGAGGCTGCCGATGAAGCACAGTAGAGTGAGTCAGGAAAGAAAATAGTTAAGAAAATAGGAAAGAAGAACGCAAGGAAAAGACTATGAGCAGAAATGTAGTAGTAGGAGTTACGGGCGGTATAGCATGTTATAAGTCGGCAGATATGGTCAGCAAATTAAAAAAGGAAGGCTTTGAGGTCGACGTGATAATGACAAAAAATGCTTGCGAATTCATTTCGCCGCTGACTTTCAGAACTCTCTCAAAAAATCCTGTGGTTACAGACACATTTGCGACACCTGAGGCATGGAAAGTAGGCCATATCGCTCTTGCGGACAAGGCTGATGTCTTTTTGATCGCTCCGGCCACGGCAAATGTCATCGGAAAGATTGCGTCAGGCATAGCTGACGACATGCTGACAACGACAGTTATGGCGACAAAGGCCAGAGTCATAATAGCCCCGGCCATGAACGTAAACATGTACGAAAATCCTATCGTGCAGTCAAATATCGAGAAGCTAAAGAGCTTCGGATATGAATTTATCGAGCCCGGCAGCGGTCTTCTCGCATGCGGATATGAGGGCAAAGGACGCATGGCAGAGCCTGCGGAAATAGTCAAGTACGTAGTTGACATTTTTAATGACAGAGCTGTGCGTGATTTTGAGGGAAAAAAGCTGCTCGTCACGGCAGGACCTACTGTAGAGGTGATCGATCCCGTAAGATATATAAGCAACAAATCATCCGGACGCATGGGATATGCTGTTGCAGAGGCCGCCCTCAAAAGAGGCGCCGATGTCACACTTGTCTCGGGACCCGTTTCACTTGAGTGCCCCAAGGGCGCAAAGCTCATAAAGGTCACGAGTACAAAAGAAATGCTTGCAGCGTGCGAGTCGGTATTTGATGATGTAGACGCAGTTGTCAAGGCTGCGGCGCCGGCTGATTATTATGTAGTAAATACTTCGGAGCACAAGATGAAAAAAGAAGACGGTGATGTCACGATTCATCTTGCGGAAAATCCTGATATTCTCAAAACTCTCGGCAAGAGAAAGAAGCATCAGATTATGGCAGGCTTTGCGGCTGAGACGAGAAATCTCGAAGAATATGCGAAAAAGAAAATTATATCGAAGAATCTTGATATGATTATCGCAAACAACGTCGCAACTCCGAGGGCAGGCTTTGATGTTGACACAAATATCATCACGATTATAAAACCGGACGGACAGATGACAAAATATGATTTGATGACAAAGCGCGAAGCGGCAGACATTATTCTGGACAAAGTGGCAGAAGCTATTAGAGAAAAAAATATATAGAACTATATTAAGAATGACTTGATTTAAAATTAAAAGAACTTAGTTTATGCATGATTGGGGGGATAACTATGTTTTTTCAGATTTTATGGGGACTTCTTGCAATACTCAGCCTGGTATACGGTTTGATAGTAAAGTCGATAGGCTCAGGCACGAGATTCTATCTGGTATGGATTGCGATTGCTATTATTTTTGCGCTGCTTTTTGCTGCGGCACATTTTCATATCTTTAAAAAGTTACATACAGCCATGAAATGCCTGGTAGTAGTGATACTGGTGATATGTGTAGCTTCAGCTGCAGTTGTTGAGACTTCTATACTCAGCAAGTTCAATTCTAAAGGAGAAGAGAATCTCGATTATATTATAGTAATGGGAGCTCAGGTTAAGAAAAGCGGACCTTCGACTGTTCTTAGATATCGTCTGGACACTGCTGCGGATTATCTGAAAAAAAATCCTGACACATTATGCATCGTGTCAGGAGCACAGGGACCAAACGAACCGACGACTGAAGCCCTGGGCATGTCAGAATATTTGCAAAAAAAAGGGATATCAGAAGATCGCATAATAATGGAAGATAAGGCCACAAATACGTATGCCAACATTAAAAACAGCGCTGAATTTATAGACATAAAGCATGATAAGGTCGGAATCGTCACAAACAATTATCATGTGTGCCGATCTGTAAATATTGCACGAAAGTACGGTTATAAAAACGTCTGCGGAATTGCGGCTCCGTCAAATAAACTGTATTTGCCTAATAATATGCTTCGCGAGAGCATGAGCTTTGTGAAAGACAAGCTTATGGGGCGCTTTTAGCAGCATATAATCGGTTCGGAACGTTTACCGGATAAGAATGTTATTAGAGCAGTGCGTTGCCGGATAAATACGACACAGTTTTGGTGCGTTACCGTAAAAGTATGACAATGGGTCGGTGCCTTTCCGAACAGGCATATATTTAGAGAAGCGTATTATTAGAAAAATAATAAAAATAATATTAGAAAAGGTGCATATTGGACAGTTCTTATTATAAGATTGAAAATCATCAAAGTTCAGATTATAACATAAAGCATACGCTCGGCGTGAAGGGCGAAAGGATGACCTCGAGGTATCTTGAATCACGAGGCTTTTGCATAATTCTCAAAAATTTCAGATGCAGATATGGTGAAATAGACATTATTGCTTATGATCCGGCTGATGACGCACTTTGCTTTGTGGAAGTAAAGACTCGCACGAGTATGCGAAAGGGAAGACCGTGCGAGGCGGTGGATTATAGGAAGCTGAGTAATCTGAAACGCACAGCATATTATTATCTTAGAGGCGAAAGGCCTTTTTGCAGGCGGATGCGTATTGATATATCGGAAGTGATGCTTTTTGGAAAAACGAAAAGAATCAATTATATGAAAAATATAGGATAGAAAAATATTGAATAGAAAAATGTCGGATAATTTTTTATTTATAATCTTTAGTGAAACAGGAGGTTTTATATGAAGTTTCAATGTGGTTTTATCTATGTAGCTCCGGGATGTGATCCTGAAAAGGAAAGAGCTGTTATCGAGGGCTCTGATATTGACATGAACGTAATCGGATGCTCAAATTACAAACAGGCTGAAGCAGCCGCAAAGGAACTGGTCGCAAAGGGATGTACAGCAGTCGAGCTTTGTGCGGGCTTCGGAAATGAAGGCATAGCGCGCATCAAAAAAGCGGCAGGTCCGGGAATTGCGGTAGGTGCTGTTAAGTTCGATTTCCATCCTGCTTTTGAATTTAAGAGCGGGGACGAAATGTTCTCATAAGGAATTTCTGCAAATAATTGATTGCAATATATATGTGTTTTGTCGCTATCCCAAAAGGATAGCGACTGTTTTATGGGCATAACGATTTAAACTGTTTTGATGAAGATAATGGTTCAAATTGAATATAACGGTTCGAATTGAATATAACGGTTCGAATTGTCTTGTGAAGATAATAGCTTAAAACATTTTGAGATTTTGATTTATTTTTAAATTATGAATATTAAAGATGGAAAATATAAAGAAAAAAATTTGTTTGACCGCACTGCAAAGACGGCATTTGTCGATACGATTCCGGTCATGACAGGATATCTTGTGCTTGGGATAGGCTTTGGGATATTGCTTAGGACAAACGGATATGGGATATTGTGGGCTTTAGCCATGAGCATATTTATATATGCAGGCTCGATGCAATTTCTCGGAATCAGCTTGATTACATCAGCCGCATCACCGCTTACATTTGCCCTTTCTACGCTTCTTGTAAATGCCAGGCATCTTTTTTACGGTATATCAATGATTAACAGATACAAGAATATAGAAAAGAAAAAGAAGTTATATCTCATATTTGGATTGACAGACGAGACTTATTCTCTCGTATGCCAGGATGAAAAGTTTGAGGATTCAAATGAGCAATCAAGATATTATTTCTTGGTGACATTGTTTGATCAGATTTATTGGGTGACCGGAAGCGCGGTCGGGTCTGCTGTAGGATCGTTGTTTACATTTAATACTCAGGGCATAGACTTTGCTCTGACAGCGCTTTTTGTAACTATATTCACTGATCAATGGCTTAGCAGCAAAAGGCATATGCCGGCAATTATCGGAGTTTCGGCATCTGTGATCTGTATTTTGATATTTGGCTCAAGCAGCTTTATGATTCCTGCTATGGCAGCGATTACAGCATCTCTTCTTATCATGAAGCAAGCGTGCGTATGTCCGCAGCAAGCCGACGCAGCTGTGGGTAAGAATGAATTAAAGGAGAAATGACATGAGTGATACAAATCTGATTATCTCTGTAGTAATCATGGCGGCAGTCACAATATGCCTCAGATTTCTGCCTTTTATCATATTTAATGCGAACAGAGAAACTCCTGCTGTAATAACTTACCTCGGAACGGTTCTTCCGTATGCTATCATGGGAATGCTTGTTGTTTATTGTCTGAAGGATATGACATTTAAAGAAACGTCTCAGTTTCTTCCACAGATTATTTCTTGCCTTGTAGTTGTACTTCTTCATGTATGGCGAAGAAATACACTTATAAGTATAGTGGGAGGGACGCTTTCTTATATGCTGCTCGTTCAGCTTATATTTAGCTAATCATTCAGTTGACACTTTAGGCACCGATGTACCGGGATAATAATGATAACTATATTTTTTGTCATAAAAAAATAAAAAAAGATTTGAAAATCTATTGACAAATGCGGCTTACTTGCGTATACTTAAATAGTCGCTTGCGGTAGTGCTGGAATAGGCAGACAGGCACGTTTGAGGGGCGTGTGTTGTAGTGACGTATGGGTTCAAGTCCCATCTACCGCACCAAGAAAAATACCGAATTGATGAAAATCAATTCGGTATTTTATTTTTACATAAAATTTATTTCAAAATAGCCGCAACATATAATTTTCACATTATTGACAAATTTTCATCACAGTGATATTTTTATTATATGAATGTGTATATATTTTAAACATTTATTTATTTAAATCTTGTATAAAATGTAGCATCATTTATTATTGTTTGGTTTACTTGCGATTTATATAAGGTAGTCCTTATTAGTTCAAAATTAATGCATATTTAAAAAATGTTATTCTATAGATTTGAATGGATAGATTAATATATGTACATCCATAATATCTTAATATTTTCCATAATTTAAGAAATATATTTGAAAAGGAGGTTAAATTATGAAAAGACAAGGAAGAAAATTGTTGTCGTTACTTGTGACGATGACAATGATAGCCGCCATGTCTATAGGTTTTTCTGTCACCGCAGATGCAGAAACCTATTGGGACGGTACGATTCCGGCAGCAAATGGAAGCTATGCTTTTAGCGGCGGAAGCGGATCTGTTGCTGACCCGTATCAGATTGCGACTGCAGCAGACCTGGCACAGCTTTCGGCAAATGTTGCAGCGGGATATTATCAATCCGTCAACGATTCCAGGACGTATTTCAAACTGATGAATGATATTTATCTTAACTCAGTTTCCGTGGCTGCATCTTCAGTAAATCCGTCAACAGCCGGAACAGCCGGTTATACCGGAACAGGAACGATTCACGAGTGGCAACCGATTGGCGGAGCAAATACTAACTACAGTTTCCAGGGTTATTTCGACGGAAACGGAAAAACAATCTACAATATTTTCTACAACCACAGTGATGGCAGTTATTCTTCCGGAAAATCGCTGAAAAATAATGCAGGCCTCTTCGGAAAGCTCGAAGAGGATGCCACGATTATTAACTTAAAAGTGTCTGGAGGATATTTTGGCGGTCAGCGCTCAATCGGCGGCATTGTAGGAAAGAGCTGGGGCAGCATTATAAGCTGTCACAATCTTGGAACTGCAGTATATTCTAATCAGTCGAAAGGTGTTGGGGGTATAGTTGGCGCAAATTGGGTAAATACATCCTCAAATCCACCTACAGTGAAAGGCTGCACCAATGCCGGTACGGTAACGAGCGCATACAGCAGCGGATCTGCCGGTGGCATCGCCGGTGAAAACGAAGGTCAGATTTACAACTGCAAAAATACCGGAAGTATCACATCACCGTATAACGCAGGCGGTTTAGTCGGCAGCAATAAGAATAATTATAATAAAAAGACTCTGACAGGCGGAGACATTTACGGCGGAGTTTCCAATTGTTATAATACAGGATCCGTAAGCGGTAAATATGCCGGTGGTATAATTGCTTACCAGATTGGAACATGTGTAAACTGTTATAATAAAGGTACAATTACCGGTTCTACCTATGCAGGCCAACTGATAGGTCAGCTTAGCAGTTCAAGTACTTTTGAAAATAACGAGCTTCATTATTGGACGGGAAGCACAGTAAATCCGTTTGGAAATACTACTTCTGCAACCGGAGCTGATTCTTTTGGAACATCTTCTGATGATAGATTACATCTGTTAGATGAATTAAATTCATGGGTAAATGGCCAAAATTCCGAGGATAATCAAATATATTCTTCTTGGATTGAGGGATCAGACGGATATCCTGCCTTTTAATAACGGCAATAGTACGTTTTATTTCAAATTCACATATTTTACTAAATAAATGCTAAATAATTTTAATGACAGTTCTAATTTATTAAGGAGTGCGTTGAATGAAAAATTTTAAAAAGACAGTAAGAATAATGCTGTCAATTATTCTGTCGTTATGTATGATTTTGTCTGTGTATGTTTGTCCGTATGCTACAGAAATTGAAACACTTGAAAGTGAGTCTGTTAATATAGATTTTTTCACATTTCAAACATCGGTAAAAGAAAATAAGGTTACTTTGATGGTATCACAAAATAATCCTCCCGAAAATATTACTTACGAAGGGTTCTATATAACTCCGGATTCAACTGATTTTACCACAGAAAATGCTACTGTAAGAACCGGAAAAGTGGTTTCTGATGCAGATTTATCTCCAAAATGTAGATATAACCAGAAATATGGTCAATATATAATATCATATGAAATTCCGGAAAATTCAACAGAAAAAATTTCGGGAGAAGGCGAACTATTTACAGCTGAGTTTACGATGCCGGACAGTCTGGTAGGAATGTATAATTTTAATGTAACTATATACTATTCGATAGGAAAAAGTACTACTCTTAAAACCCAAATACCGTTTTCTGTCGGACTTGATTCTCCTTCTGTTATCAAAGCAACAAGTATCACGGTATCACCGGAATCTCTTGATTTAAAAGTAAGCGATAAAGGTACGTTTAACTTGACAGCTACAGTTTTTCCTGAAAATGCCACAGTTAAATCTGTAACGTGGGCAAGCGACAATACTAGCATAGTCTCTATAGACTCTTCCGGTAAGCTAAAGAGATACGGCAAGGCCGGAAAAGCTACAATTACTGCGACTGCAAGAGATGGCAGCGGTGTAGTAGGAACATGTAAAGTAAATATCTCCGTAGGTGTTTCACGCGTATATTTTAAGCAGTCTACTTACTTTAGTACGATTCAGTCAGAAATGCTTTCGGTAGGAAGTACTGCAGAACTCACACCGATTATTGAGCCAACCAATGCCACAAATACCAATGTGTTGTGGAGCAGCAGCGATGATAAGGTAGCAACAGTTGAAAATGGTAAAGTAACCGCTGTATCGCCAGGAATTGCGACCATAACTGCCACAACGGAAGATGGTGGGCATACAGCTTCAAGGACTTATTGCGTTACGACTGAAGACAGTACAAAAAAAGCTGCAAAAGTTGGTAATAAAGAATATGAAACGCTTTCTGCAGCCTTCGAAGCAGTTTCAAGCGGAGGAACCGTTGTGCTTTTGAAAGATGTGGATGAAGACGCAATTTCAATAGCAAAGAATTGTTCTTTTGACTTAAATGGTCACACATTGGTAACTGACGGTATCACCGTTGAATCGTCTGTTACTGACGGAAATATTTTAAACGGAACAATACTCTTGAAAAATAATCTTTCGAAACTGCAAGTTAAAGGTCATCTGGAAAGCATAAGTGACTGTTCTGTTACGGGTGAAATCAACGTCGCCCAAAATACAGATCCTGCCGATAATGCAGCATTATACAAAGGCATCGTGGATTTGATTGAAAATTGCAAAGTAACCGGAAAAATTTATGTCTATGGCGAAGTGATTAAAATTTTGAGCTGCGATGTGACCGGTGAAATTGCGGCAGGAGGTATGTCGGGTTACACGTCAACAGATAATAAGAAAATCGGATATTATACCGGAAAGATTGACGGTGTCTATGATTGTAATGTAACTCTTCCTGATTCAATGGCATTAGTTAGTGGAAAAGCAAACAGTTTTGCCGCTCCTGTGTTTACGCAGCTTGGTGAAATTAATGTCTACAGCGGCACCTTTGACGGAGGAAAAGGCTACTCAGCAAAGATGAACCGAGAAGGCATAATTACTATATATGGTGGAAAGTTCAAAGGTGTACAGAATCTTGACACAAAATCAAATACTAGTGGTATTCATAATTCAGGAAGTGTCATAATTCCAAATGGTTACTTTTTAGCAGAGAATCCGGATGAGAATGGTTTTTACGAAGTTTCCGCAAAGACTGAAATGAGAACTGCAACTTTCGTTCTTACGCCGACTGACGCATCGATTTCAGTATATCCTACGGAAGATCAGTCTGCTAAGCTTACTCCGCTCACATTAGACGGACAGGCAGAAGGAAATGTAAGCTTTGAAATTGAAGCTGGCAAAGAATATACATACAGCGTTTCCAAAGATGGTTACGAATCAAAGAACGGAACAATCCGTATGGATCAGGTAACTACTCTGAAAATTCCTGTTGAGCTTCAGGTTTCAGGCTCAGGACAACAAGTTGATACTACAATCAATGGCGGATCGGTTATTACATCCGGCGGAGAGTATACTTTAGCTGACAACGCTACAGGAACAATTGTTATCCTGACACGTGAGCCTGTAACTATTGTCGGTAAAGGTATTTCAAAGGATGATGAAGCCAATGCGAAGTTCTCAGATCTGAGTATTGACTGCAGCATTTCAGGTGTTGACCTTACAATAAAGGATCTCTGGATAAATGACAATGTCGGAAAGGGAACTCCTGAAGGTGACACAAATTTCGGAATGAACGTGATTAATTTTACAGGTAAAGACAACACGCTTCGCTTCGAAGGCAAAAACTTACTGGAAACTCAGGAATATGTACAGGGTGCCGGCATCCACGTAGGTAAGGGTGACAGCCTGACTATTGACGGAACAGGTACATTATATATCTATAAGTATTCACAAGGTGCCGGTATCGGCGGAAACAGCTTTGAGGCTTCAGGTTCTGTAACATTTGCCGGCGGCGATGTATTTATCAAGGGTTCGAAGACAGGTCCTCTTGTAGGCGGTGACGTACTCGTTACTGACGGTGATGTAAACGATCCGATTTATATTACCGGAGGAAATGTAGTCCTTATCAACAAGGCACAAGGTGCTGCCATCGGTTCAAGTAAATCCGGAAAGTGCGCCGGAGATGTTTATCTGAAGGGCGGAAATCTTACTATCATAAGTGATTTCATCGGATCTGCAATCGGCTATGGCGGAAATGCAGACAGTGATCCGGGTAACCTGTATGTATCAGGCGGTTCGTTTAAAGCTATGCGTACGACAAATTCCACTATTATGAACGGTGACAGCTCTGTTCATTTTGTGGATGATTCCCTCGTTACGGCTGCTAAGCACAATGGAGACGGAACTAAGGACGTAGAACTTCTTAAGCTCGATACTTCAAATATACCTTCTTCTGACGGCATTTATAATGTAACTACAGATAAAGGCTTTACTTACAGCGGTGGATTGCATAATTACTATTACACAGAAAGCAAGACTTACACACCGGACAACTTCGGCTATGAACCGGGTGATACAGATCTTTATCTCTATCTGCCGACAGACACTAAGCTTCTTACAGTAAACGGCAAAGAATTTAACGTTTACTGGGATGATGAAACTTCTTCATTTGAAGTAAGTACTCCGAAGCTTGACAGTGACAAAATAGATTCAGCAATAAACAGAAATCCTGATGCTGATACAGACACAGATAAGGATAACAACAAAGATAAAGATGATGCAAGATTTATCGACGTAAGTGAATCTGACTGGTTCAATGATGTTGTAAATTATGTAGCAGACAAGGGCCTTATGACCGGCACAAGCGAAAATACTTTCTCACCTTACAGCAAGACTACAAGAGGAATGCTGATGACTATTCTGGCAAGAAAGGCCGGCATAGACACAACAGGAAGTGATCCTTGGTATCAGAAGGGTCTTGATTGGGCGAAAGAAAATGGTATCTCTGACGGAACAAATCCTGAAGGATATATCACGAGACAGCAGCTTGCAGCTATGCTTTACAGAGCTGCGGGTTCTCCTGAGGTTACAGGAAATCTCGATGCTTTCACAGACAAGGCTGAGGTAAGTGAATATGCAGAAAATGCTCTCATCTGGGCAGTTGATAACGGCATTATGAACGGAAAAGGAAATGGCATCCTTGACCCTGCAAATTATGCTACCAGAGCTGAGATGGCTGCGATGATCATGAGATACAACGAGAAGTAAAATTCAAGCATGTAAAATTTAGGCAAGAATTTATATGCAGCATTTGTATAATTACGTAAGTAAAGAAACAAATAAATAAGAAAAGCAAATGGTGGGAGGAAATAGAGTTCTGACGGTTTCTTCCCATCATTTGCTGAAATGAAAGCGAAAATTTAAAAGTGTATGAAGAGAAAAACGGGATGAAAGAACAATGAAAAAATATTTAAAAAGAACAATATCCTTATTGCTTTTCATCTGCCTACTTATGACGATACCTTTTGGTATGCAGGGATTCACATATGCGGCAGACGGAGGAAAAGTTATCTGTGCGTCCCCGGTATTCAGTTCGGGAAGTCCTGCGGGAACGTTTGTGAGCGCAGATAAAAGCTTGGCATCGGCGGGCGAACCGGTCACGATCAGTGTGACAAATCCGGACGGTTATTATCTGGCGGAGCTTAAAGTAAATGATATGACGCTTGATATCACTCACGACGGAAAACATGACGGTGAAGGCGGCATGTTTTCATTTACAATGCCGAAAGGTGACGTGGCGATCACACCAACCTTTGTCACGGAAAAATGGGACGGAACACTCGACCTTAGCTGGTATGACGAAAGCTCATATACAGTAAATACCAAAGGGTCTTATTATATGTATTATCCGGCACAGTGGGAAGGACTGGCATGGATTTGTTCGGAAGATTTATATTTTCTGACAGAAAAATCGCTTGATCGAACTGCGGTTGCAAATCTTAATGAAGATTCAAGCGATACCGCTACCGTACAGCAATTTATGGATGCCAAGGGATGGACTCATGCCTATCAATATCAGACAAACGGAAATGTCCCTCTTGTAGTCGGCAATATTCCTACAAGCAAGTCTTTTTCATATGTATTAAACAATTCAACCGATGAAGTCTATGGCGGCATCGGACAGAATTATTTCTCCGGGAAGACTTTCTACATCATGAAAGATATGGACTTCGGCGGTGTAGGCACAGATTATTACAAAGACAAAACCATAACTACTATACTAAATTCTGATTATGCCGATCATATGTCCGGCCCAAATTATTATCCTGTCGGAAGCCAATCACGAAATGACGGTGTATATATGCCTATAAGTGCAGGGCAGTCCACAAGCGCGCAGGAAAATCAGTTCTACGCCATCTTCTGCGGAAGCGTGGACGGACAGGGTCACATAATGGACAATATTTATTGTGATCGCGGAAATTCCACAAATCAGGCAGCCCCGGGTGCCGGCCCTCAGGGCGGATCAAACTGGTATCAATCTGCCGGTCTGATCGGACGTCTGGGAATGCCGGACGACGCCGGATATGATTTTGCGAAAAATGATGCTGTAGTTGAAAATATTGCGGTAGACGGATTTATATATACAGAACGATCTGTCGGCGCAATCGTAGGAAAGACATTGCATTTGGCTTCCGGATGCCATGTCGCCATAAAAAATTGCATAAATCTTGCCACAATCTGCAGTACTCAGGCAAAGGGCGCAGGCGGTATATGCGGAGCTTCATGGAATGGACCGAGCATCGACAATACAGTGAATTTCGGACGTGTCATAAATGGATATATTAATTCTTCAGGCGGTTTTGTGGCCTCTGACGAAGGTACATCGACAAATTGTTATACCGTGGGCATGTCTTCACTTGACTCCGGCACTCCGTGTGTATTCGGTACAAGAAATGCCCCGGCCACGCTTGACAATTGCTACGGACTTGTAGGTGCGGCTTTCTGCGAGAAAAAAGCTCTTTACAGCTCATCAAGCAATCCGATGCTTTCTTACGGGTCATACGATGGTAATGTAAATGCGATTTCAAGCCTGTCTGATGCGGCAAATATCAACTTTGTGGGAAAACTTAACAAAGGCGGAAGATATTTTATAAATCCGGGAGACGGTGCATCTTCCTTTAAGAGTACATGCACTGTCAAAAGCAACGGACTTGCAAATGCTCTTAAGGAGCACAAACTTCTCATAAATACAGACGGTACGAAAGACGGATTTAAGACCATAACAGGCGTTGCCAATCTTCCGATTCCTGCTGTATTTGTCGACGACAGCTCAACTGTGACGAAGATTGACTTTAAATCTGATCCGACGAAGCTTAATTATGTGGAAACTCAAACATTTGATACTGAAGGTCTCGTAATTACAGCAACATGGTCAGACGGCTCTACGTCGCAGATTACAGATTATACTGTATCAAACACTTCTCCACTGGAGACTGACGATACATCGATCTTTATTTACGGAAGCTGCGGAGGCAAGGATTATTCGAAGTATTACAACATAAAAGTAGAAGATGATAAATTAACAAGCTTCAATATAAAAAAAGTGCCGTCTCTTACAATATATGCGGCAGATGAAGAATTTGATCCTGCAGGTATGACTGTTGAAGTGACATATCTCGCTTCAGGAAGTGAGAAGAAGACTCTTGACGCTGAAGAATATAATGTGACTGAAGACAGAGAAAACAATAAGATTACAGTAAGTTATACATATAAAGGTGAAACAAAATCCGAGGACGTTCCTATTACATTCTTAAGTGAGAATGCTCCAAAAGCGAACGATCAGGGATATTATGAAATATCAAACGGAACTATCATGAGATGGTTTGCCGGACAGGTAAATTCAGGAAAAAACAATTTAAATGCCGTTTTGACAGACGATTTCACAATTAGAAGCAGCGACGGATATGTTCCTGTCGGCTCTAAGGCCGACAGTGCTTACAAAGGCACTTTTGACGGACAAAATCACACTGTGACAATGGACACAAACGCATCTGTATCAAGTTATGCTTCGATATTTGATTATGTCGGAACAGGTGCTGAGATTAAAAATATCAATCTTGCCGGAAGTGTAAAGAATTCGCAATATTATGCGGCTGCACTTATCGGAAATATGAAAGACGGTACGGTTGAAAATTGTATTTCGACATGCAGCATAACAGGTAACAGTTATGTCGGCGGCCTTGTGGGTTATATGACGGGCGGAACACTTAAGAATTGCGGAGTTTCCGGCACTGTGACCGCAAGCGGCACTAATATCGGCGGTCTTGTAGGATATGCAAAATCAACAGACAGTGCGATATCAATTTCAGGATGCTATAATCGCGCTTCCGTCAGCAGGACTGCGGGAAGTGCAAATGTAAGCTCCGGAACCGGAGGACTCGTCGGTTATGTCGAGTCGACAAACAGCAATAATTTGTCAATTTCTGATTGCTATAATGCAGGTGCAGTGACAGGTTATCACTGTATCGGCGGGCTTTTGGGGATTATTAAGGGAGAAAGTTCAAATGACGCAAATCCTATTACAGTGAAGAATTGCTACAATTCAGGAGCAGTAACTGATAAGGGAAATATTTCGACTTATTCCGGTGCCGTTGTCGGATATGCCCAAAATGAAAATTACAGCATTACAAATACTTATTATCTTGAAAAAACACATGCCGCTTCGATAGGAAGTACATCTAAAACAGGTACTCTCAAGGTTTTGAGTAAGAGCTTAGCAAAGACCAAAAAGCTTGCGTCTGCACTGGGAAGTGCTTTTAGAGCTGATCTGTCTGGTAGCGATGCCTTAAATGGCGGAAACCCGATTCTCAAATGGGAAACAGACAGTGCGGATGACTCAGGTTCAGACACAGGCGGCTCAGGCGGATCCGACAGTTCGGGCGGCGGAAGCGGAACCGGCGGCGGAAGTAGTTCAGGCGGCGGTGGCGGTGACGACGATGAGGAAGTCACAATCCAAAAGCCAGTAATCATCGCCGGCGATGGAGGAAAGATTACGCTTTCAAAGGACGGAACAACTGCTATTATCACACCTGATGAAGGATATGAAGTTTTCAGCGTGCTCTTAAACGGCAAAGAACAGGGTGCTGTTGCTTCTTTGACGGGTCTTAAGACAGGAGATAAGGTTACTGCTGTTTTTAAGGCAAAGGATGCTTCAAAGAAATACAGATTTGTCGATGTAAACGAGTCTGACTGGTTTAGCGAATATGTCGATTACGTCGCTGAAAACGGTCTTATGAACGGCACGAGCGAAAATACCTTCTCGCCATATGACAAGACTACACGAGGCATGCTTATGACTATTCTTGCAAGAAAGGCAGGCATAGATACTTCAGGAAGCTCTCCTTGGTATCAGAAGGGACTTGACTGGGCAAAAGAAAACGATATCTCCGACGGAACAAATCCTAAAGGATATATAACAAGACAGCAGCTTGCGACTATGCTTTACAGAGCTGCGGGCTCACCTGAAGTTAACGGAAACCTTGATGCTTTTACGGACAAGGCTGAAGTGAGCCAATATGCCGAAAATGCTCTCGTATGGGCGGTAGAAAAGGGTATTATGACAGGTAAAGGAAATGGAATCCTTGATCCTGCAAATTATGCCACAAGAGCAGAGATGGCTGCTATGATCATGAGATATAACGAAAAATAGAGCATGATTATATCTTAAAAAAGTGTGAAAAGGGCTCGGAAACTGATAAAATCAGCTTCCGGGTTCTTTTTTTGTATAAAGAAAAGTATATGCCGGATGCGTGATATTTCAAAATTTGTAAAAAATTTACAATTTTATCTTGACGCTGGAAAAATATGGTGATAATATTCAATTGAGCTTCCAAATAATTACAATTTTTGTACGATGAGTAATATTTTGTATAAGGAAGCAAGATTTGTCGATATCATTAACTTTGCAAAGATTAAAGATATGTCAGTTGTTGTATATGTTGATGCGCAGGGAAGAGAGAATGAAAGAATGAGAAATTTCGGCGTATGAAAAGGAGGAGGTGTTCTTGAGGAAAAAGAAAATATTTTTTATTGTAATTTTGCTTGTGACTTTTTTCGTCACATTTACGCTTGGAGCAGATGCCGGCGATTCGGATTATGATCCGGATGTAGGCTCGTCATCGATTTTCAGCTACAGTCTTTCTATTACGGACGAAAACGGGGAGCAGGTGACTGATATAAGCAAGCTTAACAACGGAAGCACGATTGATGTCTCGATAGTTCTTAAGAGAAATGACATTTCGGAGGAGACATATGACGACATGTGGTCTCTTGAAATCGGATTTATAACTTACGGCATGGATTGCGACGAAACGAGCATGTCTACTTATACGCCAAAGCTTACAGGCTCTGTAAAGGACTGGGAGTATTCGGGTTCGCAGACAGTTCATTTCAGCTACTCAAATTATGGGCCTGCCGGGGGTGGAAAGATCAAGCTTATAGGAGTACCTACTCACAAGACAGAAAATGTAGTGTCTTTTAGATCGAAGGTTGTCGACAAAAGCAAGCTTGATATGACATTTTCACCATTTATCATGCAGCTTATCGGAACCGGAACAGACGTAGTTTACAAGCCCTCAGAGGACTTAAAAATTTTTCTTGATCCAAATGGTGGAACCATCGATGAGGGCGAAGACATAAGCGGTGAGTACTGTATCGGAGACACGATAAGTCTTCCTGTTCCGAAATATAAAAATCACATTTTTGCGGGGTGGCTTGAAGGTGACTCCTTATATAAAGAAGAATATACTGTTTCCGAAGGACAGCTTGGTCTTATTACGCTTGTTGCAGCGTGGGAAGATGATTATATAGGAGGTATCGACGAGAACGGAAATTCAATCGGCGACGGTATTTCTGACAAATATCAAAGAGAGATAATGCTGAAGTTAAAGAATGGCAGATTTTCTGACGATTTGACCACTGAAAGGCTGATTCCCGTCACGTTGACGGATGATTACGGAGTTTGCGATGAAAATGGCTCTGCGGTTGTTATGATTCCTGACATTATTGACGATCCCGGTTACAAGCAGGGCGCATGGGACAAGCCTGTAGATGATGGTGTTATAAAGGTTGACAGAGCATTTGAAAAGAGGACGACATATTCTTATTGCGCTGAAAAAGGAAGTGAGAAAGTGAAAGACGAAGCTGTTTATTATAAGCTGATTTATATGTTTGACGAGAATAAGGTTGACAGTGTTGAGCGTCACAGAAGCGGTTCGCACATTAAGCTTTCACATGTGCCTATAAGAGAAAATTATACCTTCACAGGTTGGTACAAGGATTCTGATCATACGATTCCTGTTTCTGAGATTGATCTTGTCGAAAATACAAAGGTTTATGCAGGTTGGGAACTTACAGACGTTCCGTCATATTTTGAGAGTGAAGCACACAATGCATACCTGATAGGCTACAGCGGCAACCTTATCAAACCGGAATCGAAAATTACCAGGGCAGAGTTGGCGATGGTTCTTTACAGACTTCTTAAGGAAGATATAAGAGATACGTATGAAATAAGCATCAATACATTTGCCGATGTAGATGAAGAAAGCTGGTATAATATCGCAATTTCGACTATGGCAAACCTTGGAATTGTCAACGGATATGAGGATGGGACATTCAGACCGGGAAAATATGTGACAAGAGCCGAATATGCAGCCATGCTGGCAAGAATGGATTTTTCTTCTTCGCTTCTTGCCGATGAATTTATCGATACGGTGGGGCACTGGGCAGAGGAATATATAAGAAAGGCCGCGGCTGTAGGCTGGATCATGGGATATGATGACGGCAGCTTCAGACCGGAGGAAACTGTAAGCAGAGCGCAGACGGCAACCATGATAAACAGAGTCCTAAATCGTATGCCAAAGAGACTTGAGAATTTGACAGACGGTATGCGAACCTTTGATGACAATTCGGATATCAATGCCTGGTATTATATTCCTTTACAGGAAGCATCAAATTCACATGAATATTATCGCATCAACGAATCTACAGAAAAATGGACAAGTGTGGCGTAAAAATTTTATTTACAAATGAAATATAAGTGAGGTAATGGGATGAAGAAAAAAATCATATCGACAATTTTAGCCGCAGGGATGGCATTATCAAATGCATCTTGCTGCATGTTAACTTCTTTTGCAAGCAATGCGACATATACGCAGCCGGCCGAAAAACCGTTTACAGTTTCGGCTGTAGTATCATCTGCGGCTGATGCCGACAATGATTTGAGTTATGACATAAATGTCGGAGACACAGGACTTTATGCCGATATTTATATTAATTTTACGGGAAATGAAGAGCAATTCTATCCTGACAGAGACGGAAATCGACTGAGCAAAATTACACTTGCCGGATATCAGATAAATATCGGTCTTGATGAGAGGCTTTCCGTGACGGGTATAACTGATATCGCATGTGCTGACAGCTATGCCGACAATGCATTTGTTTATGATGCGCAGACACATACGGTAAGCGGATTTGTATATGAAATCGATGATGATCTTAAAATATATGAGGTTACCGAGGAGGAAAGCGTTGACGGTGTCCTTAAACCAAAAGCGATAGAAAAGACGCCTGTAAGGATTGCCAGAATCTATTTCAGTGTGGATTATCCAAACTCAGCATATGATACACCGCTGAGCATTACACCTGACGATGCGGAAATCAGTATCAAAGAAACTTCAAAGTCAATGGAAGCAGATTATAAAGGAACATCCGTAGAAATTTCCACAAAATATAATATCAGCTGGTCTTCAGAGGGACGCATCGTTGCCGAAAAATCTGTACCGTATAATTATCCTGTGGAATATACGGATGAAAAAGGAAATCCGTATGAAAATCCGTCAAAGAAAGGCTTTACATTTATCGGATGGAGTTCTGACGGCGACGAAACAGTAGATGTTGCTCCGAATGCGTCATTTCCTGCGGCAGGCTCGGATACTGTATATGAAGCGATTTTTGATATAAACAGCTATGATCTTGTATGGGATCACAATTACAAGAAGAACAATGTTGAAGTAGTTACCACAGACAAAGATAAGGATTTCGGTGAAATTATAACAGAGCCGCAAGCTCCGTCAAGGACAGGATATACTTTTGACGGCTGGTATAAGGAGACATCTTGCTCAAACAAAGTCGATTTCACAAATCTGACTATGCCGGCTGAGGGTGTGAGATATTATGCAAAATGGACTGTTATAAATTACAAGGTTATATTCAACAATGAGGACGGAACAAAAGCCGGTGAAGTTATTTGGAATGTCGAGGATACCGATATCTCGGACAAAATCCCTGATGTAGCTGATAAACCTGGATATGAAGGCAGATGGAGTGATTTTGAACTTGATAAGGAAAATCCGTCAGATATCACAGTAAATCCTATTTATACACCGATTACTTATACTGTTACATTTGACGCGAACGGAGGATCCGCAGTTCAGGCTCATACATATAATATCGAGTCACAAAGCAAACTTCCGATTACGGGACGTGACAATTATACATTCTCGGGCTGGAAGGTGATATCTGCTGACGGGAACTGGGATTTAGATTCTGTGCACAGCGCAGGTGAGGATATTACGGGAAAGTACGGAAATGTGACTCTTCAGGCTGTGTGGACAGTGACACATTCATATGTGGTTGAACAGTACAAGTATGCGAAATCAACAGACGTGCTTCTCATAGTATCTGCAAACAAGGATAAGGGAACTTATTATTATGACGGTCAGAAAATGTTTTATACAGAAGATGTCAACTACAGATCATCTATAAGTACAAACCCGAAATATGTATTTTTGACTATTATTCCAAACGGAAGCTATGATCCGTCCAAGCTTACATTTGTAACTGAAACAAACAGCAATATAAGTGTAGACCGCGACGGCGATGTAAACAATGACGCTTTTGTTTCCATAACTGATGTAACCGCTGTAAATAATATGGTAAGAAATACAGGCGACGCATATGATGACATGTCTGTTCAAGACAGACTCGAGGCAGATACGAGCACGCCGACTTCGGATACGCAGTATCGAGCAAGCATACTTGACGTATCTGCTATCATTTCGAAGCTGAACAAATGATAGCGAGAAAAATTAATGTTGCGAACGCAAATCGATAATGTCAAGTGCAAATCGATAATGTCGAGTGTAAAACGATAATGTCGAGAATAAAAAAAGGGGATCGGATAATATGAAAAAAAGAATAATGCCGATAGCAGCTGCAGTGCTTGTTTTGATCGCTATATCAGCAACTGTGCATGTATTTGCGGCGGATGAGCTGACTGTAATCAAAACCGGTGCCGCATACGCTGACGAAAGTAAGACAGATGGTTTCAGATGGACTTTATACAGTGACGGAAATCTTGTCTTTACACCTGCAAGCAGTACAAAAGGCGCAAAGTGTATCTTAAGCGGAGTTACAGTCGCCTCAAATGTTCCTTGGTGTAATTTTAAGTCGGAAATTACGAAAGTAACATTCACACAGGAAACATTTTTTGAAAAGCAAATATGCTATATGTTTGATGGGTGCGAAAACCTTGCAGAGGTCTGCGGAAGCCAATATGTCAATTTGACAGGAGTTGAAGATCTTTCGGGTTTATTCAGAAAATGCACAAATTTAAAAACCATTGATGTATCAAATTGGGATTTATCATCTGTAACTAGCGTCGAAAGTATGTTTCTGAATTGTAAAAATCTCGAAAAGCTTGATGTATCAAAATGGAACACTTCTTCGATAAAAAATATGTGGGCTTTATTTGCAGGCTGCAGTATGCTGTGTGATCTTGACGTATCAAAATGGGATATGTCTTCAGTGGAGGATATGACTAACTTATTTTATGGCTGCGGAAGCATAAAAAAACTTGATGTATCCGAGTGGGACACATCGTCAGCAAGTAAAATGAACGGTATTTTTAATCAATGCGAAAATCTTTGTGAAATTGATGTGTCTGATTGGGATACATCCTCTGCACAAAATATGGGATATATGTTTTACGGATGTAAAAATCTTGAAAAGCTTAATGTTTCGTACTGGGATACTTCTCATGTTTCGAATATGCGGGGTATTTTCCTAAACTGCAGCAAGATAAGCACATTAGATGTTTCAAGATGGGATTTATCATCTGCAGATACTATATCCGGGCTGTTTCAGGGTTGCAGCAGCCTTCAAAATCCAGACGTATCCGCTTGGGACACATCTTCTGTGACTAGTATGTCACAGGTTTTTCTCGACTGCAGCAGCTTGACATATTTGGATATATCCGCTTGGGATGTTTCATCAGTTAAATATATGGACCACATGTTTAGCGGATGTCCCAATATCACAAGTCTTGATGTCTCACAATGGGATGTTTCAAACGTAAAAAGCATATATTATATGTTTTATAAGGATACAGGAATAGGCAGCCTTGATGTTTCAAACTGGGATGTCGGAAACGTAACTGATATGGAGGGCGCATTTGAGGATATGCGTTCATTGGAAAATCTTGATGTTTCAATGTGGGACACATCGTCTGCGACAACTATGAATTCACTTTTCAGATTTTGCAGCAGTTTACACACCATTGATATTTCAAACTGGGACGTATCAAATGTGAAAAATATGAAAAGAATGTTTTATAAATGCGCGGTATATGAGCTTGATTTCACATCATGGAATACTTTATCCGCAACAGTCATGGATAATTTTTTGGAAGAAACCTACTGTCTTTATGAAATAAGGGCAGGCAAGAATTTCGTATTCTCCGATGATTGTACCGAAATTGCCCCATATTCAGACAACATTGCATCATGGACGCTGGTTTCCGAACAATATTCCGTCCTAAAAAGCTTTTCCGACAGTTATATAGCAAGTTCAAAAGACATGATTTCTTATCAAAATTCAGCCGCAAACAGAAATTCAGTAAATATTTACAGGATATTTGTTCCGGTAGAATATAATCTCGATGAAGCATCCTTAAATTTTGCAGGCGACGGAAGCTTCACACTTACTTCAGAATGCAAGAGTTCGGTTCCCGTGGGTGTTACCGTGGCAATAGGCTCTCCGTCTTATTCCGGTAAAGAATTTTCGTTTAGCAGATGGGTTGCGGACAAAAATGAGGATTTGATAGATTCTTTGACATATGATGACGATATTTCGTATCTTACAGTTTCTGTAGATGCAGTTTACAGAATCAGAAATAATGCTATCAAGCTTAAGCCTGTTATTTATTACACGCATAAGTATGCTCTTGAAAAATACAAATATGCGCTTTCGACAGACATGCTTCTCATAATCGGTGCAGACAAGAGTCGCGGGACATATTATTATGGCGGAAATAAAATGTTCTATACCGAAGATGAAAATTACAGAAGCTCGATAGAGGGCAATCCCGAATATGTTTTCGTAACGATTATACCAAGCGGTTCATATTATCCGGAAAAACTCAAAAGGGTTGAAGAAACAAATAAAAATGAGACTATAGAAAGGAACGGTGATGTAAATAATGACATAAAAGTTTCGATTACCGATGTTACTGATGTAAATAATATGGTAAAGCTCAGCGGCGATGCTTATATCGATATGTCTGTTCGTGACCGTCTTGAAGCCGATATCAACACTTCAAAGGAAGGGGCACAAAACAGAGCAAGCATACTCGATGTGTCTTCTGTTATATCACTTTTGAAACGATAAAATATCAGATATTTTTAAGTAGAGAAAGTCGGTGCGGACTGCAGGTGCAGGAAGTCGGTGCGGACTGCATAGAAACAGAAAGTCGGTACGGACTGTAGAAACAGAAAGTCTGTATCGACTGTGGAATCGGAAAATCGATGCGGGTTATAGGTGCAGGAAGTCGGTGCGGACTGCGGGAACAGGAATTTTATACGGACTGCGGGAATTTAAGGAAAAAGGATTTTAAAAATGAAGAGAAAACGCAATCTTGAGATAACATTCAGCATAATTTTGACATTGCTCGTGATAATTGCAGCAATATTATTATCAAATATTTTTTATGCTGATGCAAGTGAAGGCGGTGCGGCATTTTCTTATACTTTATGCCTCACTGACAGCAAAGGGAGTGAAATTGACAGTATTTCAAAGCTGGAAAACGGTGAAAAATTTAAGCTTGACGTGATTTTAAAAAGAGACGATACAGAAGAAAAACAATATGACGATATATGGGCTTATGAAACGGGATTTACCGGATACGGACTCGAATTTGATGCTGACAAGGCATATAAGTATGTATCGCAGATGACGTCAAAAGCTACCGAATGGTCATTTGACAATACACTTACGGTAGAATATCTTTTTATGAATTATTATCCTGTGGGCGAAAAAGTAAAATGCTATGGTGTTACTACGCAAAATCCGCAAAAGACTTTGTCAGGAACTTTTACAGTTACTGATAAAAACAAAGCACAGCTTGCGCTCGATATTTTTATCATATCACTTACTGAGGACTTTGAAGCAGATCCTACCGCACATTATGTTCCTGTTCAAAAAAATCTAAGGCTTGTTCTTGATGCCGGCGGAGGCAAACTTTCAGAGGATGTATCCGGGATATATGACGAGGGTGACATCGTCACTCTTCCGGTACCGGAAAGAAAAGGATATACGTTTTGCGGCTGGAAATACAGCGATGAAGTATATGGCAAGGACGAAACATTTGAGGGCACTTTTACTGTTCCGGGAGGTGTGTGCGGTACACTTGAGATAACTCCTGTGTGGAAATTGATCACAAGTAATGACTCGAGAAAGGAAAGCAGCATTTCAAAAGGCGAAGATGATTCTGGCAAAAACAAAGATCAAAATGACAAGGAATCCGAAAATCAAAAT
>CAVCIY010000069.1:0-33222 GCA_963602445.1 Lachnospiraceae bacterium | reverse complement strand
TCTATGGTGCCGGTGATGTATGCGATGGTGCCGGCGATGCCCGCAATGATGCCGGTGATGTATGCGACGGTGCCGGCGAGCCGTGATGAGGTGCGGCATGTCAGATGATGCGTAAAATCATCGGTCGATACCGGAAGTAAAGAATTTCGGAGATGAAGATCGCGAAAGAGGCCGAGGCCGGAGATTTGCAAAGGTGTGAAATAAGTCGGCGCTCTAGTGACGGATGAAAGAAGTTATTTATGAATGACAGAAGAGTAATATTGATCGTAATGGACAGCGTCGGTGCGGGTCAAATGCCTGATGCGGGACTTTATGGTGATGAGGGATGCCATACAGTAAAGCATATTTTTGAAAAAAATCCGAATCTCAGGCTTCCGCAGCTTAAAAAGCTCGGTTTTTATGAAATCAACGGCATTAGTGACACATGCGGCGTAAGTGACGATGAAAAAGACGGCGAAGGCGGAAGGAACTGTGAAAAAGACGGCGAAGGCGGAAGAAACTGTGAAAAAGACGGTGGAGGTGACGGCGAAAGAGACGGCGAAAGTAAGAATATAAAAGGAGCTTACGGACGCGCAGCAGAGCTTTCGGCCGGCAAGGACACGATTACGGGGCATTGGGAAATTGCGGGTGTGGTGACCGCGGAGCCGTTCAATACATATACGGACAACGGTTTTCCGGCAGAATTTATAGCTAAATTTGAAGAGGAAATTGGCAGAAGTGTAATCGGAAATTATGCGGCTTCCGGAACAGAGATTATTCGCACACTCGGAGATGAACACAAAAAAACCGGTTGCCCGATTGTATATACGTCAGCAGACAGCGTTTTTCAGATAGCAGCAAATATAGATTATGTAGATATCGAAACTTTGTACGGCTGGTGCAGGAAGGCCAGAAAGCTCCTTACGGGGAAGTGGCTTACGGGAAGAGTGATAGCCAGACCGTTCACCGAAAAAAACGGCGTGTACACAAGAATCTCGGGGCTGCGTCATGATTATGCATTAGATCCACCCGAAAGGACTATACTGGATATTATTTCAGAATCAGGCTCATCAGTTTATGCTATAGGGAAAATAACAGATATTTTTAATTCACGCGGCATTACGCATTCGCTTCATACAGAGGATAACGCTGACGGAATGAAAAAAACAGCTGAAGCCATGAGTGAGTGCACAAACGGGCTGATATTCACAAATCTGGTTGATTTTGATATGAAATACGGTCACAGACGTGATCCTGAGGGTTATGCGAGGGCGCTGCGTGAGTTCGACAATGCGATTTACGAAATCATACCGCAGCTAAGGAATGATGACATTCTTATAATATGTGCGGACCACGGCAACGATCCGGTTCATACAGGGTGGAATCATACGAGAGAATATATTCCCGTGATGGTTTACGGAAAGAATGTAAGAGAAGGAACGAATCTTGGAATACTCCCGTCTTTTGCGGATATAGGCGCAACAGTTTGCGAATATCTCGGCACAGAGAAACCGAAAAACGGTAAGTCATTTCTAGATAGGATTTTAATATAAACCCGGCAGCATATAAACGTGCTGCCGGGTTTATTATTATTAAAGATATTAGAATGTCCACTTGAGTGTGAAATTCGTAAAATGCTTAAGCATTGACGTAAGGTAAGTCTTGTTTCTTACTGCAAGCGCAAGCGTGATATATATAGGCTCTTCAATCTTAATCATGCTTATGCCCGGCCTTGTCGCTTTATTCAGAAGCTTGAAAGAAAGAAGTGAACACAAATCATTATTTTCAGAAAGAAGGTCCAAAATAGTTTCGACATTTCTGAAGCAGTCCACAATGTTGAAGCTTGAATTATTGTTGTTAAAAGCATCGATGACAGATGCATAAGTTTCTCTGTCCGAATCAGGCTGGATAAATGATTCTGTGCTTAAGTCGCGAATGCTTACGCTCTTTTTCTTTGCAAGCGGATGCTTTTCGTTTACTACCAGCGCCAGTTCATTTTTTGAGAGCTCATATGTGGTGAGATCGGGATTTGCGGCTCTCTTCGGTGTCTGGATTATGAAAGCGGCATCGATTGCGTCATTTGCAAGCATATTTATCAGCTCTGCGTTTGTCCTGTCAACTATATTCAGCTTGTTTTCAGGAGGAAGCGTATTTCGGAAGCTCTGAAGCAGTCTGTATATACCGAGACCTCCCATAGCGGGAACAGAGCCGACAGTGAGAGTTTCATATGTGCTTGTGTCGTATTTTTTCATAGATACAATAAGTTTTTCATATGAATTTACGATTTCGTTAGCATATCTGAGAAACTCGCGTCCTGCAGGTGTCAGTGTAATAGGTCTGCTGGAGCGGTCAAATATCTTAATATCTCCGATTTCTTCCTCAAGCTTCTGTATGTGCCTTGAGAGTGCCGACTGTGATATTGAACAGTCATATGACGCAGAACTGAAATTTTGATGCTGCTCTAATGCAATCGCATATTTTAATGATTGTATTTCCATTAGATTATCCTTTCTGCTTAAATTCCCGTAAATGGTGTAAAACAACTATCCTACATATTATATTATAAAAAGGAAACTCTTACAATAAGAAAATGTTGTGACATAATATAGCTATACAATAAATATGCGACACAAATATTGCAATAATAAAGGATGCGAAATGATAAAAGCTTTATCAAAACACTGTGATTTAATTGGGAAGAGTAATAATAATATAAATATGCGATGTAAGCAACATTTATAAAGCAAATAGCAGAATGCGAAAAACGCATAATTATTCTTGCGGAAAATGAATGAGTTGCAATCGTTTTGAATGCAAAATACAATATATTGGCAATAAATACAATCGAAAGGCGAAAAAAAGGCTCTTGGAGGTCAGAGCAGTGTTGAATAAAAACATAAAAAGTTGTAAAATGTTTAGCAACTATAGATGCTATAGATGTGCAAGCTGCCCGCGCGATATATAAAATCGGCCGTGCGGGGTGAGATGTTCGCTGTTTGCGCAGGGCGAAATTATTTGCGTGGGAGGTAAATTATGAACGATCAAAATGTCCTGCTGCAGGTTGCTGAGGTTATCAGAGACCGCAAGCTAAATCCGCAGGAGGGATCATATACAAATTATCTGCTGGATAAGGGCCTTGACAAGATTCTCAAGAAAGTAGGAGAGGAAGCTGCCGAGACTATTATTGCGGCTAAGAATGAAGACAAAAACGAAATTATATATGAGATGTCAGATCTCATGTATCATCTGATGGTTCTTATGGAGGTGTCTGATGTTTCGTGGGACGATATCTTTGGCGAGCTTGCGGCAAGAGAGCTTAAGAAGGGCAATCTCAAGACAAGTGACAAGCCGGAAAAGGTTACGGATTATTAGAACTGTACGTCTATAGAGCGGTACAGGGAAAAAAGGATTAGTGTAAAAGGAGGAAAAGATGATTACAGGCGCAAAGGCGATGGTTGAAGGACTCAAGGAACAGGGCGTAAAGATCATGTTCGGATATCCCGGAGCAACCATCTGTCCGTTTTATGATGAACTCGCTGCTGACGGAGAAATTACACATATACTTGTAAGACAGGAACAAAATGCCGGACATATGGCATCGGGTTATGCAAGAAAATCCGGCGGTGTGGGCGTCTGCGTCGTCACTTCGGGGCCGGGAGCCACAAATCTCATCACAGGCATAGCCACTGCATATATGGACAGCATCCCGATCGTTGCCATTACAGGTCAGGTTGCCACTGATGTTCTCGGAAGAGATGTATTTCAGGAAGTAGATATTACGGGTGCATGCGCGCCTTTCGTAAAGCACAGCTATCTTGTAAAGGACGCACGCGATATTCCTCGTATTATAAGGGAAGCATTCCACATCGCGTCCACAGGCAGGCCGGGACCTGTTCTTATTGACGTTCCGAGTGACGTGCAAAAGCAGGAATTTGAATATAAGGATCCGGGCGAGGTAAGTATCCGTGGGTACAAGCCGAGTATCTCCGGAAATCCTAAGCAGATAAAGAAGGTTGCGGCAGAGATTCGCACCGCAAAAAGACCGCTTATTTGCGCAGGCGGCGGTGTGTTCAGCTCGGGAGCCTCAGAATATATTGCCAAGCTCAGCAAAAAAGGAAATATTCCGGTAGTCACAACTATGATGGGCATAGGAGCCATTCCTACTTCTGACGAGATGAATTTCGGTATGATTGGGTCTTTTGGACACAAAACCGCAAATTATGCGCTGAACAATACAGATCTTCTGATCATCATCGGCGCGAGAGTCGGAGACAGGGCAGTCACGGCACCTGATCGTGTGGAAGAGCAGGCAAGAACTATTCATATAGATATCGACCCTGCGGAAATTGGGAAAAATATGACGCCTACCGTTCCGCTCGTAGGCGATGTAAAGACTATCCTTGAGAAGCTTGTAGAGTTTGATATTGCTACAGATTCTGCTCAGTGGATCGAGAAGCTGAGGATTATGTGTGCAGAGGAGCAAAATGCCGTGTCAGAAAAGAGAAACGGCACCATTGGACCTAGGAACTTCATGCTGGAGCTCGGAAAGCAGCTGAGGGATGACGCTTATGTCGTAGCTGATGTCGGTCAAAATCAGATTTGGGCAGGAAAGTATATCGGAGTAAACAAAGGAAGATTCCTTACTACAGGCGGACTGGGGACTATGGGTTATTCTTTGCCTGCAAGTATAGGCGTAAAGTTTGCCGACAGCGATTGCCAGACGGTAGTTGTATGCGGAGACGGAAGTTTTCAGATGATGCTGAATGAACTCTCTACGGCAGTTTCAAATGATATCGATGTCAAGGTTGTTCTTTTTAACAACAGAAGGCTCGGCATGGTAAACGAAATTCAAAAAAAGGGATATTCCAAAGGCCCTTATGGTGTATTTTTGCCTGAAACGCCTGATTTTTGCAAGATTGCGGATGCCTACGGAATTGCGAGCAGGTGTATTGATAACGAAGATGACATGAAGGAAGCTATTACTGAGATGCTTGAGCATGAAGGCCCGTTTATTCTCGAATGCAAGATAAATGCCGATGAAAGTACTATGATGCAGTAAGAAAGGAGACTCTATGAAGCAGATAATTTCAGTTCTGGTAGAAAATCAGGCCGGAGTATTAAATAAAATCACAGGTCTCTTCTCAAGGAGAGCTTTCAATATCGAGAGCCTTGCGGTAGGAGTTACTGAGGACAAGAGTGTCTCAAGAATCACTATGATTGTCGACAGCGGAAACAGCGTTGCGGAGCAGGTCGAAAAACAGCTGAACAAGCTCATTCCCGTAATCAAAGTAAGAAGATTTGAGAGTACGGATGTTATCGGAAAAGAACTTGCTATCATTAAGATTTCTTCAAGCAGCAAGTCAAGGAGTGAAATCAAGACTTTGGTTGATATGATGGGTGCAAAGATTGCGGACATCTCGTCGACTACAGTCACGGCAGAGATTTGCGATACTCCGGAGAAGATAGAACTTTTCGAAGAAATGGTAAGGCCTTACGGAATCCAGGAGATGGCTCGCACAGGAATAGTCGTTCTTCAAAAAGGAAGCAACTCTATAAAATAGGATGAGATCAGAGCTTTCACAAAGCAAAATGAAGGTGTGCAGCTTTATGAGGCGGAAATAAGGTGTGCGCTTTGTGAGGCGGAAATAAGGTGTGCAGCTTTGTAAGGCGGAAATAAGGTGTGCAGCTTTGTAAGGCGGAAATAAGAAGAACAGCATTATATGAAAGAAAAATAAAGAAGGCAATTCTGTATAGCAGAATTAACGGAAACAGGCGCGCACAGCCGATGGCGGACAAATATCCGGCAACGGTTATGCGGCCTGATTTTTTTTGCAAGAATAAAAATGAAGTATAAAAATTAAGCGAAAAAATCGTTTGCCAAAGAGGATATATCACCAAATAATCACAATTTTTTGCAAGAAATCAGTTGACATCACGTAACAATGATAGTATATTAATCATGTGGTTAGCACTCAGACGGGTTGAGTGCTAACAAAGAAAACGGAAGGTGATATTATGGAACTCAGTGAAAGAAAATTAAAGATACTGCAGGCCATAGTAGGTGATTACATAAGGTATGCGGAGCCGGTCGGTTCCAGAACATTGTCTAAGAAGTATGATTTGGGCATAAGCGCAGCTACCATCAGAAATGAGATGGCAGATCTCGAAGAGATGGGACTTCTCACTCATCCCCATACATCAGCAGGCAGAGTTCCTTCAGACAAGGCTTACAGGCTTTATGTGAATTCCCTGATGGAAAAGTATGAGCTTCCGGATGCAGACAAATTTGCGATTGAAAGCCGCATCACGTCAAATATTACAGAACTCGATCGTACTTTGCAGAGAGCGTCGCAATTGCTTTCAGAACTTACGAATCTGACAGCCTTTGCCATGACGCCCGCACAGGACAGCAACAGACTCAAGTATGTAAATATACTTCCTGTAGATGAAAAGATTGTAGTACTTATGATTGTAGCTGAAAGCGGCAAGATTACAAATACAGCAGTGAGGCTTAAGACAGGTTATGACCCGCAGCAGCTGGAGATTCTCTCAAAGGTTATGACACACAACTACAAAGGCGAGCTTCTTTCAAGCATATTGACGGCAAATATCATTGAAGATCTTCAAAAGGATGTAGCTTCGATTGCCCTGATGGCACGCGATATAGTGCCTTCATTTATGAAGACGCTCGAAAATATGCTTGACGTAGAGTTATATGTAGAGGGACTTGACAAGATTTTTTACATACCGGAATATTCAGACTTAAACAGAGCAAAGATGTTTATGGATATGGTCAGTAAGAAAGACGAGTTAGAGAGAGTTCTGCTAAACAGAGACAGCGGTGTTATGATCACTATTGGAGGCGAACATTCAGATGAAAATATGAAGGATTGCAGTCTTATTACCGCATCCTATCATGTTGACGGAAAGTTTGTCGGAAAGATAGGTGTTGTCGGGCCGACAAGAATGAGATACGGAGAGGTCACTTCTATTATAGAATATCTTACCGAAAATCTTGACAATGCATTCAAGCTGACAGAAGGAGAACATAAATAGGAGAGCATAGATAGGAAAATAAAAATAGGAGAACATAGATAATGGAAGAAAAAAAAGTTTCCGACATCGGACAGGAAGATATTGAAAAGGAAGAAAACAAAGCTGCTTCCGATGTGAGCGAAGAAAGCGAAAAGACTGACGGTGCGAGTGCGGATTTCGAAAAGCCAGACGATCAGGATTCGGGTGACGAAAAATCATCGGAGACTGAAGAGAAAGAAGCGGCTGACGAAAAGAAAGATGACGATGAAGAAAAGAAGGAATCCGAAGAATCGTCAGACGCGAGATATATGAGGCTTGCAGCGGATTTTCAGAACTTCAAGAGAAGAGTTGAGAAGGAAAAGAAAGATATTTATCAATATGCAAATGAAAAGATTGCGCTTGATATCATAGATGTCATGGACAATTTTGAGAGAGCTCTTCAGCACAATGATGAAAGTGAAGATAAAAAATTCGCAGAAGGTATAGATCTTATCTATAAGCAGTTCAAGAATGTTCTTGAGAAGAACAACATTTTGGAAATCAAAGCAGAGGGCGAAGATTTCGATCCGAATTTCCACAATGCGATTATGGCTGAAGACAATCCCGATTATGAAAGCGGGAAGGTTATTCAGGCACTGCAGAAGGGATATACTTTGAACGGAAAGGTTATTCGTGCGTCGATGGTAAGAGTTGCCAAATAGGTAAGAGCTGCCAAACAGGTGGGCGCTGACAAATAGGTAATAATTGCCAAATAGGCAAGAGTTCCCAAATGAAAGAAAAATATTAAAATATTTTGAAATCTTATGTTTAAATTACATGCATATGTGTGTAGATAAAAGATGAAAAAAGGTTACAGAGGTTCAAAAGTCATTGCGGCTGCGCAGCGCAGCGGAGCATATGATGTGTACTGATACCTCGTAAGCCATACTAGATAAATTATAAATTTCTAGAAAAAATTCAGGAGGAAATATAAAATGGGAAAAATCATAGGTATTGACTTAGGTACGACAAATTCATGCGTAGCAGTTCTCGAAGGCGGAGAACCTACTGTTATTACAAATGCAGAAGGAAACAGAACTACTCCTTCAGTTGTCGCATTCGCAAAGAATGGTGAGAGACTTGTAGGCGAAACAGCAAAAAGACAGGCTATCACAAATCCGGAAAGAACAATAGCTTCTATTAAGAGATATATGGGTACAGATCACAAGGTTGAGATTGACGGAAAGATGTATACACCGCAGGATATCTCAGCTATGACACTTGCAAAGCTTAAGGCTGATGCGGAAGCTTATCTCGGCGAAAAGGTTACTGAAGCTGTTATTACTGTTCCGGCATACTTCTCAGACAGCCAGAAGCAGGCCACAAAGGATGCCGGCAAGATTGCAGGTCTCGATGTAAAGAGAATCATCAACGAACCTACAGCAGCAGCTCTTGCTTATGGCCTTGACAAGGAAGATGACAAGCAGCACAAGATCCTCGTATACGACCTCGGCGGCGGTACATTCGATGTATCTATCCTCGAGCTTGGTGACGGTGTATTTGAAGTACTCGCCACAAACGGCGATACTAAGCTTGGCGGAGACGACTTCGACGAAGCAGTTATGAACTTCATCGCAGACAGCTTTAAAAATGAACACGGCGTTGACCTCAGACAGGACAACATGGCACTTCAGAGACTTAAGGAAGCAGCAGAAAAGGCAAAGAAGGAACTCTCATCTGCTCAGACTGCAAATGTAAACCTTCCGTTTATCACAGTAAATGCCGACGGTCCGCTCCATCTTGATATGGACATTACAAGAGCAAAATTCGATCAGCTCACAGCAGGTCTTGTACAGCGTACTATTGAACCTATGCAGAAGGCAATCAAGGACGCAGGCATCACTATCGGCGACATCGAAAAGGTTATCCTCGTAGGCGGTTCTACAAGAATTCCTGCTGTACAGGATGCCGTTAAGAAGGTTACAGGCAAGGAGCCTTTCAAGGGAATCAACCCTGACGAATGTGTAGCAATCGGTGCTTCTATCCAGGCCGGCGTTCTCACAGGCGAAGTAAATGACGTACTTCTCCTTGATGTCACACCGCTCTCACTCTCAATCGAAACACTCGGCGGTGTAGCTACCAAGCTCATCGAAAGAAATACAACTATTCCTACAAAGAAGAGCCAGATATTCTCTACTGCAGCAGACAATCAGACAGCAGTAGATATCCATGTTGTACAAGGCGAAAGACAGATGGCAGCCGACAATACCACGCTCGGAAGATTCCAGCTCACAGGTATTCCGCCTGCAATGAGAGGTGTTCCTCAGATTGAAGTTACTTTCGATATCGACGTAAACGGTATCGTAAATGTAAGTGCAAAGGATCTCGGAACAGGCAAAGAACAGAAGATTACGATTTCTTCATCTTCAAAGCTTTCCGATGAAGAAATTCAGCAGAAGGTTAAGGAAGCTGAACAATATGCAGCAGAAGACCAGAAGAGAAAGGAAGCTATCGATGTAAAGAACCAGGGCGAATCACTCGTTTATGAGACTGAAAAGACTCTCGGTGAACTCGGAGACAAGGTTCCTGCAGATATGGTATCAAAGGTTACTGCTGCTAAGGAAGCATTGAACCAGGCATTACAGACAGATAATGTTGATGAGATAAAAGCTAAGACAGAAGCTCTCACAACTGAATTCCAGCAGCTCTCACAGGTTCTGTATCAGAATGCTCAGGCATCAGGTGCTGATCCAAGCGCAGCAGCAGGCGGCGCAGGCAGTGCTTACGGCGGTTCGGCATATGGCGGCTCTGCTTACACTGACAACACTTCTTCTTCAGCTTCAGACTCAGCATACAGTGATGCGGTAGATGCAGACTTCGAAGTAATTGACGATGACAACTAATATCAGCGAAGAGCAGAAGAACAAGATAAATGTATAAACTTTGGCGAAGACTTGCTTGAAGCCCGGCGAGGATTTTGAGCCGGGCGAAAAATAAATTAATAAAGACAGTAGTCTTTGTGAATTCAAAGTGTAAAATCATTCTGGACACTCCCCACTAAAAAGGGGAGTGTCCATGTGTGTAATTTTACAGTCTGTAAAATTACGATATAATCTGTAAAATTACGATATAAAGTGAAGCAAATGTATTTGACAATCACTTTGTCAAGGAGCTTCACAAAGTGCCGGCGATGACATGTGGCACTTAATTATTTGAGGAGCATAATTATGGCAGACAAAAGAGATTATTATGAGGTCCTGGGTCTTAGTAAGGGTGCATCAGAGTCAGAGATAAAGAGTGCTTACAGAAAGCTGGCTATGAAATATCACCCTGACAGGAATCCTGATGACAAGGACGCAGAAGAAAAGTTCAAAGAGATAAATGAAGCTTACGGTATTCTCTCAGATTCTGAAAAGAAAGCAAAATATGACCAATACGGATTTGTGGGTGTAGATCCAAATGCCGCAGGCGGATTTAACGGCGGCGGATTCGGAGGATTTAGCGGATTTGGCGGATTTGGAGATATCTTCGGAGATATGTTTGGATTCGGAGGCCGCGGACAGCAGAGAAAAAACGCTCCGCGAAAGGGGCAGGATATACAGAAAAAGCTTAATCTCACATTTGAAGAGGCTTATTTCGGAACGAAGAAGAAGATTAAGCTGAATAAGTATGTAAAGTGTTCGGATTGCGGCGGTACAGGAGCCAAAAAAGGCACAGGCAAGACGACATGTCCGGACTGCGGCGGAAGCGGTCAGATCAGGAAACAGGTGCAGACTCCTTTCGGAATGATGATGCAGGCATCAGATTGTGCAAAATGCGGCGGCACTGGCCAGATTGTAAAGGATCCGTGTCCTAAGTGCGCAGGAAAAGGCAAGTATCGAAAGGATGTTATTATAAGTGTTGATATTCCTGCCGGAATTGACAATGACCAATATGTAAGCGTGAGAGGTCAGGGCGCGCCGGGAGAAAACGGCGGTCCGGACGGTGATTTCTATGTTATTATAAGCGTAGATGAGCACAAATTATTTAAACGTTACGGCAAGGATCTGGAACTCGAGATTCCTATTACTTTTGCACAGGCCGCACTTGGTGCTGACGTGATTATTCCTACTATGGAAGAAAAGGTAAAATATCCTATTCCTGAGGGAACTCAGCCTGGCACTACATTCAGATTAAAGGGCAAGGGCGTTCATCTTCCAAACGGAACTACAGGAGATCTTTATGTGAAAGTTCTGCTTGAGGTTCCGAAGAAATTGACTGTGGAACAGAAGAAGATTATAAAGCAGCTTGATGAGGAGATGGGTCCTGATTCTTATCAAAAGAGAAAATCATTTGGTGATATGGTAAAGGATCTTTTTTCGTCAGACACGGTGACTAAATCTCCGTCGTCTAAGAAAAAGAAGAAGAAAAAATAGCCCTCAAGACATATAACAGAGGAATATTATTATGAATTATTTTGAAGTGAAGATTTTCACCACAACTGAGGGGCTCGAGCCTGTTTCGGGTATTTTGACGATACAGGGATATGATACATTTGCCACAGAGGACAGTACGCTTGTAGACGAGCTTCTTGAAAAAAAGCTGGGATATGAGTGGGATTTCATCTCGGATGATGTTCTCGACATGAAGAAAAAGGAATCCGTGATCTCTCTTTATATGGAAGATTCGGAAAACTCTATGAATGCGATATTGCGCATAAAGTCAGCGATAAACGATCTTAAAAAGAGTGATGCGGAAGGTAATTACGGAAGGTTGGCTGTTGAAAGCAGGCTTGTGTCTGACGATGATTGGAAAGACAGATGGAAAGAATATTTCAAGCCTGCACTTATTACCGATACGATTGTTGTCAAGCCTTCGTGGGAAAGCTACGAAGCACGCGAGGGGGAAAAGATAATTGAAATCGATCCGGGAATGGCATTTGGTACCGGAACTCATCCGACGACAAAGATGTGCGTTAAGCTCCTTGAAAAGTATATAGATTCTCCAAAAGACAGCGTGCTGGATCTCGGCTGCGGTTCGGGGATTTTGTCTATTGCCTCGGTCCTTTGCGGTTCGGAGAATGTGACAGGCGTTGACATAGACCCGGAAGCAGTAAAGGCTTCCCTTGAAAATGTCGGCAAAAATGCCATGTCCGATAAGATCAGAATCCTAGAGGGAGATATCACAAAAGGTCTCGGTTTTACGTCTGATATTGTAGCCGCAAATCTTATAGCGGACTTGGTAATAATGATGGGCCGCGATGTCTCAAAGCATCTTTCAGGAAAGAAAATTTTCATTTCCTCGGGCATCCTCACAGAACAAGAAGAAAAGGTTGCATCCGCACTCAAAGAAGAAGGATATAATATTCTTGAAATTACGGAAGAAGGCGAGTGGTGCGCTATAGCAGCAGCATATGCCGGTTGATTGATTCGGAGAAAATTTAAAATTTCTACTTACAAGAGAAAAATTCCGGCCCTGAATCCATATGGGTTAAATTCCATACTTCACTCATGAGAAACTCTGTGGTACTATAAAAAGAGATTTGAAAAGCAGCCATGAATAATGATGGGCCCCGAGGCTTATCAGAAAAAGGGCATAGTGAATATTCGGAGATAAAAATGGGATATAAAGCATCAGAGCGGACAACCCGGACAAGCTCAACCAGTACATCGTCGAGAGTGACATACGACGGCAGGATGACTGAGGACAGCAGCCAAAATACCACAAATTATTATACCGGTACAGGACGGAGCTCTTCGAGCAGCAGCAGCAGCCGGGATATATTCAATAATGCTGTAAATTACATACAGAAGAATGCGGCGCCGTACGTGAAGAAAGGTGCCAAAAGCCTGCAAAAAAAGGGCGGAGAGAGCTTCCAAAAAAGCGCACAGAGTATCCAGGAAGGCGTCACGAAGGTAGTAAACAGCGTTGCTGCGGCAGCTGAGGCAAAATCATCGGCGATTACTCAATCAAACAGATATCCTGTGGTCATAAAAAGAAAAGTAAAAAGAAGCTTGATAAAAAAAGGCGCAGGGAATTTTATGATATCTTTCGGTGCCTTTTGGTTTTTAATGTGGGGCATATCCATAATAGAATGCCTTGCAGGCAACGGATCAATTTCGATTGGTATATTTTCCGTTGTTCTTGCAGCACTCAATGCCGGATTGGTATATAACGGGATTCAGAAAAAAAGAAACGCAGAAAGATTCCGCAGATATCTGAGCATTATTCAGGGAAGACATATTATTTCTCTTGAAGAACTGTCACAGAGATCGTCAATCGGAAAGAGCAGAGTTATTTCTGATTTGAGAAAGATGGAAGACGGCGGACTTCTCGGGACGGAAGCTGAGATAGATGTAGTTTATGACATTCTTATTCTTACTAAGACAGGAAGAAGCGAAGCCGACAATCTCAGAAAAAATTCAGATGAGATGCAGCGCAGATCAGAGATAGCCGAAGGCGGCGACGATTCGGAAAAGCAGATTCTTATTCTTGAAGAGCTGTCCGCAAATATAAACGACGCTCAGATGGCATCTCTTGTTTCGGAGCTGGCTTCTCTTTCAAAGAAGATTATTGCTCATAAAGAGGAATCTACTGAAGATACTCAAAAGCTGTATATGTTCCTTAGCTATTATTTGCCGACTACGGTGAAGCTTGCGAAAAAATATGACGAGCTGGAGAAGCAAAATGTTCCCGGTAAGAATATTACATCTATTATGGAAAATATAAAGAAAAGTCTCAGCAGCACGAGATATGCATTTGTGCAAAAGCTTGACGGGCTGTACAGTGATGACATGCTGGATATTAATTCCGATATATCGGTTATGGAGCAGATGCTTGCAAGAGAAGGAATATCAGGAAAAAAATAGAGTGGAAAGCCGGCAGTAGGATTTCATTAAAGAAAGAAAATCTGTAAAGGGACAGGAGGAAGTTGTTACGTGAAAGCGTCATTTTATACTTTGGGATGCAAAGTAAACCAGTATGAGACGCAGGTTTTGCGCGAGCAGTTTGCGAAAGCGGGATATGAGATTACAGGTGAGGATGAAGTCGCAGATATATATGTTATAAACACATGCTCTGTGACGAATCTTTCAGACAGAAAATCACGCCAGAAAATACGCCATCTTAGAAGGCTGAACTCTGATGCGGTCATAGTCGTGACCGGATGCTACGCCCAAACCGCACCCGAAGAGGTTGCTGAGATAGAAGGCGTTTCTGTAATAGCAGGGGCAAACGAAAAAGCACATATAGTGGATTTTGTAGAAAAATATTTAAAAGACAGACAGGAAAGTACGCATGTTCTTCCATATGAGGAACTTGATACATATATTGAAACAGGAAGCATTACATTTATGGAGTCGAGGGTGAGAGCCTTTATAAAGATTCAGGAGGGCTGCGATCGATTCTGCTCATATTGCATTATTCCTTATGCGAGAGGGAAGGTTAGAAGCAGAAGACTCGATGATATAGTAAAAGAAGCGAAAGGACTTATTGAGAGCGGCTGTAAGGAAATAGTTCTTACAGGAATAAATGCCGCCCTTTACGGAAAAGATTTTGAAGATTCTCCATGTGGTATAGATGCTGTTGTGGCTGCTATCAGCCGGATAGAGGGAGATTTTCGAATCAGGCTAAGCTCACTTGAGCCAAATGTAGTCGACGTTGCTGCGGCGAAGAAGCTGACGATGTTTCCGAAGCTCTGTTCGCACATGCATTTGTCGATTCAAAGCGGAAGCGACACGGTGCTCAAGAGAATGAACAGAATTTACAATACAAGCGAATATGAAAAGATAGCATCTGTATTTAAAGATCAAGATCCGAATTACGGACTTACCACAGATATCATAGTGGGATTTCCGGGAGAAACAGAAGAGGAATTCAAAGAAACGTTGGAAGCCTCAAAGAAAATCGGATTCAGCAAGATACATATATTTAAATATTCTGTCAGAAACGGCACGGCTGCGGCGCATATGCCGGATCAGATAAACGGATCTGTGAAAGCAGAACGTTCAGAAAAGCTTAGCATACTTGCTGATGAATTGGCTCACAGATTCTATGAAGCAAATGCAAAAACGGTTAGAAGAGTGCTTTTTGAGCGCGTTGACGATGAAACCGGAATGCTCACCGGTTACACGGACAATTATATAAAGACTTATTGTAAAAGAGAAGATCTTCATGCAGAAGAGCCTGAAGGGAAATTTGCATATATAAAGCTTGAAAAGCCATTTAAAGACGGCATGACAGGCATCGAAGTGAGTATGCCGTAAAGTGCAAAGCGCGCTGCAAGGCATTTCGCAGTGCATGCCGAAAGGCATCTCGCAATGTATGCTGCAAAGCGCGCCGTAGTCACGCATGAATAAAACATGCGCGGCCTTATCGCTGTCATATACGGTCGGCGGATGTTTTCAAGGTAAATACGATAGGATTTATTTTGCATATATTTACGCTGCGGGGCTGTGACGACTGTGTCACAACCTGTGTCGACCGAGTTTATGATAAAAATATTTTGGGGAAAGGAGTAAAGACATGTCGGATTGTATATTTTGCATGATAGCAAACAAAGAGATTTCGTCAGACATCGTATATGAAGATGATAAGATCTGTGCATTCAGAGATACTGAGCCACAGGCACCGGAGCATGTTCTGGTTGTGCCGAAGAAGCATATTGCGTCGCTTGACGATGTCACAGATGAAGATGCGCAGCTCATCAGCCATATCATGTTTAAAATCAGAGATATTGCTGCCATGCTCGGCTTTGAAGACGGCTACCGTGTAGTAAACAACTGCGGTGAAGACGGCGGACAGACCGTAAAGCATCTGCACTTCCACCTTCTCGGAAAGAGAAAATTTTCGTGGCCGCCGGGCTGATAAATGCAGGCGGATGATGTCATCGGCCGATAAGGGCGAATGAATGGCAAAAATATGATATTTTTAATGCTAATGCAAGAATACCACTTGCGCTAAGCGAAAAATAATTATATAATTATTCATGCTGTAGAGTCTTAAGGCTTGACCCAAAAATTCAAAGTACGGAGGGGGGGAAATGTAAATGGCACAGGTAGTAGTTAGAGAAAATGAAAGCTTAGAAAGCGCTCTCAAGAGATTCAAGCGCTCTTGCGCAAGAGACGGTGTAATGTCAGAACTCAGAAAAAGAGAACATTACGAAAAGCCTAGCGTAAAGAGAAAGAAGAAGTCTGAAGCTGCTAGAAAAAAGGCTAGGAAATATTAAGAAGAGGTGTTGCTATTGTCTTTAAAAGACAGACTTATGCAAGACTTCAAAAGCGCCATGAAGGCGCATGACGAAGTCGCCAAGAACACAATTAATCTGGCTCGTGCTGCTATCAAGCAGTATGAAGTAGATAACAGAGTCGAACTCGATGAGCAAGGCATTATTGACATATTGACCAAGCAGGTCAAAATGAGAAAAGATGCCCTCTCTGATTTTGAAAAAGCCGGAAGAACAGATTTAATCGAATCCTACAGCAAAGAGATAGAGGTACTGATGGTATATTTACCTAAGCAGCTCACTGATGATGAGATACTTGCGATTGTAAATGATACAAAGCAGGAGCTCGGAATCGAGGCAGGGAAGAACAACATGGGAAAACTCATGGGTGCGGTTATGCCTAAGGTGAAGGGTCGTGTAGACGGCGGTGCTGTGAAGAGAATAGTTCAAAGTGTCCTCTAGATAGATAAACAAAATATGGCGGAGATATCACATTTGTGATATCTCCGCCGATTTGTTTTTATTTTTAGTCATCGGAAATTTAGTCATCGGAAAAATTTTTGTCGGAAATATTTTCGGGAACATGTCTTTTTTTATTTGTATTATATTCATAGGAGCGCGGATCTATCTTGATATCCTTATCCTTCATATCCTTCATGGCCCAAAGATAAATCTCCTTAAGAATGGGCATGATGCTGAAACCTTTTTTCGTCATGACATACTTGGTCGATTTTTTTTCGCCTTCGGTAATTTCCTGGCGTTCTATAAGCCCGTCTTTTTCCAGATCGGCAAGCTGTGTATAGAGCACCTTGCTTGATATGTTCCAAAGCTTTTGGAATGCATTAAAATGGATGCATCCGTCGTAAAAAATTGAAACCATAATGGCAGACTTCCATTTTCCGCTTATGATATCAAAAAAATGATCGTATGGGAAAGAGCCGTCTTGCATTTTACTGCGCTGTACTTTCTTTTTTTCCATAAGGAATAATATCTCCTTTCTTGGTAATAAAAGACAACATGTATATTTGTAATAGCTGCAATATTTGTAATATCAGTAAAAACAATGAAACAAGCTCGTAATTCGCACAATTCTAAAAAAACTGTAAAAAAATACAGGTTACAAAAAAGTAATCAGTTGACAAACTATTTGTATGACGATAGAATGTAGACATGAGATACGAAAGAATGTTTTCACTGACCATTTAGCATTAATCATTATAACATATTTCAGGTATTTTTTTAAGCAGCAAATAGAAATATGATTATTTGAAGTGAATCATCCGTGTACTCGAAAAACAGTATCTGCGGATAAAATTGATATAATTTTCAGGTTGACAATTTATTCACATGATACTATAATCAAATAGGTAGTTGGAAAGCATACAAATTATTTGGACAGTAAATATATAGTTGCCTAATATTTAAATGCAAATTATATAATTACATATTATGTAGATGCTTGATAGCAGATGCTTAGAATAAGACTTGGAAATTAATGACTAAGATTTTGTTGTTTAAGACGCTTGATATCTAAGTGTTTGATATATGTTAATCAATCTGCTGAATATTCATGTAACCAAACTGCACTAAAATCACGACGAAAGTCAATCCCAAAAGTTGTCTTAATCTCCGTTTCATTACGGATTTAAGAAAATCGGCATATAAATGCCGATATAAAATAGAGGGAGCTTTATGCTCATAAAATTATGATACTGCTTAACTTAATGATTACAGTATGAATGCAACTGAGTGTCCAAACTAGACAAAGGTCCATCGCATATGCATCTTCCGGATGGCTGCGAAAGGATATGTCGATAGAGTTCCGGTAGGTTTGCGACAATGCCGATTAAATTTAAGTGAAGTTCATAATTGTATGGTAATGTAAGCAATACGTTGTATCGTAATTTCATTTTGAAAGGAGGAAGCGAGTTTATGATTAATGAACTCAAAAAGCTGGTTGCTAAAGTAAGCGACGCTGCGGCTGATCTCGAAGCTTATGCTACTGATATGTCTCTCCTGCCTGCAGGTTATGCAGATGCAGTTGTATGGCCTGACAGCACTGAGGAAGTTGCTGCGGTAGTTAAGTATGCCTATGAAAACAACATTCCTGTAGTTCCTGTTTCTTCTCAGACACATATGTATGGTGGTACTATTCCTGCACAGGGCGGTATCATTATCGACATGAAGAACATGAACAAGATTCTGGAGATCGACACAAAGCACAAATTTGTTCGTTTCCAGCCAGGTGTAACTTGGAATCAGATGTACGAAGCTGTTGATGCAGCCGGTGCTCGTATCATGATGCCGTTCACACCGCTTGGCAACAGATCAGTTCTGTCTGACACACTTGATCGTTGCGTTATTACAAATACTACTTATGAATATGGTGAAATAACTCAGTCTCTCGAAATCGTTTGGGGTGACGGATCTGTATTCAGATCAGGTTCTGCTTCAGTTCACGGCTTCGCAGCTGACAACACACCTAGCATCGGTAACTACACACCTTCAAGAGGTGTTGACCCATCTGGCCCGGGACTTGACTTCTATCGTATAGTACAGGGTGCTCAGGGTACAATGGGTATCGTTACTTGGATGACTGCTAAGATCGAATTAAAGAGCACATTAGACAAGATCTATTTCGCTCCTATCGATGATATCGATTATGCAAATGAATTCCTCTACAGAGTAATGCCTAGAAGAATAGGTCAGGAAGTAGTTCTCCTCAACAATGTTGACCTCGCTACAGTTCTCGCAGAAGATGCTGCAGAAATTCCTGCTCTTTGCGCAAAGCTTCCTAAGTGGACTCTCGCATTCGTACTCAGCGGCGTAAAGAGACTCCCAGAACAGAAGATTGCTTACGAATTAAAGTATATAACTGAAATGATCAACAAGGCATTCAAGGACATCAGCTTCAAGGAAGCTTTACCTGGATTCCCTGGTCTTGGCAGAAAGATGCTGAAGTTCCTGAAGACTCCTTGGGATGGTCCTTCTTGGAAGACTAAGGCTTATGGCGCTTATGAAGATATGTTCTTCATCGCTAGACCTGAAAATTGTGGTAAGTACATGGCTATCATGGACGAAGTTCTTGCTAAGCACACTTATCCACACACTATGGTTGGTGCATATGTACAGCCTATCGAACACAACCGTGCATGCCAGGTTGAATTTACATTCTTCTATGATCCTGCTAATGAAGCTGAAAAGGCTGAAATCGCTGCTATCGTTTATGAAGCAGGCGTAGCTATGATGAATGAAGGTGCTCAGTTCACCAGACCTTACGGAAACCTCGTTCCTGTAATCTACAACAGAGCTGGCGGTTATACTTCTACACTCAAGAGAATTAAGAACATCTTTGACGAAAAGAATATCTTAAATCCTGGCAAGTTATGTTTCTAGTTTGAAGGGAGGCAAATTGACTATGGCAAGAGATGAACGTTTTGATTTATCCGTTTCTAAGAAGAACATGGAATATGCCGCTGAAGTCGCTAAGGATAAGAGATTGACAGGCGACCGTTATAAGCTGTCTAAGATCGATCCGGCTTATGGTACCGGTAAAGGCAACTCACACGGCAGATATGACACTCCGAGAACTCCATTAGAATTCAACATTGAAGAAATCAACAACTTCAAGTATGATATGGACCACTGCATTAAGTGCAAGGGCTGCTATTGGGTAGAACATACTTACAATCCTGGTGTAACTTGGAATGTAAGATGCCCGGCAAACCTTTACAATGACTTCGATGCTTATGGCGCTATGGGCAAGATGAGAATCGGTCTTGGCGTTATTCACGGTACTCTTAGTTGGACTCCGACTCTCCTCAACGTTATTTATGCATGCCCACTCTGCGGCGCTTGCGACGTTGCTTGTAAGAGAAACCTAGACCTCGAAGTTAATCTTTCATTAGAATCATTAAGAGTTAAGGCTGTTCAGGACGGCGCTGCTCCTCTTCCTGCTCACAAGGCTGCTCTCGAAAAGGTTGCTGCTACAGGCAATATCTATGGCGAAAAGGGCGACAGAAAAGCTTGGGCAAAGGACGTTAAGGTTGCTGCTAAGGCTGACACTCTTTACTATGTTGGCGACAACACTTCATACAAGAATCCTGAAATCGCTAAGGCTACAGCTACTATCCTTGAAAAGCTCGGCATCGATTTCATGCTTCTCGAAAATGAAAAGAACGACGGTAATGTAGCATTCTCTATCGGTATGGTAGACGAAGCAAGAAAGATTGCTAAGGAAACTGTAGAAGCTATCAAGGCTACAGGCGCAACTCAGGTTGTTATCTCTGATGCTGAAGCTTACAGAATGTTTAAGGTTGACTTCCCTAAGCTCCTCAACATCGCTACAGCTGACCTCGGCTTCAAGGTAGTTCATATCATGGAACTCGCTGCTGCCGCAATCGAAGAAGGTACTCTCGTACTGACTACACCTATCGACACAAGAATGGCTTATCATGATGCTTCTTCAGTTTCAAGACTCTGCGACGACTGGACTCCTTATAAGGGCGAAAGAGGCTGGATGGGTATGATCTATCCAGGTCAGAGAAGAAGAAGAGGCAGACAGGGTCTGTATGCACAGGCTAGAACTATCATGGCTGCTGTTCCGGGCGCTGACAATACTGAATTTATCAGAATCAGAGAAAACGCATTTGATATCTGCGCAGGCCGTGGTACAGACATCGCTTTCCCTGCATTGACAGAATTCGCTACAGGTCACCGTCTTGACGAAGCTAAGCACTGCGGTATCGAAACTATCGTTTCTGCTGATCCTCAGTGCAAGGACGCATTCAATAAGTATGCAGATAAGAAGGATGGTATCAAGGCTATCGATATCACTGAACTTATCGTTATGGCTCTTTAGTCTAGGGAGGTGTAGTAAATGGCTATTTTAAAACAAGCTTATAAGGCAATCGAAACTATAGTAGGTGCTAGATATATCTCCGAAGATCCAGTTATCATGCAGGGTTACAAATCAGGTCCCGGCGGTTATGAAGCTGGTCTCGGTTATGAAAGAGTAATGACAGTTCTTCCGGCTGCAGTTGCTCTTCCTAAGGATGCTGATGAACTCCAGAGAATAGTTAAGGTTTGCAACAGATATCGCATCCCTTACGTTCCTTATGCAACTGGTTTCTATGGTCCTAAGACTCACTGCCACGTTGATGACGAACTTATCATCGACATGAAGAGAATGCAGTACTTTGATTGGGACGAAAAGCATCTGTATGCTGATATCGGCCCTGGAATCATCTATTCTTCATTACAGCAGGAAGCATTCAACAAGGGTTGCTACGGTGTAATCGGTGGTGGTGGTGCTCAGTGCTCTGCTATCGCTAACCTCCTCGGCGACGGTTGGTCACCAATCTCTCTGAAGATCGGTCTTCCGCACAGAAGAATTCTCGGTACTGAATTAGTATTACCTGACGGCGAACTGGTTAAGATGGGTTCTCTTTCAAACAGTGATGACCCGTTCTGGGGCGAAGGTCCTGGTCCTGACCTCAGATTCATGCTCAGAGGCTTCACAGGTCTCAGAGGCTGCATGGGTATCGTAACAAGAATGGCTGTTAAGTACCTGCCATTCCTCGAAGAATCTCCAAAGCCACAGGGTATCGCTCCAAATACTTCACTGGCACTCGATCAGGACAGAATCAGATGGATCAACTATCAGGTTCCTGATAAGGCTAGACAGGTAAGCATGATGTATGAAATCGGCGCTTGCGAAGTAGGTGCTGCTTGTACAAAGGTTCCTGTATTCTGGAGAGCTATCGCTAAGGCAGAAGATAAGGAAGAATTCTGGGACATTTGGCTTAAGGAAGACGAAGAATCACTCGCTAACTTCTTCCTCGTAAGAGTAATGGTAATCGGCTATGCAAACAAAGAACAGCTCGATTATGAAATGGAAGTTCTCGAACAGATCGTACAGGAACATGACGGTCACTCAAGAAGAACTAAGCCTTCTGATGAATCATGGCTCAAGAATGCAGACTCTGCAGGCATGTGGCTCATGACTGGTTCTTATGTATCAGTTGAATTCGTTATCGAATCACTCAACCAGTCTGTACCTCACGGTGAATCATTCGCAGCCCTCAAGGCTACTGAATTTACACCTCCACTCTTCCCAGACTTCGGCGATCCAGGTTGGTTCCAGCTCTTCGAAGGCGGTCACCAGGGTTATTCAGAATTCTTGATTTACTGGGATCAGGACGAAGATACTTCATATGTTGACAGATTCTTCCTCCAGACTTCAAAGATGAATATCGAAGGCAACTTCTATTCTTCACACCTCGGCCCTCACCAGCCACTCTTCCTCACAGGTCCTCAGTATGGTCCAAATTACCATATCTGGCTCCTCAAGGTTAAGAACGAATTCGACCCTCAGTGGATCTGCCACCCACCTGTTCCTCTCGCTCACGATATCTTCGTACAGAGAGCAGAATGGATGCATGATATGATCGACTGGGAAGTTCCTGAAAAGTTCCCTATGCCTTCATGGACTTGCACACTCACAGAATAAGAGTAAGCAAAAAAGACAAGTCGTATAAGGAAGTGACTGCTTAGGCAGCACGGTAGGTGTAAGCCACATTAGGCTATAAACCTAAATAGAAAGACTTTAGCTACACCGGATTACGGTCTGGTGTAGCTTTTTTAGAAAACACATCTCACATTGTGTAAAATATTTCAGTTCCTGATTATAATTTCAGTTCCTGATTATATATTTTGACATTCTAGTGCAAAATGTTTTGTCCGTTGAAAGAGCAAAATACTTTAACTCATAACTGTATGATCAGGCTGAACCGAAATATTTAAAATAATAGGAAGAGGTGACTTTAGATGGCAGATTTTACAAAAAATTTCGTTGCCGAACTCGAAGCTTTTAAAGAATCAATCGCAGATTTAAAGCCGGAAGTCAAATATGTAAAATATGATGAATTTCAGATTTTGGTTGCGGCTGTCCATTCCCTTATGAAGCACAGTGATTTTACGTCAATCCAGCTTAAAGATGTTAATGGAGTAGGTGCTCAGCGCGACGTGGTACAGAATTATCTTAAGGATAATTTCAATATTTATGACAACAAATCAGCAAATCAAGCCATAGGCAATGCCTGCTTCAGAGGCACTCATTGGCAGTTTGCCCAGTTTGACATGTACAATCAAAATGAAGACTTCCGCAAGGAAATTGATAAGATGCGTCCGGCTGCTAAGGAAAGCTTCATGAAGTGCAAGGAATTTGCAGACATGATGATGCCTGTTACGGGAGTTCCCGGTTTCTTTGCATGGGATATTGCTCTTGGTGTAGAGCTTATCAGAGAATCTATTTATATCGAATATTATGATGAACCGACAGCAAGAAAGATGCTCGAAGACCTTATGAAGCCGCTTTTAAAATCATTCGACAATTGGGCTGATTTTGCGGTAAGCTTTGTTGCGGGCGGTACATATTCAACATATAAGAATTCCGGATTTGACATAGCAGAGACTGAAGCCATGTTTGACGAATTTCTCTCTATGGTACGTCGTTTGTTTGAAGATGAAGAAGTATGTGTATGGAAAATCTTCAACTGGTATGTCAAGAAAGATTATTTTCCTACACTAAATAAAGACGAACTCGAGATGCTCGTAACATCGGAAAAGGGATGCTTTGTTTCAGACAGAATAAGTCTTGACGGAGCTAAGCCTTGCTATGTCTACAGAGAAACTCCTTTTAAGAACTTCCCTGACTCAGGATGGAGATTCTTTGCCGGAGACGAAAGCAGAGAGTATACGACAGATACGGAAAATTCAAATATTTTCCCTCTGAATGTCATTGCAAACTTCGATCCTTCTATTATTCCGCTGCTCGACGCAGAGGTAAATACTGCATTTATCAGAAAAGACGGAGAGGATTTTGTTGAATTTAAGACTGTTTCAGACGCCATGAAGGAAAAGAGCAAGTCTGATCCGCTCGCCCAAGAGTAATGGCATGATCTTCGAATCACAAAAAAGCCGAGGAAACTCGGCTTTTTTATTTTTTGCGCATATAAGGCTCATATAAGGGATGAAGGGTATTATGAATTTCTCCGTCGTAAAACACGATAACACGTAAAATCCCCATGCCGCATTATGTGATGCGGTCTGTCATATCGCGGAAAGTCCCGGGTCATGTTATGGGATGTGTTTTATAGTATCAAAAATATTTTCAATTTTATCTTTTAACTTAAAGCTCTCACTGTGCACTATTATGCCAAAACAAGCATGTTCAATCCGTTATGCGAATATAACTTACAAAAAGGTAATCAGTTGACATATTATAAGTGTGCTTATATAATAAAATCGTAAGAAAAAGGAATGTTGTGTGAGTGCATATTTTTTTTATGGTTATATATGCAAATTGCAACTTTTCGAGTGAGTGAATTACAGGAGGTTTTTGTTATGGCTAAAGTAATATCTGCAGCAGAAGCTGCTGCTCTCGTAACTGACGGTTCGGTTATCGGCTGTTCATCATTTGGTGCTGCGGGCGTACCTGAAGCGATTATGAATGCGATTGAAAAGAGTTTCCTTGAAACAGGCCACCCTTGCAATCTGACTTATATTCATGCTGCAGGCTCGGGCGACTTCAACCCAAAGAAGGGAAGAGGCGAAGATGCTCTTGCTCATGAAGGCCTCATGACAAGATGGATCGCATCTCATACGGGTTGTTCTATTTTGACTCAGAAGATGCTTAGCGAAGGCACAAAGATTGCCGGCTGGAATCTTCCGCTGGGTACCATGCTTCAGGTTTACAAGGAACAGTCAAGAGGCGTAAATTTCTGTCTTTCTAAGATCGGTCTCGATACGTTTGTAGATCCTAGACAGGACGGCGGTAAGGTTACTCAGGCCGCAAGAGAGCTTGATGAAGAATGGGTAGAATATATTCCTGATTTCAGAGGCGAGGAATGGCTTCTCTATAAGGGATATCCTTTCACACACGGTTTCATGAGAGGTACCTTTGCTGATGAAAACGGCAATGTTTCTATAGAAAAAGAACACGTAAATCTCGAAATGCTGACACTCGCCCAGGCAGTAAGAGCTTGCGGCGGCAAGGTATTTGTAGAAGTAGAAAGAATCGTAAAAGCCGGAACTATCAATCCAAAGATGGTAAAGGTTCCGGGAATCTACGTTGATTATATAGTACTTACTCCTGAAAAGGATATTCCATTTAAGATGGTATCTGTAGGCGGTTATTATAATCCTTCAATGTCCGGCGAATGCAGACTTCCTATGGAATCTTCAGGATCACAGCCGCTTCCTATGGACGGTATCAAGGTTATCACAAGAAGAGCTGCTATGGAATTCAGATCCGGAATGAAGGCAAACTTAGGTCTCGGTATGCCGCAGAAGGTTGGCAATATCATGGATGAAGAAGGCGTTTCTGACGATATTACTTTGATTTCAGAATCAGGCAATATCGGCGGAGTTCCTGCGATCGGTCCGGACTTCGGTTCACATTATAATGTAGAAGCTTCTACAGACCAGGGTGACCATTTCTGCATGTTTGATGGCGAAGGCCTTGACATGGGTGCTTTCGGACTCTCTGAGGTTGACCCTTACGGCAGCATGAATACAAGTGCTCTGAATGGCAAAATCATCGGCGTAGGCGGATTCATGAATATCATCACTACAGCAAGAAAAGCGGTTGTACTCGGTACATTCACAGCTGCAGGAATCAAGACAGCAGTCGAAGACGGCAAGATGAAGATCCTTCAGGAAGGAAAATTCAAGAAGTTTGTTAAGAAGTGTACGCAGGTTTCATTCTCAGCACCTATGGCAGTTAAGAGTGGCAAGGAAGTTATTTATATAACTGAAAGATGTGTATTCAGAGCTGTTCGTGACGGACTCGAGCTTATAGAAATCGCACCGGGAATCGATCTTCAGACTCAGATTCTTGACCAGATGGAATTCTCGCCGATCATCCCTGAAGGCGGTCCAAAGATGATGCCTGCAGAGATTTTCGAAGAAGAATGGGGCGGTCTTGGCAAGTATTTCTATGCTGATAAATAGTAAATCAGCATAGTAATTAGGAGTATACTTATTAAGAATATACTTATTAAGAATATAGTCGTTAAGGGTATAGTCGTTAAGAGTATAGTCGTTAAGAGGATACTCATTAAGAGGATACTCATTAAGAAGATACTGCAGAAAAGCGTCATAGCAGAGCGGTAAAAAAGTATTTAAAAGTATCCAAAAAGTACCGCAAAAGCATCGAAGAACACATAAAAATGTTCCTTGACAGATATGATTTTTGCTGTCGAAGTTCGGATTTTTATTATAGAAATTCTGAATATAGGTTCAAAGTGCTCACTAAGTGGTGCAAAACGGTCAAACTTTATGCATAAATCAATTCTGTAGATGCAAGAAACGAAAAAATATATGCGCAAATTGCGTTTCACTATGCAGAAATAGAAAATTATATATGCAAAAATAGTAATTATTAGCCTATATATCTGTGAGAAAATGAAGGAAATTAAAATTTTTCTTCTTCAACTCCGGATATATAGGCTTCTTTTTTGTTTTCGGCGTGGAGTTATTGTCGATAAATCGGCGGCGGGAAATCATCATGCTCTAATAACGATGTGTGTTTAGCGGAAAACCAGCGGCGAGGAATAGTTTAGGATGAACCAGCGGCGAGGAATAGTTTAGGATGAATCAGCGGCGTGGAACCGTTCAGGTTTACAATTATAAGACAAAATAATAGTTGAGACAAACAATTAGCAAAGCAAAAAAACGTAAAACAATAAAATTTATACATAAAATATGTTGACAAACAATATTCATACATATAAAATATGAGTATAAGAAAGTGCGGCTGCCGGCAAGGTTATGGGCAGCCGGAGAGTGAGTTAAATATCAGGAGGTTATTTATGGCAAAGGTTATTACAGCTGCTGAAGCGGCATATTTGGTACCTGACGAATCAGTAATCGGAGCGGCATCATTTGGCGCTGCGGGCGTTCCGGAAGCGATTATGAATGCGATTGAAAAAAGATTCTTGGAGACTGGTCATCCTAAGAGTCTTACATATATTCACGCAGCCGGATCAGGTGATTTCAATCCAAAGAAGGGAAGATGCGAAGATGCTCTCATGCATGAAGGTCTCATGACTAAGTGGATCGCATCACATGTAGGATGCTCCGTAGTCACACAGAGATATCTTAGTGAAGGTACAAAGATTGCCGGCTGGAATCTTCCGCTCGGCACTATGCTTCAGGTTTATAAGGAACAGTCAAGAGGTGTAAACTTCTGCCTTTCTAAGATTGGTCTCGATACGTTTGTAGATCCTAGACAGGACGGCGGAAAGATTACTCAGGCTGCTAGAGATCTTGATGAAGAATGGGTAGAATACATTCCTGATTTCAGGGGAGAGGAATGGCTTCTCTACAAGGGCTATCCTTTCACACACGCATTTTTGAGAGGTACCTATGCTGATGAAAACGGCAATATTTCAATAGAAAAAGAACATGTAAATCTCGAAATGCTGACACTTGCACAGGCAGTTAGAGCATGCGGCGGCAAGGTATTTGTAGAAGTAGAAAGAATAGTTGAGGCTGGAAGCATCAATCCAAAGATGGTAAAGGTTCCGGGAATCTATGTGGATTACATCGTTCTGACTGAAGAAAAGGATATCCCATATAAGATGGTTTCTGTAGGCGGCTTTTACAATCCTTCGATGTCCGGTGAATGCAGAGTTCCTATGGAATCTTCAGGATCACATCCGCTTCCTATGGACGGTATCAAGGTTATCACAAGAAGAGCGGCCATGGAATTCAAGGCAGGAATGAAAGCAAACCTGGGCCTCGGCATGCCGCAGAAGGTTGGAAATATCATGGATGAGGAAGGTGTTTCACACGACATTACACTGATTTCGGAATCGGGAAATATCGGCGGCGTCCCTGCAATCGGCCCGGACTTCGGTTCGCATTATAATGTAGAAGCATCTACAGACCAGGGTGACCATTTCTGCATGTTTGACGGTGAAGGCCTTGATATGGGTGCTTTCGGGCTCTCAGAGGTTGACCCTTACGGCAACATGAATACAAGCGCTCTGAATGGTAAAATCATCGGCGTAGGCGGATTTATGAATATCATCACTACGGCAAGAAAAGCAATCATACTCGGTACTTTCACCGCAGCAGGCATAAAGACAGCTGTCGAAGACGGCAAGATGAAGATTGTTCAGGAAGGAAAATACAAGAAGTTTGTTAAGAAATGTGTTCAGGTTTCATTCTCGGCTCCTATGGCAGTCAAGGAAGGCAAGGAAGTTATTTATGTAACTGAAAGATGTGTATTTAGAGCAGTTGAAGGAGGCATTGAGCTTATCGAGATTGCACCTGGAATCGATCTTCAGACTCAGATTCTTGATCAGATGGAATTTAAACCTATAATTCCTGAAGGCGGTCCAAAGCTGATGCCTGCGGAGATTTTCGAGGAAGAATGGGGCGGTCTCGGCAAGTACTTCTATGATAAGTAGAATAAATTAAGCGAGGTAAGTATACTTTAGCAAAACTGCGATTTTTATACGAAGCAGGAAAATTTAAGCGAAGCAGAGATGTTTTAGCGAAAGTGCCGTGACATAATACGTTTTTAGTGCGAATTACGGCAAAAACCTCCGGATTCGTTTACTATTAAATAATTACAAACCATAAGCGTAGGCGGGACGAGTGAGACTTGTCCCGCTTATGCATGTTTGAAGGCGGTCAGCAGCTGCGAGAGCGACTGCGGGGAAGAGGAAGCTGTGAAGGCGGTTAGCAGCTGCGAGAGCGACTGTGAAGATGAGGCAGGCTGCGAGGACGGCTGCTGGTTTGGGAACATATGAGAGTAAAAATAATGCATAAAAAATAAAAATACCCTCCGAAAAGAAGAGTATTTCTATTTTTGGTCATTTATGTTTTTGTATGGTATGCGAACAATTATCGAAATTTGTAAGAAAGTTGTGTGAGTGAGTTACACGAGAATTGTCCATGGATAGTATTACATAGATGACCCAAATATACAATTTTATATGAACATAAAAGTATGCAATACACGAATAGCAAGGGTATTGACCAAAAAGTACCATAAGTGTATTATTGCCATGGTGATAAAGCGTATGACAAATATATTGCCCGCGCGAAATGCGAAAACGAAATGGGATTATCATTTGCTAATATGCGCTTTGATTTCTGCAGAAATCCGATAATCATATCAAAGTTATGTTAAGAGAAATTGTACAGAAGGAATCATGCACCGACAGTTCCTTGATGTGCAGAGTAAAAAAGGACGAACGGAGTGGCACACGTGAGTCTGATGCCGGTGCAAGACAGATATTTGAAAAATAGTAAAGAGTAAAGAGTAAATAAAAAGAGTGAAAAAAGTGCTTTTAAATGTGCCAATGTTAAGAGTACTGAAAAAAATTATGTTAAGAGTGTGTTCCGGCAAAGAGCACGGAAAAGGAGAAAGAAAATGGCAAAGATTATATCTGTAAAAGAAGCAGCTGATATGTTCTTCGACGGATGCTGCGTTGTAGGTGTTTCATTTGGTAGTGAAGGTTGGCCTGAAGAAGTAGGTCTTGCAGTTGAGAAGAGATTCCTTGAGACAGGTTCTCCAAAGAATATGATAAATGTTCATGCTGCAGGTTTCCGTGCAGGCAAGTGCTGGGCTCACGACGGACTTCTCGCACTTGACATTTCCTCACACGAATCTACTACACCTCCAATCGCTAAGATGATCGAAGAAGACAGACTCCCGGGTTGGTATATGCCGCTTGGAGCAATGCTTCAGATGTATACAGAAATCGGAAGAGGCATGCCTGGCGTACTCTCAAAGGTAGGTCTCGGAACATTCATGGACTCACGTGTTGAGGGCGGTGCTCTGAATGACAGCGCTAAGAAGTATGATGAAATGGTTGCTGCTAAGGGCGGAAGACGTTTCGTAGAATACGTTCCTGATATGATGGGTGAAGATTATCTCTTCTACAGCATTCCTAAGATTGACTTTGGTATCATGAGAGCAACTACTGCTGATGAAAACGGCAACCTCACTTGCGAAAATGAATGCCTCAACCTCGAGCTGGGTGCAGTAGCTCGTGCGGCAAAGGCTTGCGGAGGAAAGGTAATCGTAGAAGTAGAAAGAATCGCTAAGGCAGGTTCATTAAATCCTAAGCTCGTTAAGGTAGGCAGAAACCTCGTTGACTATATCGTTCCTATGGAGCATCCTGAACTCCTCTGCAGAGCTCTCACAAATCCATATGAAAGACCTGTAAACTTCTGGCCTGGACTTACTGGTGAAATTAAGGTTCCTGTAGATCAGATTGAAGTTATGCCTTTCGACCCTAAGAAGGTTATTATCAGAAGAACTGTAATGGAAATCGAAAGAGGAATGATGTGCAACTTCGGTATCGGTCTTCCTACTTTCTGCGGCGGCGTTCTTGCAGAAGAAGGCGAAATCGACGCAATCACTATGATTTCAGAATCTGGTTCTGTAGGCGGAGTACCTGGCGGTGGTACACTTTTCGGAACTCACTTCAACAATGAATGGTCTTGTGATCAGAAGGATCACTTCGACTGGTTTGATGGCGCAGGTCTTGACTTTGGTGCATTTGGCCTCTCAGAAGTACAGGAAGACGGTTCTATCAACGTATCTAAGCTCAACGGCGTAACTCTCGGCGTAGGCGGATTTACAAATATTACAGCAGGTGCTAGCCGTGCATGCTTCATCGGTACATTCACTGCAAAGGGCCTTAAGGAACATATCGAAGACGGAAAGCTCGTTATCGATCAGGAAGGTAAGCTTAAGAAGTTTGTAAAGAAGTCAGAGCAGATTGCTTATGACGCTCCTGCAGCAGTTAAGGCAGGAAAGCCTGCTCTCTACATCACTGAAAGATGTGTATTAAGAAGCTGCGAAAAGGGTCTTGAACTTATCGAAGTTGCTCCTGGCGTTGACATTCAGAAGGACATCCTCGATCATATGGAATTCATGCCTATTATTCCTGAAGGCGGTCCTAAGACTATGCCTCTCGAAATCTTCCAGGAAGAATGGGGCGGACTGTCAGCTATCTTTGACGCAAAGGAAGCAGCAAAATAGTTTGATTTTCCACGATTAACCATAAAAATAGTAATTAAAAAATAGCTATAACTACAGGCAGAGCCTCCGGAATTTCGGTTCCGGGGGTTTTGTTTGCAGAGGGGCGATTTTGCTTTTGTGATTAAGATCGATTTGGCCGCGTTAGGTGTGGCAACAAATGACGTTTTGAATTTTAAGAGATGCCAACATTTTGAATTTTTAGAGATACCAACTTTCATATTGCAGTTTTGCTCTGAAAAAAATATAATGGTATTAATAAATCCTGAAGCAAAGCTAATGCTCTGTCAGAATTTTGAAAATGTCCGAAGTTGTGTCGGAATATTTATAACGTTCGAAGATATGTCGACAGCCTAAAAATGCCGCTTTTTTAAGGCGGATAATGTTTGACGAAATTATGATTAAAAAGAGCATGTATATTGAGAGTTTAAGTAGGAAATACGCTAAGAAGCGTGATTGAAAATACGGTGGAAAAACGTCGGAGAAAGTACCGAGAAAAACGCCGAAAAAAGCGCCGGAAATGTCTTGGGAAATACGCAGGAAAGTGTGAGAAAAAATGCGCAGGCAAGAGCTTCAGTAAATGCGTAAGAAAGTGCGTGAGAAAATGCATAGGCAGGTGCCTCAGAAAATGCATAGGAAAGCGCGTGAGAAAATGCATAGGCAGGTGCCTCAGTAAATATATAGGTAAGTGCGCCGAGAAATATGCTGCAAAATAAATTGAAATACATGGTGAAAATTAATTGGAAAATACGGAGGTATGTTCAGCTTGCAAAACAAAGGCACAGAATATGAACAAAATGAGAAAAGGATAACGATAGAAAATTCACAGATTGTTGCGGATGCTTTCGGAAGTGAAGACCGAAATTTGAAGCTTATAAAGGAGGCTTTCGGTTCTGAGGTGATTCAGCGAGGTGACGAACTTATCGTCCGCATGGGTGACGTGACAAAATCATGGAATGCAATGCTTGATTTTATATGGCTTTCAAAGAAAGGAGAGCCGATTGATGATCATAAGAGAGAATATGTGATATCTTTGAATTCTGAGTCACAGACTCTCAGAACGAGCAGACTTGACAGTGACACAATCTGCTTTACACATCGCGGAAAGCCTGTGAGAGCAAAGACTGCGGGTCAAAGCCGGTATGTGAAGATGATCAGGGAAAATGATATAGTTTTCGGGATCGGACCTGCCGGAACTGGAAAGACTTATATCGCGGTAGCCATGGCGGTAAATGCGTATAAGAATAAAGAAATAGAAAAGATTCTTCTTGCGAGGCCGGCTGTTGAAGCAGGTGAGAGTCTGGGATTTTTACCCGGGGATCTTCAGGAGAAGGTTGACCCGTATCTGCGCCCTTTGTATGATGCACTTTTTGACATCATGGGGCGCGACGCCGCACTCAGACTCAAGGAAAGAGAAGTTATAGAAGTTGTTCCGCTGGCATATATGAGAGGACGTACCCTCGACAATTCATTTATTATACTCGACGAAGCACAAAATACCACTAAAGAACAGATGAAGATGTTTCTCACGCGGCTTGGTTTCGGCTCGAAGGCTGTGGTCACAGGTGATGTCACGCAAATAGACCTTCCGAAAAAGAAATCATCTGGGCTTATGGATGCTCAGCGTGTGCTTAAAAATATAAAGGGTATAGAATTTGCAATTCTGAAGGAAAATGACGTTGTCAGACATCCGCTTGTAAAGAGAATAATAGAAGCTTACGAGCGTGACGCACAGGATGATTAGGCATCGCAAAAGCCTAAGCTGTGGAAATTGCGGAGATGCCGGAGATGCGAAAATCGCGGATGTGCCGGAAGAGCCGGAAGTGGGAACTGCGGAAGAACCGGAGATACAGAAACCGTGGAAGAGCCGGATGCTACGGAGATGTAGAAATTGCGGAGATGCCGGAGATACGAAAATCGCGGAGGTGCCGGAAGTGGAAACCGCGTAGGAGCCGGATGC
>CAVCIY010000068.1:0-5807 GCA_963602445.1 Lachnospiraceae bacterium | reverse complement strand
GCCTCGTCGGACAACGGCAGCACCAACGACGGCAGCACAAATAACAACGGCAGCACCGACAACAACGGCATCAGCACAGATGATGATACCGACAACAATGGCATCAGTACAGATGATGGCGATTCCGGCAGCAATGGAAGCGGCAGCAAAGATAATAGCGGCGGCAACAATACCCAAAATGATACAGACGACGAGATTCCTGTAGTTACAGGTTCAAGTACGGCATCAGGAAGCATGACGGTTGTATTTAATTCTGATTCGGATGTGCTTATCATCAGCGGAAGAGGATACGGACACGGTGTCGGATTGTCACAGCAAGGCGCACAGCAAATGGCAAAGATGGGCTTTAATTACAGGCAGATATTAAAATTCTATTATACGGGAATAGAGGTCAAATAGGCGCAGAGGAGATTTGCCGCGTGCAGCATGTGCAGGCACAGAGATTAGACACGTGTGAGGCGTATGCAGGGCGTGTGCAGGCAAAAATCGGGTAGGCGTAAGGCGTGTGTCGGCGCAGAGATTAGGCAAGCGAGTGGCATGTGCATGTATAGTGATCAGGCAGACGAGAGCCATATGTGCAGGCACATATATTAGGCGCAAGCGTAGCATGTGCAAGCAGAAAAATTAAGTAGGAATATACAGAAACAGAGGTTAAATAAGAGTGCTAATAAGTGATTTTGATTACGACCTTCCTTTGGAGTTGATAGCTCAATATCCGGAGGAAAAAAGAGATGAAGCGAGACTTTTGGTTGTTGATAGGGAAAATGACATGACATATCACAGGAAATTCTATGATGTGCTTGATTATCTTAAGCCCGGCGATTGTCTGGTGATGAACGACTCAAGAGTTATACCGGCCAGGCTTTTTGGCATAAAGCGTGAGACGGGTGCAAAGGCGGAGTTTCTTCTCATAAAAAGAATTGAAGGTGACAAGTGGGAAGCAATGGTAAAGCCGGGAAAGAAGCTTAAACCGGGCAGTATCGTTGATTTTTCAACGGAAGACGGACACAGGTTCTCAGCTGAGATTCTTGATTATAGTGAAGACGGAACAAGAATTGTAGAATTTTCGTATGACGGAAGCTTTCATGACATGCTTGAGGAGCATGGGCACATACCGCTTCCGCCATATATAGAAAGAGAAGACGAAGCTATTGACAGGGAAATGTATCAAACTGTATACAATCGCGAAGAAGGCTCAGTTGCTGCACCTACGGCAGGCCTTCATTTTACCGAAGAGCTTCTTGATAAAGTAAAAGAAAAGGGTGTCAAGATTGCTTATGTTACACTTCATGTCGGCATCGGAACCTTTAGGCCGGTAAAGTGTGATACTGTTGAAGAGCATCATATGCATTTTGAAGAATATTCAATATCCGAAGAAAATGCAGCTATTATAAATGAGACGAAGAAAAACGGCGGTCGCATCGTGTCAGTCGGAACTACGTCGACAAGAACATTGGAAAGTGCCGCCGGAGAAGACGGCATTATAAAAGCCGGTGAGGGAAATACCGATATATTTATTTATCCCGGATACAGATTCAAGTCGGTTGACTGTCTTATCACAAACTTCCATCTGCCGAAATCTACGCTGCTTATGCTTATATCCGCAATGTATGACAGAGAAAAGATGCTGAAGATTTATGAAGAGGCAGTAAGAATGAAGTACAGATTCTTCTCTTACGGCGATGCGATGTTTATTATGTAGTTAGAGTTTGCGCTATAGTATAGAGTTAGTCCTATAGTATTGATACCTTACGGCACAGAGTTATTCCTATAGTATTGATACTCCGCAGCACGGAGTTGATCAGCACAGAGTTGGTAAACGCAGAGTTGGTAAGCACAGAGCCGGCCCCAGTGGACGCCAGCTACTTGCCGTTCACCGGAGGACACGAAAAATTACAGCGCAGCAAATTTGATTCACGGAGACAGCAAATGGACGCAGTTACGTTTGAACTTTTAAAGACGGACAGCAGAACGAGAGCCAGAAGGGGACGTCTGCACACTCCGCACGGAACCATAGAGACGCCGGTATTTATGCCGGTAGGCACCGCAGCAACTGTAAAGGCAATGAGACCTGAGCAGGTAAAAGAGCTCGGCGCAGAGATTATACTTTCAAACACATATCATCTTTATCTCAGGCCGGGTCACGAAATTATAAAAGAAGCCGGCGGGCTTCACAAATTTATGAACTGGGACAGAGCTATTCTCACAGACAGCGGCGGATTTCAGGTATTCAGCCTCGGAGCATTGAGAAAAATTACAGAAGAGGGTGTGATGTTTAACTCACACATTGACGGCTCGAGACATATGCTTTCGCCTGAAAAATCAATGGAAATCCAAAATGCCCTCGGCTCAGATATCATGATGGCATTTGACGAATGCGCACCATATCCCGCAGATCGCAGATATGTGAAGCAGTCGCTCGAAAGAACCACAAGATGGCTAAAAAGATGCAAGGAAGCTCACAAAAATACCGAAAAACAATCACTTTTCGGAATAATGCAAGGCGGAATGTATAAGGAACTTAGATATCAAAGCGCATGCGAGATCACGGAGTTGGATCTTCCGGGATATGCCATAGGCGGACTTAGTGTGGGCGAGCCGCGCGAGATTATGTATGAAGTGCTTGATTATTGCACGGATTACCTGCCGAAAGACAAGCCACGCTATGTAATGGGAGTAGGTACTCCGGACCACCTTTTTGAAGGTGTGGAACGCGGCGTTGACATGTTTGACTGCGTGCTTCCGACAAGGCTTGCAAGAAACGGAGCTGCTATGACTTCGCAAGGCAGAATTTCGATTAAGAATGCAAAATATGAAAGAGATTTTACGCCTCTTGACCATGAGTGCGACTGTTATACATGCAGAAATTATTCGAGGGCGTATTTGCGCCATCTCTACAAATCAAATGAGATACTTTCCTCGATGCTTCTTAGTGAGCACAATCTTCATTTTCTGGTTCATACTATGAAGAATATAAGAAAGGCACTTGAGGAAGACAGATTTATAGAATATAAAAGAGAATTTTACAGCAAGTATGATGACTATTACAAGCTGTTGAATGTGTGATTTTAGTGCGTGATTGCAAAAGCCTCAAGTTGCAATGCCCAAATATCCGGAGTAATCGAAGCATATTATAAAATCCGCAAGTTAAAGATGCGGCGAGCGGCGAAGCATGGGGTAAAGTTAATGCGGTAGCAAAGGCGCGGCGAGCGGCGAAGCGTGGGGAAAAACGCAAAGAAAAATCATTTCAAATTGAGAAGAGTAAATATTAAATTGAGAAGAGTAAAGATATTTTATGAGGAGGCATCGATATGCCAATTTTAATACCGTCGAATTATCCGGCATATAACATATTGGAACAGAAAAATGTTTTTGTGATGAATAGTGACAGAGCATCGATACAGGATATCAGACCTCTTAAAATAGGTGTCATAAATCTGATGCCCACACTTGAAGTGACTGAGATTCAGCTTATTCAGATGCTTGCAAATACACCGCTTCAGGTGGATCTTCACTTAATCATGATGGAGACTGATTACAGAAAGAAGGAAGATCTTTCCCATTTAAATCTTTTTTATCGATCTTACGAAGAAATTAAGGATGAGAAGTTTGATGGGATGATTATTACCGGGGCACCGTTGGAAATGCTTGATTATGAGGATGTTGATTATTGGGAAGACCTGACTGGGTTCATGGATCGAACCAAGAAAAACGTTTTCAGTACGATACATATTTGCTGGGCCGCACAGGCGGCACTTTATCATCATTATGATATCCAAAAGACCATGCTTGATGACAAATTATTTGGAGTATTTCCGCACAAGCTGCTTGAAAAGGATTATAAATCGCCGCTTACAAGGGGATTTGACGACCAATTTTATGTACCGCATTCACGCCATTCGCAGATTTTTTCGAAGGACGTAGAAGGTGTGGGCGATCTCAAGATCCTTGCGCAGTCGGAGCAGGCGGGACCTCATCTGATTACAAATAAAAACAACCGCTGGATTTTCCTGCAGGGTCACTGGGAATATGACCGCGGGACATTAAAGAAAGAATACGACCGCGACGTTGCGGCAGGCAAGAGAATTATAATGCCGTTTAATTATTTCGTGGATGACAATCCTGAAAACGGAGTTGAGGTGACGTGGAAGGGACACGCAAATCTCTTTTATTCAAATTGGCTGAACTTTGTTTATCAGGAGACGCCATATGATTTGAACGATTTGGAAACTATGGAGTGGTAAGGAAAAAGACGGCGCGATAGATTTCGGTGAGAAGGAGACGGCGGCGTGTCGCGGCGCGAAAAATTTCGGTGAGAAGGATACGGCGGCGTGTCGCGGTGCGAAAAATTCCGGTAAGACGAAGACGGCGGCGTGCGAAAAAATCTCACCGAGGCGAAAATGGCGATGCGGCATAAAAATAAAGAAGAGAAAAAGGAGAATCGAATGGAAGCCTGCAGATTAAAGGGACTTTGCGGCGGATGCGCATATCAGGGTGAAGACTACGAACAGCAGCTTGCCCGAAAGAGTGAGATTGTGCAAAGCATTATAGAAGAAAAGAAATTGAGAACGGGACATTTTGCAGGCATTGAGGCAAGTCCGACTGTTTACAGATACAGAAATAAGATGGAATATACCTTCGGGAATTATGAAAAGGGCGGGGAGATGACGCTCGGAATGCACATGAAGGGCAAATATATGAGTATTCTGAATGTAGACGATTGCCAGCTTGTCCATGATGATTTCAACAAGATAGTGAGGGCCGTGCTCGGTTTTTGCAAGGAGCGAGGATACAGATATTATCACAAGAGAAATCACGACGGCCTCATGAGAAATCTCGTAATCCGCAAGAGTGAGTTTTATGGGGAGCTTTTGATAAATATCGTGACTACGACTGAGACAGAATTTGACGAACAGGCTTTCAAGGACATGATTTTTGCTCTTCCGTTGGAAAATGAGATTGCCGGAATTCTTCATACAAAGAATGACGATCTTTCGGATCGCGTGACAAATGAATCATGCACAGTTCTTTATGGCAGAGATTATTATCGTGAAAAGATTATGGGCTTGGAATTCAAGGTAAGCGCTTTTTCTTTTTTTCAGACAAATGTAAAAGCAGTTGAAAGACTGTATACAGAAGCACTTTCACTCATAGACGATATCGAAGGGAAAACCGTATTTGACTTATATTGCGGCACGGGCACGATCACGCAGGCACTTGCGTTAAAGGCAAAGAAGGCAGTGGGCGTAGAAATTGTGGAGGATGCCGTGATTGCTGCCAGAGAAAATGCGAAACTAAACGGACTTGACAATTGCGAATTTATCGCAGGAGACGTTCTAAAAGTAATTGACAGCCTTGCAGACAAGCCGGATGTGATAGTTGTCGATCCGCCGCGCCCGGGCATTCACTACAAGGCACTCCCAAAGCTTTTGAAATTCGGAGTAGAGCAGATATTATATATCTCATGCAATCCAAAGACACTCGTCGAAAATCTGAGATTCATGGAAGAACACGGCTACAGCTGCGGCGAAATCAGAGCATATGACAACTTCCCATTTACGGAGCATGTTGAGAGTGTCGTCCAACTTAAGCGAGTCGAAGACGAAGCTTAATTGGGAAACGACACCTCTGCGACAGCTGTCCAAGAAGCGGAGCCGAAGGCGAACGGTGATTGGAGACAGCGAACCGCTTGAAGCCGTAACACTGCTTGTTAAGGAGCGCAAGCAACGCAGAGAAGCAGATGTACGTCTCATGCGACAGCTGTCCAAGAAGCGGAGCCGAAGGCGAACGGTGATTGGAGACAGCGA
>CAVCIY010000067.1:0-14894 GCA_963602445.1 Lachnospiraceae bacterium | reverse complement strand
CGATAGGCAGGCAGGGATTCATCGGATAAGCCGGCGGCAGGCAGTCGGAACGACAGCAGTCTTTAGAAATGTCGCCGATTTCAGTAATATGTTTGAATTAGGAAGTCTGTTTTCTGCACAGGCCGGAAAGGAAAAGCGGCAGCATTTTTTGGGAGTACTGGCAGATGGAATAATTTCCTCCTGAGCTGCACCAGTCATACATGATCCCGCGCTCGTAAACCGCATAAGCCTTGGTGATGTCCGTGACAGTCAGCTCGTCAAGAAAAATGCCCTGCTCTTTGCCCGCCACGACTACTTGACGAAGAAGTTTATAATAAGTCCGGTCGGGATTCATGAGATGACGCTCTCCTTTCGTCACAAGCTGCGAGCTGAAAAGCTGACTTAAAAGTGAAACGGTTACTGTATTTTCTATCATGAGAAAAAGCTCCTGGTTCATGAAAATAAGCTTTTCGATCGGGTCGAGATCGGCAGGCATGGTTTCCTGAAGCTCTGTATATTTCTCGTCGAAAAGATATGAAAGTGACCCGAGCAGCGAATCTTTTGATTCAAAGTAATGGTAGAAAGAGCCCTTTGATGTCTGCGAAGCCGCAACTATATCGTCAATCGTAGTGTCCTCATATCCGTATTGATAAAATAATTTCCATGCGGCCGTTACAATACGGCTTTTTGTTTGATTTGAATTCTTTTTCATAACTGTTTGCTCCGTTTATGTTATTTTGTCTGTGCTGCTCATGTGATTCTGCTCGCTGCTCGTATGATTTTGTCTGAGCAGCGGTGGCTTCGTTCGCGTGGCACGCAGTTCATGTTTTTTCCCTGCACGTTCCGCGGCTTCACTTGCACGGTCTGTGTATTGGTAAAAATACATCATGATTTAATTTTCTTCCAGTATAATGTCTATACCGTAGTCTAATATACTTTTGTTCAAATTTCAACCAAAATATGTGTATACAAGATGTTTGTATCAGAAAATAGTTCAGAAGTGAGTTGATATTTTATTCTAAATAATATCGTGATAAAATGAACGTGCTTTGGTGGTGGCCGCAGGCAGGCTTCAGGGCTTGGATTACTGCGTGTCGTCGCTGCATTATTTTTTTATTGTTATTTTTTATATAAGTATCACTAAGAATCATTTAAGTCATCGGCAGCATTCGAATTGTCGGCAGGAAAATAGCCGGCAAGAAAGCAGACGGCAAGAGAATAGTCGGTAAGAGAATGGTCGGCAAGAGAATGGCCGGTAAGAATTATTGATAATTGGTTTTTGTGATTGATTTTTAAGGAAAGGATTTATTATTATGAATGCTGAAATGTTTGTATTTATGGCATATTTCGTAATCCTCTTCTTTGTTGCTCTTATTTTCTTCTTTAACGGAAGCAATAAAGACGAAGAAGATTACTTTATCGGCGGAAGATCGATGGGTCCGTGGGTTACCGCTATGTCGGCTCAGGCATCTGACATGTCTGCATGGCTGCTTATGGGGCTGCCAGGTTCTATCCTGGCATTTGGTTTTGGCCAGATCTGGATCGGAATCGGTCTCGCACTCGGCACTGCCGCAAATTGGATTTTTTGCGCGAAGAAGCTGAGAAAATTCAGTAAGGCGGCTGATGATGCGATCACTGTTCCGCAGTATCTCACAAATCGTTTTGCGTCGAAGTCAAAGGTACTCCAGATTATATGCGCGATTATTTTCCTGGTAGCATTTACGGTTTATGTAGCTTCGGCTTTCGTGGCAGGTACGTCTGTATTTACAATGCTTTTCCCTAGTATGAGCGAAAAGGCTGCCATGATCATCTTCGCATGCATCATAGTCGGTTATACTTTCCTCGGCGGATTTAAGGCAGTATGCTGGACAGACTTCTTCCAGGGCATCCTGATGCTCGTTGCACTGCTCGCGGTTCCTATTATCGTAGTTGCCACTCAGAATCTTGACACATCGGCGCTTTCAACTGTTTACCAATATGTAGACGGTGGGAAAGTAGTGACTTGTGACTTCGGTTCAGGTCTCTTCTCGGCTTCGTGGCAGGACATCATTTCGGGTCTCGGCTGGGGTCTCGGATATTTCGGCATGCCGCACGTAATCGTACGTTTCATGTCTATCGAAAAGCCGTCTATGATCAAGAAGTCCGCTACAGTAGCTATCATATGGGTAGTTCTCTCAATAGGTTCAGCTTGTCTGATCGCTTATTTCGCCAGAATGATAATGGCTGAAGAACTCCTCACCGTAGGTGCGCAGAAGACTGTATTTATCGCAATGGCAAGAAAATTCTTCCCTCCGGCAATCGCAGGCATACTTCTTGCGGCTATTCTGGCCGCTTCGGTATCTACTGCCGATTCTCAGCTTCTCGTAGCATCGAGCTCATTTACGGCTGATATCTACAAGCCTGTATTCCGCAAGAATGCAAGTGACAGGGAAACTCTTTGGATGGGAAGACTCGCAGTAATCGTTCTTGCTGTAGTTGCTTATTTCATCGCTTCTTCTAAGGGATCCGGTGCTCAGGCTATCATGAATATGGTAGAAAACGCATGGGGCATCTTCGGTGCCGCTTTCGGTCCTGTCATGATTCTCTCTTATTTCTGGAGACGCTTCAATTATGCGGGAGCATGTGCCGGCGTTATTGCAGGAGCTGCAGCTGACCTTATCTGGCTTCTGTGCCTCTCAGACACCGGCGTTTACGAGCTTGTTCCGGGATTCATAATAGGTATGGTTGTAGCCGTTATAGCTACTCTCGTGACTGAAAAGCCAAGTGCTGAGGTCGTTGCTATATTTGACAGGGCAACAGACGAATCGCTGGATGACTAGTCAGAACGCAGATGACCGGATGTCTCATTCAGATGACAATAAATTTCTGGTGACGTAAAGACGTAAATTAATAATCGGATTTTAACAGCCGCCCTCGTGCGATTTATGTCGCACGGGGCAGCTGTTTTTAATTTGCGCGGCGAATGCTGTGCGGGGCTGGTGTTTTTAATTTGCGCAATCTCGGTCGCGCGGGGGCGGTTGTTTTCGTTGTAAAAAATCTGAAAAATGATATAATATTATGTTGAATTATATTTGCAAATATGCAAGATGAGATTTTTGAAGATTAGAGTGGCCGGCACGATTTGATTTTACGGTTATCACAGTGATGAGTCCGATTTGATTTTACGGTTACCACAGTGATGGTGCGATTTAATTTTGCAGTTATCATAATGATACGTGCGAACCGGTGCAATCTGACGGTTATAAGCTGCATCTTGTGGCAGACTTATTTAAATGAATGATGAATGATGAATGAGAAGGCTTTAAATGAATGAGAAAGACAGGAATCTGTTTGAAAATATGCCGGAAGCCAAGGCTGTCCTGACGCTTGCGATTCCAACAGTTGTCAGCCAGCTTGTCATGGTTTTTTACAATATGGCAGATACTTTTTTTATAGGACAGATAGGAGACCCCAATCAAGTGGCCGCAGCAAATATTTGCATGCCGCTTATGTTTTTGATGACGGGATTTGCAAATCTGTTTGGCGTGGGCGGCTCGAGTCTCATCTCAAGATGCCTCGGTAAAGGTGAACGCGAAAAAGCTGAGCACACGGCATCTTTTTGTATATGGACATCAATTGTGACAGCCGTTTTATATGGTATAATTGTATATGCACTCAGTTCGCATATCCTTCCGCTCTTCGGTGCAAATGAAGATACTTACATCTACTGCCGCAAATATTTATTTTGGACAATAGCTCTCGGAGCGACTCCGTCTATCCTTAATGTCGAGCTTGGTCATCTCGTCCGCGCGGAGGGACATTCGGCGCAGGCCGGATTTGGGATGATTTTGGGCGCCCTGATAAATGTAGTGCTTGACCCTTTGATGATACTTGTCTTTGATATGGAAATCTCAGGCGCAGCAATAGCCACCATTATTTCAAATATCGCGGCGACAGTCTATTTCGTTATCCTGATTATCAGAGAGGGAAGTGAGACGACTATCGCACTGAATCCTGCAAGATACAGTGTGAAGGACGGCATCCCTTCCGAAGTTCTACTTGTCGGGTTTTCCGGATTTATTATGTGCCTTATGAGCACAGCTTCAAATGCGACTCTAAACAAATTGATGTCGACTTATTGCAATGAAGCCATAGCCGGGGTGGGAATAGCAAAGAAGATAGATACGCTTGCTTTTGGAATAGCAAACGGGATGTCTCAGGGTGTCGTTCCGCTTGTAGGATACAATTATTCGGCGAAAAATTTTAAGCGTATGAAGAAAACAATCAAGGTCACTTTCGCGATGAGTATAGGCGTTGCGCTTGTAGGGGCGATACTCCTCTTTACGTGTGCGGGTCCGATAGTAAGAGCATTTATCGATGATTCGCTGACTGTACAGTACGGTCGGCTTTTCCAGAGAGTTATGTGCATAACGGGGCCTTGCATTTCGGTGACTTTGATTTCGATAACCGTTTTCCAGGCGGTTGGGAAAAAGTTTCAGCCTGTGTTTCTTTCTATGTGCAGGAAAGGCGGGCTTGACATTCCGTGCATGTTTCTCATGAATGCTCTGGTCGGGGTAACCGGCATCGTATGGGCGACTCCTATTGCCGACGCATGCGCGATGCTCATCTCGCTGGTGCTTTTTATACCATTTTGGAAAAAGAATCTGTCGGATGCGGCGGCGTGCGAGAAGTTGTAGGCGCGGCGGCGTGCGGTGACTGTGCCGAGAAAGGTTAGGGAGACGCAGACGCGGCGGCGGTGGTGACAGTGTGTGATCTCGGCGGCAGTAAGAATGAGGATTTTAAATAATGAATATTAAGAAAATAGTGCTGACAGGCGGCCCATGCGGCGGAAAATCGGCTGTAAGGGAAGGCTTGAAAAAATATTATGAAAATAAAGGATATGTGGTTGTCTACATAGGCGAGACGGCTACAGAGCTTATACTCGGCGGCATTGCCCCGTGGACGTGCCAAAGCCAGAGGTTTTTTCAGTCTCGTGTGCTCGAGCTCCAAATGCAGAAAGAAAAGATTTTCGAGTCGGCGGCAGTCAGCGCAGCTAAGAAAAAAATCGGCGAAGATAATGGGTTTTGGGGCAAATCCGATGGGGAGACCGGCGGGAAATCTGATGGGGAGACCGGCGGGAAATCTGACGGAAAAAGCAAGCCTGATATCCTGATCATCTGCGACAGAGGAGCACTCGACGGGAAATCCTATATGGCTGACGAGGCTTTTACGGAAATGGCGGAAGCATTGGGATATCGCGAAAAGGATTTGCTTATGAGATATGATGCGATATTTCATCTCACAACTCTCGCACTCGACAATCCAAAGCTTTATATACGCAAGAAGCAGAACAATGCCGCACGAAGCGAATCGGTGAAGGAGGCAGCCGATATTGACAAACGCCTCAAGAAGTGCTGGGGTTCGCATCCGTATTTTCGCGTGATAAAAAATCCAAACGGTGATTTCAAAAGCAAGCTTAGAAGATTGACGAAGGAAATAGACATTTTCCTTGACAGTGCAGAAAAAATTTAGTCTTGGCTTATTAAATAATTTTAGTGTTGGCTTATTAAAAAAATTAATGGTGACTTATTATGAGAAAAGAAGGAAAAAAGAAGGAAAAAGGCAAAGGAATTTTTTCGACAGGGAAAATGCCAAAAGCCGTGAGGCTTGCTGCTGCATTGATTGCGGCAATCGTTGTATTTACATCGACAGTTGCCGGTGCAGCAGCGGTTCCGTACTCAGCAGGGTCGTATGACAAGTCTGTTCAGTGGTCGCTTGATATGATAGACGCGGACATCGCATATCATGCCAATCTCATCGGCCAGGGCGTGAGGGTTGCCGTGATAGACAGCGGAGTGACGCTTCATAGCGACTTGTCAAGGATTATAGAAAGAAAGAATTATCTTGAGGGCGAAACGTCTTTAGACGACAGTGTAAATCACGGAACTATCGTCGCCGGAATTATTTCGGCAGATGACGACAATACCGGAATTCTCGGGGTGGCGCCGGGCGCATCGCTTATTTCGCTAAAGTGCTTCGGCAGCAAGAAGACAGATTATAATTATGTTGTAAAGGCAATATATGACGCTGTGGATGTTTATGACTGTGACATCATCAACCTCAGCATGGGAATTTCATCCGATAAAGAGAATTTCAAGACTGCGGTCGAGTATGCTCTTTCTAAAGGGGTGGTCGTAGTTGCGGCATGCGGAAACGGAAACAGTGCAGATTATTTTTATCCCGCGTCGTATGACGGTGTGCTCTCGGTGAGCGCAGTAAATAAAGAAGGTGTCGTATCATCACAGACTCAGCACAACGACCAGGTGTCATTGGCAGCACCGGGCATGAATGTATATAGCACCACTTCAAACGGTTCTTACGGAAGCAAAAGCGGATCGTCATTTGCGGTGCCGTTTGTAAGCGGGGCAGCAGCAGTTCTTCTTAGCCTTGACAGGACACTTACACCACAGGGGATTTATGATATTTTGACTCAGACAGCCACGGACACAGGCGATACAGGTTATGACGAATATTACGGTTACGGAATCCTCAATCTCGGAAATGCTGTCAGAAAGGTAATAGCAGACAAAAAGTGTACCGTATCTCCGATAGAAAATGAGACAGGTGAAGACGGCGGTCTGTCTACAGTTGTTTACAACAATACGTCCGAGACTTTCAGCGGAGTGTGCCGGCTTGGCAGAGAAGAGCAAGCCGTGACGATAGAAAGCGGCTGCGCGGAAAAGCTGACATTTACTGATTATGCGCCTTATGGCACCGAAGGAAACAGCGTTCAGGTCGAATGTGCTGTATATGAGAAGGCAGCCGCGCAAGGACAGAGCGGCGAATGTGTTTCTAATGCAAGAGAATGTACGGTAAAGGAAATTGCCGGAAAGTCCGAGGGTGAAGGAGACGGAAGCGAGACAGACGGCGACAAGACTGATGGCGATAATACCGATGACAAGACTGACGGCAATACTGACGGCGATAAGACCGACGGCAAGACGGATGGCGACAATGCCGATGACAAGACAGACGGTAAAACGGACGGCAGCAAGACGGATGGCGATAATACCGATGGCAATACAGACGGAGACAAGACCGATGGTAATACTGACGGCAACAAAACCGACGGCAATACTGACGGCGATACGACAGACGGCAAGACGGATTCCGAAAAGTCAGCCGCTGTATTTTTCGATGTGACGGCAGGAGACTGGTTTTACAATGATTTGAACGGCATTTACCGCATCGGACTCATGAATGGTGTAAGCGAAAATATATTTGCTCCGTCCGGGACGGTGACAAGAGCCATGGTAGTGACTGTATTATATAGAATGTCAAACGAAGCAAGCACAATGTCAGAGGTGGCGTCAGAAAAAACGTCATTATCATCAGGGTTATCAGATATGCCTTTTGAAGATGTTGCTGCCGGCTCGTGGTATGCAGAGGCTGTGGCATGGGGTGCCCAAAAAGGTATCGTAAACGGCATTTCGGAAAGCAGCTTTGCGCCTGACAGAGCAATCACACGCCAGGAAATGGCCACGCTCGTCTATCGTTTTATGAACTATGCCGAAAATGCTTCGCTTAACGGCGAGGACGAGGCCGGTGATCTGCTTGATTTGTATGACGAGGCCGGCGATCTGCTTGATTCATATGCTGACAGTGGAGATGTCGCTTTGTGGGCACAAAGTGCGACAGCATTCTGCCTGCAAAAGGGCATCTTAAACGGAGTTGAGGACGAAAACGGTGTAAAATCGCTTTATCCGGGCAGAGGACTTAAGCGCAGCGAAATGGCTGCGATAACGGCAAGAATTTGCAGACAGCTTGGAATTTTATAACGCATTTGAGGGAACAACCATAACTCTGCCCGAGACCGGGCTTTGGAAGTGCACGCCTGAGAAGTGTCAGAGGAGGTGCACGCCCGAGAAATGTCAGAGGAGGTGCACGCCTGAGAAAGGGGTGCGGAAGTGTATGCCCGAGACTGGGCTTCGAGGATGTATGCAGTAAAAAGACTGCGGAAAGGAAAATAGGTAAAAGTATGAGTATCAGAATAGGTATATTCGGTTATGGCAATCTTGGAAGAGGCGTGGAATGCGCGATTAAGCAGAATCCTGACATGGAGCTTGCCGCTGTTTTTACGAGAAGAGATCCCTCTTCAGTAAAGATTCAGACAGAAGGTGCGGCAGTTGCATCCGCTTCTGACGTTGCTGATTGGAAAGATAAGATCGATGTTATGATTATGTGCGGAGGAAGCGCTACAGATCTTCCTGTACAGACGCCGAAGCTTGCCGAGATGTTCAATGTTGTTGACAGCTTTGACACACATGCGAAGATCCCTCAGCATTTTGCAAATGTTGACAAGGCCGCGAAGGAAAGTTCGCATGTCGGCATTATCTCAGTAGGCTGGGATCCGGGTATGTTCTCGATAAACAGAATGTATGCCGGTGCGATTCTTCCTACGGGAAAGGATTATACATTCTGGGGAAGAGGCGTAAGCCAGGGACACTCGGACGCAATCCGCCGCATCGAGGGTGTAAAGAATGCAAAGCAGTATACTATCCCGGTAGAAGAGTCTCTTGAAAGAGTAAGAGCAGGCGAAAATCCTGAGCTTACCGTAAGACAGAAGCATACAAGAGAATGCTTCGTAGTTCTTGAGGAAGGTGCTGATGCAGCAAAGGTAGAAAATGAAATCAAAACTATGCCGAACTATTTTGACGAGTATGACACAACTGTGAATTTCATAAGCGAGGAAGAGCTTCTCAGAGATCATGCGGGTATTCCGCACGGCGGCATGGTGATACGCACAGGAAAGACCGGTTGGAACGAAGAGAACACACATGTTATCGAATACAGTCTGAAGCTTGACTCAAATCCGGAATTTACTTCAAGCGTAATCATAGCTTATGCAAGAGCGGCCTACAGACTCGCTTCCGAAGGAAAGACAGGATGCCTGACGGTTCTTGATATCGCACCGTCATATCTGAGTGCAAAGAGCCACGAGGAATTGATTTCTTCGCTGCTGTAATGAGAAATCAAATTTAATATAAGAAAAAACAGCGTTCTGGCTGATGGCAGGGCGCTTTTTTTCGTTTGGGCGTGGGAAATGATTATGTTCAAAAATTATGTTCGGAACAAATATACGGTGAATCAGAACAAATATACATGTGTTAGAAATGCGGAAATGTTGACCGTGAGGTCGGATTTGTAGTATAATGTTAATGTTTATGGTCTACTCGTTTTATGCAGTGCATACGGCGGAAGCAGCACACGTGAGAATGTGAAGCACGACGGTCGTAATGCCTGTGAGAAACGTGAAGCACGACGCCACGGCTCGTGATGCATGGCGGATATGATGTCTGCGTGAAATGTGAAGCACGGCGGTCATGTTGCCTGCGTGAAGTGAAGCGCAGTGCGTGTGAAGAATGTGCAAAAGAATAAGCACATAAGAATAAATGCATAAAATTGAGTGTATAATAGAACAAGTGCTTAAGCACAAAATTTATGCAGGCGGATCGTGTATATGGCAGGGATTTGAATATTCTCTGATTATTCAGGAGGTTTTGAAATATGGGTATTAAAGTAGCAAAATTCGGCGGTTCCTCAGTTGCGGACGCACTTCAGCTCCAGAAGGTAAAGAAGATTATCGAGGCGGATCCGGATAGAAAGTACGTAGTTGTTTCCGCTCCGGGGAAGCGTTATTCGGATGACAACAAGATTACGGACCTGTTATATCTCTGTAAGACTCAGGTTGATCACAAGCTTCCTGCGGATCATATCTTCCAGGTTATCTGCGACAGATTCAAGATCATGGAAGTAAATCTCGGAATCAACGTAAATATTGAAAAAGAGCTTGACGAGATCAGAACAAATCTCAGACGCGGCGTTACTGCCGATTATATCGCAAGCAGAGGCGAATATCTGAATGCGATTCTTACTGCTGCATTTCTGGGGTACGATTTCGTCGATGCGACGAAGCTTATAAAGTTTGACAACAAGGGCAGATATCTCGCAAAAGAGACAAATGAAGCACTTTCGGCAGAGCTTGCCAATCACGAAAGAGCTGTCATTCCGGGATTCTACGGCTCGGCTCCTGACGGAAGCGTAAAGACATTCTCAAGGGGCGGCTCTGACGTTACCGGTTCGCTCGTTGCGAAGGCAGTAGGTGCGGATGTTTACGAAAATTGGACAGACGTATCGGGATTTCTTATGGCAGACCCAAGGATCGTTGAGAATCCGAAGCCTATCGAAAGAATCACATATAAGGAACTACGAGAACTCTCATATATGGGCGCAAGCGTACTTCACGAGGATGCGGTATTCCCTGTAAGAGAAGTGAATATCCCTATAAATATCAGAAATACAAATGATCCTGAGAATCCGGGAACTATTATTTCCGACACACCTTCCGACAGCCAAAATATTATCACCGGCATCGCAGGAAGAAAGGATTTCACGGTAATCGCTCTTTACAAGAATATGATGAATTCAGAGATTGGTTTTGTAAAGAGACTTCTCACCATTCTCGAAAATAATGAAATATCATTTGAGCATCTGCCTAGCGGAATCGACACCGTATGCGTAGTTATCTCAAACAAACAGCTCGAAGGCAAGATGCAGGATCTTCTTGAGGATATCGAAAAGCGCCTCAAGCCTGATACGCTCGACATTTATGAGGATGTTGCGCTTATCGCGACGGTTGGCCTCGGAATGAGCAGAAGACTCGGCGTTTCGGCTGCGTTGTTTACTGCTCTGAATGATGCTAAGGTAAATGTAAGGATGATCGACCAGGGCTCAAGCGAGATGAATATCATCGTAGGTGTTGAAAATGATCAGTTCGAAACGGCTATCGATGCCATTTATCATGCGTTTGTAGACTAAATCCGGTGCGGGCGCTGAGATTTGCCGCATGTGCGGTGTCGGCGAGCGCGGGTGAAGATGCGTGTCGTGCTGCGGGCGCGGTTATATAGTAAAATGAGTTATACGAAAGGAAAATAGTATATGGGTTTTGCAGATTTTATAGTCGGCAATCTGAATAAGAAAGAAGTAAGGAAGCTTGAGAAGATTGCGGATAAGGTATTGGCTTATGATGAGGCCATGCAGAAGCTTTCAGATGATGAACTGAGAGCAAAGACAAAGGAATTTCAGGACAGATGCCAGAATAAGGGTGAGTCGCTTGACAGCCTGCTTCCCGAGGCATTTGCCGTTTGCCGTGAAGCGGCAGACAGAGTACTCGGAATGAAGCATTTCCGTGTACAGATTATCGGTGGAATTGTCCTTCATCAGGGACGAATCGCCGAGATGAAGACAGGTGAAGGTAAGACTCTCGTAGCGACACTTCCGGCATATCTGAACGCACTCGAGGGAAAGGGCGTTCATATCGTTACGGTAAATGATTATCTCGCAAAGAGAGATATGGAGTGGATGGGGAAGGTATATACTTTCCTCGGGCTCACCGTGGGCGGCATTTTCCACAGTGTAGAGACTGAAGACAGAAGAAAGGCTTATCTTGCCGACATTACATATGGTACAAATAACGAATTCGGTTTCGATTACCTCAGGGACAATATGGTAAGCTACAAGGAAAATATGGTCCAGAGGGAATTGAATTATGCCATCGTCGACGAGGTCGACAGTATTCTTATAGATGAGGCGAGAACACCGCTCATTATTTCCGGTATGGGACAGGGCTCTTCAGAGCTTTATGTCGATGCCGACCGTTTTGTAAAAACATTCAGAGTTGACGAAGACTTTACAATGGACGAGAAGGACCGCACGATTTCACTCACAGAGCAAGGTGTGTCAAAGTGCGAAGCATATTTTAACGTCGAGAATTTCTCGGATCCGGAAAATATGGAGAAAAACCACCATGTTATGCAGGCTCTGCGCGCAAACAACCTCATGAAGCGCGATGTTGACTATGTGGTATCGGACGGCGAGATTCTTATCGTTGACGAATTTACGGGACGTATTATGTATGGAAGACGTTACAGCAACGGTCTTCACCAGGCAATCGAAGCGAAGGAAGGCCTCGATGTAAGAAATGAATCAAAGACTCTTGCTACTATCACTCTTCAGAATTATTTCAGAATGTTCAACAAGCTTGCCGGCATGACGGGTACAGCAAAGACTGAAGAAGACGAATTCCGTGATATTTACAATATGGATGTTGTTGTTATTCCTACAAATAAGGAAATCCTAAGAGTGGATGCCGAGGACAATGTCTATGCCACAGAGAAGGGCAAATTTAAGGCAATCGTGGAAGAAGTAGTCAGAGTACATGAGACAGGAAAGCCTATCCTGGTAGGTACTATTTCGATTGAAAAGTCAGAGCTTCTCAGTGATATGCTGCGCAAGAGGGGCATAAAGCACAACGTACTCAACGCAAAGCAGCATGCGCGCGAGGCTGAGATAGTCGCACAGGCAGGCCGCCTCGGAATGGTTACCATTGCGACAAATATGGCCGGCAGAGGTACAGATATCATACTCGGCGGAAATCCGGAATTTGAAGCAAAGAAGGAAATGCGCAAGCTTGAGTATGACGAAGAGACTATTTCTTATGCTTCGAGCAAGATTCCTCTTGAGGATCCTGATCTTCTTGCGGCGAGAGCCGTTTATAACGAACTTTACGAGCGCTTCAAGGCAGAACGTAAGGAAGAGCACGACAAGGTTATCGAGCTTGGCGGCTTGCATATTATCGGTACGGAGCGTCACGAATCAAGACGTATCGACAATCAGCTCAGAGGTCGTGCCGGAAGACAGGGCGACCCGGGTTCTACGAGATTTTACGTCGCTATGGATGATGAGCTTATGAGACTCTTTGGCGGCGACAGACTGCAGGTTATGCTCCAGCGCCTGTCACCATCCGAAGACCAGGTCATCAAGTCAGGTACTCTCACGAAGGCTATAGAAAACGCACAGAAGAAGGTTGAAGGCAGAAATTTCAACTCAAGAAAATATGTCCTCCAGTATGACAATGTCATGAACAAGCAAAGAGAGATTATTTATTCTGAGAGAAGAAGAGTTCTTGACGGTGAAAATCTCAGAAGTCACATTCTCGGAATGTTTAACGAATTTGCCGACGCGGCCGTAGAGACTTGCACAGCGGAATCAAAGTATTCCGAAGAATGGAATTTGGCAAATCTCGAGAGTACGCTTCAGAGGCTTTGGAGCGGATTTAAGCTTCCTGATTACGGCGAAAATCCAACGATTGAGCCAAGTCAGTTAAGAGAAGATGTCGGCAGAATCATCGAGGAAGGATATCAGGCTAAGGAAGAGGAAATCGGCGCTGATCGTATGAGAGAGCTCGAACGAATGATTCTCATAAGAGTTGTAGACAACAAGTGGATGGATCATATCGATGCGATGGATCAGCTCAAGACAGGTATCGGCCTCAGAGGAATCGGACAGCAGGATCCTGCTGCGGCATATGCGAAGGAAGGCTTTGATATGTTTGAAGAGATGATTCAGACTATCAAGGAAGATGCTGTCAGATATTGTTACAGCGTAACTGTTCAGACGACTGCGCAGCGTAAGCAGGTCATGGAAGCCAAGAGTGCGCAAAAAGAAGAGGTCGGCTCGATTCTCAGCGTAAATAAAGCAAGAGCGGCAATCGACGCTGCCGCAAGGTCCGGCGAGCTTCCTGCAGAGTCGGCAAAGCCAACTGCGACAAGCGGTGACTCAAAGCCTGAACCTATCAAGCGTGCTGCCCCGAAGATCGGAAGAAACGAGCTGTGCCCATGCGGTTCGGGCAAGAAATATAAGAACTGCTGCGGAAAGAATGAATAAGAGCGAGAAGTAGGGTAAGGGGCGCCCGGCAAGAGGCGCCCGGCGCAAATGACTTGCGAGGACCGATAATGATAATAAAGTAATGATGCGAAAGGATGTGAACGGTGTGCTGCAGCTCGATCAGATAAAGTACGAGATGCCTTCGATGCATAAAAGCCTAAAAGAACTGGGTGAGTCCCTTTGACGTCGCCGGTTTAAAGGCAAAATCAGACAGATACAACAGAGAACTTCAGGAAGAGGGTATCTGGGATGACCCGGAATATGCTCAGAAACTGATGAAATCAAAGAAAGCAGTAGAGCGAAAGCTGGAAGAATACAGCAAGCTTGAAGGTGATCTTTCGGACATAGAAGTTATGCTGGAGATGGCTGAAGAAGAGGATGACGAGGATACAGCCGCAGAGGTTGTTGAGAGCTTCGACATTCTCAAGAATGATATAGAGACGCTTAGGCTGCAAACTCTACTAAACGGAGAATATGACGCAAACAATGCCATTATCTCGATACATGCGGGTTCAGGCGGCGTGGACGCACAGGACTGGGCGGGCATGCTTTGGCGCATGTATACAAGATGGGCGGAGCGCAAGGGTTATCGTGTAAAGATACTCGATCTGCAAAGAGATGACGAAAACGGCATAAAAAATGCCACCCTTCTGATAGAAGGCGAAAATGCCTACGGATATCTTAAAAATGAGCGAGGCGTCCATAGACTTGTGCGTATTTCGCCGTTTGACTCAAATGCCAGACGGCATACGTCATTTGCATCGCTTGACGTTTCGCCTGAGATTGATGACAGCGTAAATATCGAGATCGCGCCGGAAGATATAAGAATCGACACGTACCGCTCAAGCGGCGCGGGCGGTCAGCATGTAAATACAACTGATTCCGCCGTTCGAATCACTCATATCCCGACAAATATCGTAGTCTCATGTCAAAATGAAAGATCTCAGCATCAAAACAAAGACATGGCTATGAAGATTCTCACAGCAAGGCTCATCGAGCTTAAAGAGCGCGAAAACAAAGAGCGCATCGAAGAGCTAAGAGGTGACTACGGTCAGATAACGTGGGGAAATCAGATCAGGTCTTACGTTTTTCAGCCGTATACGATGGTCAAGGATCACCGCACAAATGCCGAAGTCAGCGATGTCAGCCGC
>CAVCIY010000066.1:0-15062 GCA_963602445.1 Lachnospiraceae bacterium | reverse complement strand
TAGCGCACACAGCTCGTCACAGTCAGATCGCTCATGACATAAATCGTCGCACCGTCAGGAGCCGCGTTGACCGCTTTTGCGAGAGTTGCATAAGGGCTTTCCTGTGTGCCGCCGCCTGTATCGTCGCTACCGGAAGCGCTGACATAGACCGCCTGCGAGCCTTCCGAAGTAAGGCAAGCAGGCGCTTCGGAGGCCGTGCAGACCTGCGCTTCGGAGGCAGGCACTTCCGCCGTCCCTTGCGCATATGCTGCGGCAGGCAGCATGGTGACGGCCATTATTACACACATTAAAATGCTAAAAATTTTCCTTTTCATAGTTAATACTTCCTTCCGATTTTAAATAGATTACTTGTACTTGTATAAATTGTTTGCCGTATATATTGAACACATTATAAATAATGTGGTTGCAATGTGTTATTTAAGTTGAGCACCTCAAAAATAGGGTGTATTTTAAGTTGTACACATCATAAATGGGATGTTTTTTTAATTTAGCACACCAAAAATAGAGTGCTTTTCAAATCGAACGCATCAAAAACAATGCACTTTTAAGGTGAGCACATCGAAATAGGGTATTTTTTAAATTTAGCGCATTAAAAATAGGGTGTTTTTTAAATCGAGCACATTATAAAACGAGTACTTTTTTATTTTGTAACATGAATCTTTATATAGAAAGTATATCGCAAACAATTGAGATTTCAACGATTGTTAGTTCTACGACAATAATTTGTGCGCATACGATTGAACTATGCAAATTTCGGATAACACAAACCAAACAATACCAAACTGTTTTTTTTTTTTGGAAACGGATTTTTTGTCTTTTACGAAATAATGTCAATTATTTAACGCATTTTTTAATAAATTTTTCCAATTTTTGCGGCTTGGTCAGGTGTCACCAAAAACCGACAGCTTAAAATTGACATCACTTTTATTCAAGTTATAATGTAATTAGGAACATGAAGCGGGCGAAAGGGCGCCGGACAGCCAGGGTGCGTGAACGTAGAAGCGAGCAAGTATAAGGCACGGCGGAGCACGGCAGGGTGTGAGGCCGGGACGAGAGAGGCGAAAGGGCGCCGGGCAGCCAGGGTGTGAGGACCGCAAATCGGGCGAGAAGGAACAAGGAATAATCAGGAGTAAGTGTAGGCGCAGTAAATGAGCAAGAAGGTGCCGGAGTATAAAGGAGAGATGAAATGAGATATCACTTGAGGTTCAAAAGAGAGCTTGCAAAGCTGTCGGTTAAAGGAATGGCTGAGTTGGTAGGTGTAAAGGAGCTTGCGTACGGGCGCATTGAGCTTGGCCATTCAAACGGCAAGCTGGACACATGGAGAAAAATTCAGGAGGTTCTGAAAATTCCAAATGACAAAATGTGGGAATATATCATGGAAGGAGTTGAAGAAGAATGATATTGGTATATTTAATAGGCGGACTGTCGATTTTATTTAACATTATGACACTGGGCGCCGCAAACGAAATGCTCAGTCACGCAAAGCATCTGTATCAACAGTCTTATGAAATTAAGAAAGAATATGAAAAAAATCTAAATAACACATTTCCGCAATGGTAAATTTTGAATTAGCAGCATTGACAACTTTATAAATCGAGCATACTGAAAACTTTATGAATCGAGCGTACTGACAACTTTTGAGTTGGCAGCATTGAAATCTTTTAAATCGAGCGTACTGACAACTTTTGAATCGGCAGCATCAGACCGGGAAGGGGGGACATCGAATGAGTGATTTACCGTTTTATATGGTAGCGGCAACAGTTTTATTGAACTGTATAATTATAGGTGTATTAGATAATAAGCTCGAAGCAGCAAACAAGCTTTATCGGAATGTTTGTGACATGAGTAAATATAAACAAAAGAAAAGCGGGCCTACTGTATTTGTGGATTATGCAGATGATATTGAAAAGCTTAGTCTGGTTTTGGGTGAGGGCGCCGCGGAAGAAAAAGATATCGGTTAAGGCGGAGTGCCGGGCGAGAGCGGCGCATACCTTTATAAGAATGGAAAACTAAACTTTGAAACCCAAGAACTTATAGAGGAATAGTTGATGCGGATAAGCGACATAAAATGGGATTTTGATGCATGGGAAGATTACCTTTATTGGCAAATGCACGATAAGAAAAATTTAAAAAGAATAAATCAACTATTAAAGGATATAGTACGCAGCCCGTTTGACGGCATTGGAAAACCTGAACCGCTAAAGGCAAAATAGAAGTCAAGCAACCTAATTTGATGCTTGACTTTTATTTGGCCGCCGGAAGAATGTGGTGTGTGAGGATTGCTGTGACGGAGCAGACGAAAGGAAAAGTGCGAGATGATGATTCGAAAAGCGACAGAAAAAGATATTGACAGAGTTGAAAAAATATATAATGCCGCACACACGACAGAGGAAACGGGAAACAAGAGAACCGGCTGGATCCGCGGCATCTATCCGGTGCGCGAGACGGCTGAGATTGCGCAAAAACGCGGGGAATTGTTTGTGATTGAGGCTGATGGCAAAGTGTGCGGAACAGGGATAATTAATAATACGCAGGTGGATTGCTACGAAGGCGCAAATTGGGAACATGACGTGCCTGACAATCAGATTTGTGTGCTTCATACGCTTGTGATCGATCCTGAGTGCTCGGGCAGAGGATACGGAAATTCTTTTGTGGCATTTTATGAGAGCTTCGCAAGGCAGACGGGATGCGTGGAGCTGCGAATCGACACGAATGAGATAAATTCAGTAGCGCGCAGGATGTATAAAGAAAACGGCTTCAAAGAGATAGGCATTGTGCCGACAGAATTCAACGGAATTCCGGGGATAAATCTGGTGCTGCTGGAAAAATATATAGGTTAAGGCGGAAAGCTGCCTAGAAAAGTATCGGTGCGAGCCTGCCGGGAATACACGTTGGCGGAAGGCTGACGAGTGATACGGCGACGTGAAGGTGACGGGAAAGTCAAAAATACACGAAAAATACACAAAAATTGTATACAAAAGTATTGCCATTTTAAATTATAGTGGTATTATGAACAAGAACAAGGAAGTTCGAGCGTGCGAGGAAGCACTGCCCGGGCTTCCTTTTCGCATTACTGTTTTTAATTAATTAATTGATTATTAGCTGTTATTTATTGGGTGTTTTTGTTATTTGGATGGCCTTATTATATGGACGGAACTATTAATTGAACGGCCTTATCATACGGATGGGATTATTGATTTGACGGCCTTATCATACGGACGGAATTATTGATTTGACGGACTTATCGTATGGACGGAATTGTTAATGGAACGTACTTATTATTGGGGTGATCTTTGGGAAAGGATGTGAAATTATGATAAACTCAGGCGATACGGGTTTCATGATAATCGCTTCGGCATTTGTATTACTTATGACTCCGGGACTCGCATTTTTTTATGGCGGGCTTACAAGAAGGAAGCATGTGCTGAATACCATGATGTCTTCGGTATTCATCATGGGTCTTTGCTCGGTGATGTGGGTGCTCTTCGGATACTCGCTGGTATTTTGCGGAGACAACGGCGGAATAATCGGCACGCTTGGAGCGCTGGGACTAAACGGCGTAGGCTGGGATACAGGCACGTATTCGGACAGCATACCGGCTCTTTTGTTTGCGGCATTCCAGATGATGTTTGCGCTGATTACGCCGGCACTCATCACAGGCGCTGTCGCAGGGCGCATGCGCTTTAAGGCATTATTTTTCTTTATACTCTTTTGGTCGATAATAGTATATTATCCTATGGCTCATATGGTATGGGGCGAAGGCGGATGGCTTGCAAGTATCGGCGCTGTTGATTTCGCGGGAGGAAATGTAGTTCACATAAGCTCGGGTGTGTCAGGGCTTGTGGCAGCAATCGTTCTCGGCAAGCGGACAGGCGCAAATGAGATAAATATCCGACCGCACAACATTCCGTCGGTAGTGCTCGGCGGAGCGCTGCTTTGGTTCGGATGGTTCGGATTTAACGCAGGAAGCGCTCTTGCGGCGGACGGACTTGCGGTACACGCGTTTATGACGACAAATACTTCGGCTGCTGCTGCTATGCTGGTATGGATGCTTATAGATGTGATCAAGTCAGGCAAGCCTACGATTGTAGGTGCTGTGACGGGCGGCGTTATCGGTCTTGTTGCGATCACACCGGGAGCAGGCTTTGTGCCGATCTGGGCTTCTATTATAATAGGCGCTCTCGTCAGTCCTATATGCTACTTCTCAGTTTCAGTCTTAAAGAAGAAGTTTGGCTACGACGACGCGCTCGACGCTTTCGGATGCCACGGCATAGGCGGTATCTGGGGCGGCATAGCCACAGGGCTCTTTGGCATGAGCTCGATAAATTCAACGGCAAGGTGGGACGGCTTGGTATTTGGTGACTACAGGCTGTTCCTGGCGCAGGTGATAAGTATTGTGGTCACGATAGTCGTGTCTGCAGTGGGCACGCTCATCTGCCTCGGTCTTGTAAAGCTCATCACTCCTTTGAGAGTCGACCTGCACAGTGAGAAGATCGGCCTTGATGCGTCGGAGCACGGCGAGTCTGCATATCCGGCATTTAACGGCCTGGACGGTTAGCAGCGCGTTGCGGAAGGTGCGTGGCGCGAACGAAGGCTGCGAAAAACGGAGGTCTGACGAAGGCTGCGAGAGGCGACCGGACGAACGGACGAAAAAATAAGTTTAAGCTTGAAAAATTACGGAGAATATAAAATGAGAAAAATAGAAGCAATCGTAAGGGAAGAAAAGATGCATGATGTCATCGATGCACTCTTTGCAGCTGATATAACGGGAATAACAGTATATCAGGTGATGGGATGCGGCACTCAGCGCGGGTGCACCACTCTTGTAAGGGGCAAGGAGGTGACGACGCAGGTTCTTCCGAAGATAAAATTTGAGATAGTCGTATCGGATGAAAATTGGGAGAAAATAGCCATAGATACAATCATGAAGGTGGCAGCCACAGGACATTACGGCGACGGAAAGATTTTTTCTTATGATCTTGACAAGGTGATAAGGATAAGGACCGGCGAGCGCGACTATGATGCGATAAATTCTTCGAAGGTCGAAGAATAAGAATCGGACGAAACGCCCGGTCGAAAATGCGAGAGACGGTCGGGCGAAGGCTGCGAGAGGCGGTAACGGTGTAAAAGGCGTATTGCGAGGGCGAATGCCGAACGTGTGACGGACGTGAATGGCGCAGGAGCGGACGAATGCCGGACGTGTGGCGGACGTGAATGGCGCGGGAGCGGACGAATGCCGGACGTGTGGCGGATGTGAATGGTGCAAGGTGCGGACGAAACGCCCGATCGAAAATGCGAGAGGCGGTCGGGCGAAGGAAACGCAAGGCGGCAACATTAATTATTGAGAGGAAAAAGGCTCTGACCGTGGGTGGTCAGAGCCTTTTTCAGTGGCGGGAAATGCGGGCGGCAATGGCGGCGTGTGATGCGGCGTGTGATGCGGCAAGGTGTTTGCAAAAACTGACACCTTGCCGCCCCGATGCGGTTGAAGAATCGGAGCGATTATTGTATAATATGAAGTGATTGAATGTGACAATTTACGAACGCAAAGCAAAGGAGTTACAGATGCAGATAAACTACGACAAGCTTCGAAAGCTTATGGTTGACAATCAGATGAAAAGAAAGGATCTGATGCGCGGAGCGAAGATTTCATCATATACTGCCGCCAAGATAAACAAGAATGATCCGGTTCCTCTTGAGGCGCTGATGAGGATATGCCAGGTGTTTCATTGCGATATCGGTGATGTCTGTGAGGTTGTGTTGGATGAGTGAAATGGCATTATGTACCGGTCGAGATAAATATGATACACGAACAGCCCGGCCGCGTAACGGACGCGAAGCGGCGCGCCCGAAGCCCCCACAAACCGCAAAAGGAAGGTGATCAAATGCCGCAAAGTGAGAAAAGTGAAAAAAAGAAGAAACCAACGCAAAAAGAAAAGTTCTCCCTCATATACAAAGGCGTTATCGCTCTTGCGGCTGTCGTGGGGATTCTTCTTCAGTGTGAGATAGGGACAAGTGATTTTTCACTCAGCAGTCTGCGGATGTTTACGACGCTTAGCAACCTTGCGGTGGCTGCGTTCTTCATCATATATATAGTGACGTGTGTCGCAGTGCCGGGCAAGTCGGAGGCAAGAACGAGTAAGTCGGTTGCGATGTCGGGCAAGTCGGCTGCGAGGGAAAAGACTGTCGGGTATTTTAAGTTTATGATTACGATGTCTATTATGCTCACGGGGCTGGTGACGCATTTTATGCTCAGGAAGATGTTTGTGAATATGGAGCCGGAAGTGAAGGCGACGCAAGCACGGGCAAAATCGAAAGTGGCGCAATGTCGGGTGTGAGCACGAGCACGGGTGAAAACGAAGGCGGTGCGGCGCCTGGCGAGGATACGGGTGAAAACGAAGGCGGTGCGGCGCCGGGCGAGGATACAGACGAAAACGAAAGTGGCGCAATGCCCGGCACTGATGAAAACGAAGATTAGAATTAGAATATAAATTACAAAAGATGCGAAGGAGAATCGGAAATGTTTAGACCTATGAGAAGAAAGGCACGTGAGCTTTCTAAGGAAGACACGGAAAAGTTGGTATTAAATGAGAAGCGTGGAATTTTTGCGGTAAATGGTGATGAAGGTTATCCGTTTGCGATTCCTGTCAATTATTTTTATGATCCGGAAAATGGGAAGATATATTTTCACGGCGCCAAGGTCGGGCACAAGATTGACTCTTTGAAAAGGAGTGACAAGGTGTGCTTTACGGTATACGGAAATGAATGGTTGAAAGAAGGGGAGTGGGCCTGCTATGTGCAGAGTGCTGTAATATTCGGCAGATGCAGGCTGACTGGCGACGCGGATGTGACGCTCGATAAGGTCAGGAAGCTGGCGCGCAAGTATTATCCGAGTGAGGAGGAAATCGAGAAGGAGATTGCTAAGGATATAAAGGGTGTGCAGCTTTATGAGATCACTATCGAACATATGACGGGCAAACAAATTCAGGAGAAGTAATGGGAAAATGTGCGGGCTTGCGGTTTCGCAGATTTGAGGATTCAATTCGTGAAAATGAAGGGAAAATGAAGATGAGTTTGGGGTGGCCAAATGAACAGTGACGATTATAGGGACGATCATAAATATGATGACATCATCAATCTGCCGCATCCGACGTCGAAGAATCACATGCGGATGCGGCTTGAAGACAGGGCGGCTCAGTTTGCGCCTTTTGCTGCTTTGACAGGACACGAGGCGGCTATCAAGGAGACAGCAAGGCTGACTGATAAGAAGCATACTTTAAGTGACGAGGCGATTGCCGCTCTGAACGAGAAGTTGAATATAATAGCCGGAGATATTGATGCGAGGCTCGCCGCAGAAAGCGACGCGAGCCTCGGCACGGAGTATGGCAACAGCGCGAGCCTCGGCACGGAATGCGGCGCGCGGCAGGTGAGTATTACGTATTTTGTGCCTGACGAAAGGAAGTCGGGCGGCGCGTATGTTACACATTGTGGTATTGCAAAAAGGATTGATTTGCATGAGCATGTTTTGATTATGGCGGACAGGACTGTTATTCCCATAGGGCAGATAAGCGCAATTGAGGGAGAGCTGTTTGACGATTTGAATATATAAGAGAGGTTGCTTACGCGTAAACGAAAGTTCGCAATGCGTATGCGGATTTGAAGCCGATGAATAAACAAGGGTTCGAAACGTGTATGCGGATTTGAAGCTGACGCATAAACGGGAGCTCGGGACGAGGATGCGGATTTGAAGCTGATATATAATCGGGGGTATGGATTTGAAAAAGAAAATGAAAGCATGTGCTGTTATATCGTTTCTCATTACGATTGCCTCAGCTGTCATATACAGATGCACTTTTAAGGAGTTTCTCCTGCCTATTGCCATTACATTTGGGACGATTGCGTACCATTTTGCGATGAGGCTTTTGGTAGGGGGCGCTTACAGCTTGTTTATGAACAATAAGGCTGACTATACCAAGCGGCATTATCGTGTGGGCGAGCGTGAGATGCGATTATATCAAAGGATAAATGTAAAGAAATGGAAGAAAAATATCCCGACTTATGACGCCGCTCTGTTTGACGTGAAAAAACACAGTCCGGAGGAAATTGTTCAGGCTATGTGTCAGGCGGAGCTTGTGCATGAGACGATTGCGGTGCTGAGTTTTCTGCCGATAGCAGCCGGTGTGTGGTTTGGGGATTTTCCGGTATTTATTATTACATCTGCAGCCGCAGCTGTGATTGATATGATATTTGTAGTTGTGCAGAGATATAACAGGCAGCGGGTGCTGCGAATAATCGAAAAGCGCAAGGCCGCAAGAAGGTCGTGAAGCTGCCGGGAAAGTCGGGAAAGGAACAAGTGATTAATTTGAAACCGAGAATATTATATTTACAGAAGATATTGGCTGAGAGAACTGATGAGGAAAATCTGCTGTCGACTACGCAATTGATCAATATATTGGATGAAGAATATGGGATTCCTGCTCACAGGACGACTATTTCCAAGGATATTGCGGATCTTCAGGAGTTCGGGATGGATATTGTCACCGTTCATTCCACGCAAAATAAATATTTTGTGGCGACCCGCAAGTTTGAGCTTCCGGAGCTTAAGCTTCTGGTCGATGCGGTGGAGTCGTCGAAGATCATTACGAAAAAGAAATGCGAGGCTCTCATCGGTAAGATTCATATGCTAGCAAGTCTGGGGCAGGCATCGAAGCTTAAGAGAAACAATTATGTGGTGAGTATGGCAAAGCCGGACAATGAGCAGATTTATTACATTATTGATACCATCAATGACGCCATCAATGCCGGCAGGCAGATTTCGTTTCAGTATTATGATTATACGGGCCTTAAGAAGAAGGTTCTTAAGAATAAGGGTGAGGTCTATGTGCTCAGTCCGTACAAGCTTCTTTGGTGTGGGGATTATTATTATGTTCTCGGATATTCGGAGAAGCAGGAGAATATCGTCAACTTCAGGGTTGACCGCATTGCCTCAAGCCCGGAGATTCTTTCAGAGGACATTATTCCGGCACCGAAGGATTTTGATATCGTGAAATATACAAAAGAAGTCTTTTTTATGTTCTCCGGTGAGAGGATTAAGGTCGATCTGCGCTGCGACAACAGCCTGATGAAGACGATGGTTGACAGGTTTGGCGAGGATGTCACTACGCTTGCGTATGATATGACTTCATTTAGGATTCAGACGGAGGTCTCGGCGAGTCCGACATTTTTCGGGTGGTTGTTTGGCTTTGACGGCAAGGTGCAGATTCTCGGGCCGGAGGGGCTGAAGGAGCAATACAGGCTGATGATCGAGCGGGCTGAAGCTGATATGTATGCGGATGAACGCAACTTCAAAGTCGATATGCGTGAGTACGAGTGCGCTGCCGAAGACGCCGAGGAGGGCGTGCCGGCAGACGAATCGGACGCCGAAGATGATGTGTGCGCGGAGGCGGAAATCGAGAGTGTGTGATGAGTAAAAAATTATCGGAAATGACTTTGCATGAGCTGTGGCAGCTTTTTCCCATTCGCCTGACTGAGCATCGGGATTGCTGGAAGGAATGGTATCTTGATGAGGAAAGATTATTGAGAAATCAACTGACGAACGGTGAGAAAATAAGTCATATCGGAAGCACCGCAATTCCTTGCATATGGGCAAAGTCGATCGTTGACATTCTTGTGGAAGTTCCGGCGGAATGTGATTTGTCTGATTATGCTAAGCTGATTATCAATGCCGGATATCTGTGCATGTCGCAGAGTGCGCGCAGAATGTCATTTAATAAAGGATATACGGAAAGCGGATTTGCCGAGCGGGTGTTTCACCTGCATTTGCGATATGTGGGTGACAATGATGAAGTATACTTTCGGGATTATCTGATCGCAAATCAGGATGTGGCAAAGGAATATGAAAAACTCAAGCTTGCGCTTTGGAAAGAATATGAGCACGACAGGGATGCTTATACGGAGGCGAAAGCTGATTTTGTGAAAAAGTATACCGAAAAGGCAATTCAAGAGAAACATTTTATCGTATCTTGGAGAAAAATATGATGCCGATTTACGATTCAGCTAAAAGGCAGGGATATGAGATCTGAAATTATTAAATTTTACAGAAGGCAGACAAGAAATATATACAAGGCGCACCAAAAGGAGGCACACAGAAAACATGTATCTGATTTCCGTATATTTTGACGACCGGACAAATAAAACATTACAGCGATACATCGACCGGATCGCATCCGCGACCGGCAATGGATTTATGGTCGAAAACAATGTGCCGCCGCATATGACGATTTCTTCCATAGAGGCGAAGAGCGTCGATGTGCTTCTGCCGACGTTTGAAAGCCTTGAAGGGCGGCTTTCTTCGGATGAGATTCAGCTCGTGTCGGTAGGTCAGCTTTTTCCGTATGTGATGTATGTCATGCCTGTCATGAATGAGTATCTGCTAAACTTTTCAAGAACCGTCTTTGATTCATATGATGCGTTATCGGCGGCGCACCGCGAAACGCCACCCGAAGCGCTACCGGAATCGTGCCGCGAAATCTGTATCAGCAGGTATTACAGACCGCTGTCCTGGCTGCCGCACATAACTTTGGCAAAGACGCTCGATAAAGTGCAGATGCGAAAAGCCTTCGAGGTCATGCAAGGATGCTTTGTGCCGTTTGCCGCAAAGGTGACGGAGATTGGGCTTGCAAAGGTAAATCCGCACGAAGATGTGAAGAGATTCGTGCTGTGATTCGATGGTGTTAAATAATTGTGGGATTTTATAAAAAAAATTAAACGGAAAAGTAAATATTCAACATGGCATAGGGCCGATCAGAGAAATCTGACCGGCCTTTTCAGTACCATGAAACTGCAGCTTGCTTCTTATACTCAAAAAACATGTTCTATACAAAAACACGGCAAAATGTGCCTTACGACCGGCAGAACCAAAGCCGCAGTAAAAATAAAATTTTGTATAAAAAATCATAAGGATTGAAAAATTCTTTGAGGAGTGGTACAGTTAATAGTATGTTTTAAAGGGCGAGATGTAAACGATAAGTTTGAATGCAACAGTGATAATTATGCATGCGTAGTGATGAGTATATATACATTGAGCATGTATATATATGCAATAGTTGTGTTTGTAACAGCTGAGTGTATATCAGTTGTGCATGCAACGGTTATGTATATGAGAGCTGTGTGCGCAGCGGTCATGTGTGCATCAGTTGTGCATGCAACGGTTGCATATATTAGAGTTATGTGCGCAGCGGTCATGTGTGCATCAGTTGTGTATGCAACAGTTATGTGTGCGGCAGTTATGTGTGCGGCAGTTATGTTTTCATTGAGCTTTTGTGTTAGGAAATAAGGAGGATTGTATGTTCCGAAAAAATTACAAATCGATTTTCAAGAACAGCGCGCGGCTGTCATTAGCCGTTTTACTGAGTCTTGCCATGGTATTTACTGCGCTTCCGGCGACAGTTATGGCAAATTCGGATGCGTCTGACAGCTACGACTGGGATTCTGCCGTATGGGCAGGAGGACTTGATTTCAGCTGGTATGACGAAGCTGATGTAAAGAAAGAATATCATATCACCACTCCGGCGCAGTGGGAAGCTCTTGCCTGGATTTGCTCTGAAGATTTGGCAAAGCTTTCAGATTATTCTACAAATACAAACGGAAACATCAAAGCCGTGAAGGGTACGATTCCTACAAAGCAAAATACATTTGAAGGTGTACAGTTCTATCTTGACAACGACATAGATATGGGCGGTGTCAAGGGCAACGACGGCACATGGTCGGGACCGAATTACTATCCTGTAGGCTCACAGGCTGCAAACGACATGGGAACTGCGGCTTTTTACGGACTGTTTTACGGAAGCTTCAACGGTCAGGGAAATATCGTAAAGAATGTTTATCTTAAAAGAAATTCCTCAAGTGCCGGGAATAAAGGATCTGAATCGGTAGGTCTCTTCGGAAGAGTCGGCGCACCGGACAACAACACACCTTATCCGTCTGTTAATATTACTATAGAAAATATAGCAGTCAGCGGATATGTAGAAGGATATCGTTCTACGGGCGGCGTGATAGGAAAGACTCTTCATGTAGCTTCGGGATATGCCGTAACTGTCAGAAACTGTCTGAATTTTGCGGATGTGCTGACATATGACGGCGCTAAAGGCACAGGCGGCGTGATAGGTGCGGCATGGAACAATGCGGTTGTCGAAAACTGCGCAAACTTCGGAAATATTACCGGCGGATATAGAAGTGCGAATGTCGGCGGTGTAAACGGTGCGGGCGAGAGTGCACTTTCAAACTCATATAATGTAGGCACAGTTACAAATACCGTAAATGCTTCTAATGTAGGAGCAGTCGCACTCAACCAGTCAAGTGCCAATGTTGTAAACTGCTATGCACTCGAAGGCAGTGCGCCGGGATATACGGCATTTGTTTTAAACGGAACTACTCTCGTCTCCGGCGGATGGAAGACCGAGACTGAGATGAAATCAGCAGATTTTGCCAAGCTTTTGAGCGGAGAAAATGAAGGCGCGTGGGTGCAGCTTGGTGAGGATTATACAGGAGTAAGCTCTGCTGTTGCGGCATTGGTCGGCGAATATCCTGTTCCTGCGGCATTCGCGACAAAGAGCTCCGGCGGCACAGACAGCGAAACCGTCGGTGATATTACTTGGTACAACACAACAGATACTGAATTTATACTTTCTACAGCCGAGCAGCTCAAGGGTCTTGCGTCTATCGTAAACGGAACTGCCGGCATAGATAAAGATGACTTCACCGGCAAGACTGTGAAGCTTGCAAACAGCATAGCAGTAGACACAGACGGTAAGTACCTGAGTGAAGAAGATACATTCGGTTCTTCAAGCTATCCAATGACAGTGACTCATTATTGGCTTGACGCTTCGAAGTCTCCTATTATCTGGACTCCGATAGGCTCAGGCACTGCATCGTTAAATACAGATGCTGCAGGAAATGTATTTGCCGGAACCTTCGACGGCTGCGGATATACAGTTTCAGGCATTTATACAGGCACGACAGACGGCAAAGGCAATACCGACACAGTTCAGGGACTTTTCGGCATAGTAAGCGGAACAGTAAAGAATGTAACAGTTTCAGGATGCATCACCGGCAAGATCGTTGTCGGAGGTATAGCAGCTCACCTTGAGGGTGGAAAGATTGAAAATTGCACAAATGACGCTATAGTCTACGCAGACGGCGGTCAGACAGCAAAATCAGGTGAGGAAAACGGAGTAAGCAAAGGCGGCGCAGTCGGAGGCATAACAGGATATGCAAAGAACGGCTCGTCAGTTACAAATTGTACAAATAATGCAGACATTACTTGCGCAAATAGTGCAAAAGGCGGTCGCTGCGCAGGTATCATAGGCCTGATCGAGACAAGCGACACAGTTGCTGTAGAAAATAATGCCAACAACGGAAACGTAAAAGCATATCAATATTCGGCAGGAATAGTAGGCATGGACGCATCTTCTACTTCCCCTATAAATGCATGCCTCAACACAGGAAATATCACAGGATATTCGAGCGGCAAGGCTTATGTGGGTGGTATCGTTGCTACATGCAGCTCGGATATCAGCAACTGCTACAACAGAGGTGACTATGAGGTAATCAATTCCTCAGACAAGGTGGCTCATTTTGGCGGCATCGTTTCTGACTTTGCGGGAAGCAAGATAGAAAATTGCTATGATACCGGAATGGGCAATGTAAAACATCCGGGAACCGATTCATCATATGGTGCGATCTGCGGCACAGGATACGGTTCGTCCGATGCAAACAAGCTTGTAAATTGCTACGCGCTTGATACGACAGTAGGCGAAGATATCGATAACGGATGCGTTACCAAGAAGACAGCTGATGAGATGAAGGCTGCTGATTTTGTGACTCTTCTGAACGGTGAGAACGCCGGCGCATGGAAGGCAGGAAACAGCAAGACAAACGACGGATATCCTGTCCTCAGCTGGCAGAAGCTTGAATCAGAAGAATCGGGCGGCGGCTCGGACAGCGGCTCAGGCGGCGGTTCTGGCGACAGCGGCTCAGGCGGCGGTTCAGGCAGCGGTTCGGGCGGTCATTCAACTGTAGTTACAGTTCAGGAACCGACTATAAACGCAGGCGAGGGTGGCAGCACGTCGCTCTCAGCCAATGGCAAAACTCTGACGATTACGCCGGATGAAGATTATGAGATTGAAAAGGTTATATTAAACGGCACAGACAAGGGAGCTGTCACAAAGCTTACAGGTCTCAAGACAGGCGATGTCGTAACTGTTACATTTAAGAAAGAGGCCGGAATCACTGTCACGCCGTCATTTGACGATGTGAAGGAAAGCGACTGGTTCAGCAGCTATGTGACATATGTTGCAGGTAAGGGATTGATGACAGGTACATCTGCCCGCACATTCAGCCCAAAGGCTTCCACTACAAGAGGCATGCTGATGACTATACTCGCACGTATGTCAGGCGTAGATACGTCAGCAAGCTCACCTTGGTATCAGGCAGGTCTCGACTGGGCTGTGAAGAATGGCATTTCAGACGGAACAAACCCTAAGAATGTCATTACAAGAGAACAGCTTGCGACCATGCTCTATCGTTATGCGGGCTCACCGCAGACAAACGGTGATATCTCAAGCTTCGGCGATGCCGATAGCGTAAGCGCATATGCTGTGAATGCTGTCAAGTGGGCAGTTGAAAAGGGCATTATTACAGGAAAGGGCAACAATACCCTTGCTCCTGCAAGTGATGCCACACGTGCCGAGATGGCAGCCATGCTTCAGAGATATATTGAAAATAAATAATTGACAAGCAGTAAAAAAAAGCGTATACTGCCTACATGAAAAAGGCAAGGGCGTCTTTGAGTCGAAAGCTCGGGGTGCCTTTGTCTCTTTTTAAAATTTACTATGCGATTATGCGATGCCAAATATTTGATATGCAGTGTGATGAAAAACATCTGAAGAATCCGCGGACTGGGCCGTACCGGACGAGAACCAGGCGCAGACCGGACGGAGACAAACTGCAGATCGGACGGAGACAAACTGCGGACCGGATGGGGACAAGCTGCGGAGAGCAAAGAC
>CAVCIY010000065.1:0-9636 GCA_963602445.1 Lachnospiraceae bacterium | reverse complement strand
ATTCGATATTGATAAAGAGGGCTGCTGCATTGGTGCTTTTTAAACGCCAATGCAGCAGCCTTCTTTTAACAATTTCAAGAAGTATTTCGATAACAAATCTAAATAAAAAAGCCCATCCGAATATTTTCTCAACATTCGAATGGGCCGTCAATGAATTTCTTTAAGCTTCACTATATAACCTCCTTTTCTTTAATTTTTCTGTCTTCAGTTTTCAGTTTTTCTTGTACCATGACCGATGTATTCTCTACATCTTGAGCCATGTTCCTTGTACTTCCCCTTTGCTATGGATCGTGACCTCTTCTCATAAGCAGCCTCCTTGCAAATCATCTGATTCATAGAATCAAACTTTTTCCTTGCAAACTCTGCTGATTCACAGAATCAAATCTCTTCGTGAAATACATTCTCTTTGTAAAAACAAAACCTACTTGGAATCTCAAACTGTCATAAGTTTGATCTTTTTACCTGTACATCGGTCTGCCCTCCATACTTTCAAGAATATACCGGAACTATGTACAACTATATCAAAGGTTCTTCTCAGACGCTTTCTCAAACACTTTTTATCTTATTTCTCTTGTCAATTCTTATACTCTCGTCAGATGCTTCACCGGAGCTCTATAAATATCTGTCGAATGCTTTATCCGAAGCATCCGCAATATCTGTCGGAAGCATTGCCTGAAGCATTTTTACTGTCTTTTCACATGACCTTTTCTTGTGTCTTTCTTCTGCGTCTTTGCCTCCCCTTTTGTACCTTCATGATACATGACGCAAAGATTCACGTCAACAGATTTCCGTAAGTATACATAATATTTCAAAGAATACATTATCCCGTATTATAATTTCCCAGCTGCGCATCCGGCAAATCACGTCATATGGTACACGTCACATGAGACACATTCCGCGAATCATACCATTTAGCAGTTATCGTCAATGCGGCATATTTGCGGATTCGACCGCAATCCCCGAAACACAGACTTCATTTTCTAAAAGCAATCTTTTTCTCCGATTCTAAAAGCAATCTTTTTCTCCGACTATTCTTCTGAAATAAAATTTCTCAAAATTGAAAGTCCCCTAAAATTTTCAAACGAATGGAATTCCGTCGCAGATTTTACAAAAATGTGAGTGGGAATATAAAAATTTTTTACAATTTGACTACAATTTTATCCATTTGTCTGTTCTATCACTGAAATATGATATAATGCGGTGGCTGTATATGTTGATTTTCAATAAAACAGCCTTGATAGAATAATTTCAATCTGTGTGAACTATCTCAAACTTTAATCGACTACTTCAAACTATTTTAAAGGATTATAATTATGCTTTTTACAAGTAATATTTTTATATCAGTATTTTTGCCATCCTTTATCTTTCTTTATTTCTTGCTGCCGCAGAAGTACGTAAAACCGCATAACCTGCTTCTCATCATTTTCAGCGTTTTTTTTTACGGTTGGGGCGGAGTGAAATATCTTGGATTGATGGGTGCATCGATTGCTGTAAATTACATATCAGGACTTCTTGTTGAAAAGCGAAGCATCCCAGGCATTGCTGCTGCAGCGAAACATGTTAACTCCAAGGCGCCGGCGCCGAAGCGCGGCGAATCAAAAGCTCTTACGACGAAATGTAGCCGTCTAAAAGCTCTCGCATCGGAGTGCGTCGACTTGCACGGCAATGATTTCTTCCGCAAGGCTGCCCTTATAGCAAGCATCCTTGTCAATGCAGCTCTGCTTGGAGTATTCAAGTATGCCGGCTTTGTCACGCAAACGCTGGCAGATATAGGTTTTGCTGTCAACGTAGCTTCTATCGCTCTTCCTATCGGGATTTCATTCTATACATTCCAGGGAATGAGTTACGTTTTTGATGTGTATAAAGGCGACACAAAAGCCGCAAAAAATCCTCTCACAGTTGCTCTTTATGTGGCACTTTTCCCTCAGCTCGTAGCAGGACCCATCGTAAGATATACAGATATCGAACGTGAAATCATTTCGCGAAGAGTCCGTTTGCATGACTTCTACTATGGGGCTCTTCGATTCATGCTTGGATTCGGAAAAAAGATCATACTTGCCAACTCTGTCAGTATCATTGCAGACGAAGCATTCTCAAATGTAGGAACCCAGCTTCTCACCCCATCACTTGCCTGGCTCGGTGCAATATCGTTTACCCTCCAGATTTACTTTGACTTTTCTGCATATTCTGATATGGCTATCGGACTTGGGCGCATGATAGGCTTCCATTTCAACGAAAATTTCAACTATCCATATATTTCCACAAGCATCACAGAATTTTGGAGACGCTGGCACATATCTCTTTCATCATGGTTTAGAGATTATATTTACATTCCCCTCGGCGGAAACAGATGCACTATTCCACGTCAGATCTTAAACCTCTTCACGGTTTGGCTCCTCACAGGCATATGGCATGGCGCAAACTGGACATATATACTTTGGGGAATTTATTATGGCATTTTACAGATAATAGAAAAGTTTATAATAAGCGATGACAATCTAAAAAAAATCCCGACGTGGATAAGATATATCACAACTATGCTGCTCGTCATCTTTGGCTGGGTGCTCTTCCGCGCCGAATCTATTTCAGATGCGTGGACTTATCTTGGCTGCATGTTTGGCATAAATCCAGCAGCGGCCGGCTCGTCAGCTGCCGGTGTGGTCGGATCAGGATCAACCGCACTTCAGTCATCACTTAGCGAATGTGTATATCTTATACGCGAGTACTACCCCGAGCTGATCATGTCAGTTGCCGCTTCGTTCCCTATTATAAAGCTTATAGAAGATAAAATGACTAAAACACGCATGGGCATACACGCTTTCAGAATCATAATATCTGTGTTTGCGCTTGCAGTCTTTGCAGTTGCTTATGTAAAGCTTGTCTCGGGATCCTTTTCACCATTTATCTATTTCCAATTTTAACATTAAGTTTTAATATGCTGATCCGGTATTCTCATGCAATATGCCAACTTAGTATACCGGTATACCGGTTTAGCACGCTTTAGCGATGTACCCGATTGAGTACACAGAGTGACATACGACCGAGAAAAAAACTGATTACAAATGTTATAGAGTAAAGTTTAGAAATAGAGCAAAGTTTAAAAATAATGTTTAAAGGTAAAGTCGGCAAGTAAAGCTAAAGAATAATGCCAAGGAAACAGGTATACTTTTCATGAATTACGTAAAAGGAGATACATGTATGACCAAAAAGAAACAAAAACAAACACACTTTTCGGCAGCAATTGTCTCTGTGGCATTTGTACTTCTGATTTTTAGTCTGTTTGTCGTTACAATCTTTCACGATGCGGGAGATAATTTTTCCTATTATGAGAACAGAAATCTTGCTGAATTTCCAAAGTTCACGAAAGAGAGCGTTCTCTCCGGACAATATTTTACCGATGTCGAGACATATCTTTCTGACCATGCACCCTGGCGTTCCGAGCTGGTAGAACTTAATACCCGGGCAGACATCAAAATCGGCAGACCTGTGGTAAACGACGTGGTTATTACAGATAATGTCCTTCTCGAATACCGCGACTTTGAATGTGCTCCGGATCAGGAAGAAATTTCGGCACAGGCAGACATAATAATAAATAACATTTCAGCACACAAAGAGCTTGTTGAGAGCTATGGAGGCCATTATTGCTACGTGGCTGTTCCGTGTCAGTACGTATGTCTTTCGGATTATTACCCGTGGTATCTGGAAAACAGCAGTGAATACGCAAAAATGTCGTCATCTGCACTATTTGAAAAGTTTGAGCAAAGCAATATTTCATATATCGATATGAAGCCGTTTTATGACTCTCTTTCAAAGGATGAGAAAACAGAGTATTCCTCCACTGTTGACAACCATTATTCGATGATTGGAGCTTATGAAACTTATCTTCAAATGATGAGTTATCTTAATGATACATGCGGAGCTAAGCTTGATGTTATCGAAGAAGATGAATATACTATGTCAGCCGTTGAAAACAAGTATCTCGGTTCGCGCGGCAGGAAGCTCTTCAACCTTTGGTCAAATGATGAAAAGTTATACACGATTACTCCAAACAAGCAAATTAATTTTGACAGAACCAACAACGGCATCCAGGGTGCTTCGGTAGTTTACTCACTCCCGGATGATTCTTCCGATTTTGCACTTTATAATATCTACATGGACGGCGATAAGCCGGAAACAACTATAGATACTCACCGAAAAAATCTGCCTACAGTACTTATTTACGGAGACAGCTTTACAAATCCGCTGGAATGCCTGATTTATTACAGTTTCGACAAAATGTATTCTATCGACCTCAGGCATTATAATGACAAGACACTCGACGAGTATATCAGTGATGTTAAGCCTGATTATGTATTTTGTGTCAGAGATTATGATGCGCTTCTTAACAGTGAGGGAAACGGGCAATAGTCTTGCGTCAGAAATTTAAAGAACTTGTTTTTTAAGGACATTTTGTTTTTTTACATATTTAGGCTGATTTTCCATGGACATTTTTACATCAAACCTATAATATTTATATGGATGTGGCGAGCGGAGATTGCACACAATCTACAAAGTGTATACATTCGTGCCGGCGTGCGGTTCGTACACGGCTTCGAATGTTTTGCTATCACGCCGGTGCGCGGTTGCGGTTCGAAGCCGACTTGCGGCTTCGAGGTTTAAATTCGACTTTGAATGTTTGGCAACCGCCCCGACTTGCGGCTGCGCGGTTTGAACACAATTTTGAAAATACACATTATTTGATTTTATATACAGATTATATGCAGAAAGGAAAATCCACCTATGGAAAAAATCAAGATGACTACTCCTCTCGTTGAGATGGACGGCGACGAAATGACACGCATTATATGGGATATCATTAAGAAAGATCTTATTATGCCTTATGTGGATCTCAAGACAGAATATTATGACCTCTCACTACCTCACAGAGACGAGACGAACGATCAGGTCACTATAGACGCGGCGGAGGCTACCAAGAAATATGGAGTGGCGGTAAAATGCGCAACCATTACTCCAAATGCCCAGAGGGTTGAAGAATACAACCTCAAGCAGATGTGGAAGAGCCCTAACGGCACTATCCGTGCGATTCTCGACGGCACTGTTTTCAGATCTCCTATCATGCTCGACTGCCTTAAGCCTACAGTAAGAACATGGAAAAAGCCTATCACTATCGCACGTCACGCTTACGGCGACATCTACAAGTGCACTGAATACAAGAATGACGTTCCGGGCAAGGCAGAGCTGCTTTTCACAGATAAAAACGGCAAGGAGCTTTTCAGGGAAACTATTTTCGACTTCGAGGGTTCCGGCATTATTATGGGCACATATAATAAAGACGACTCTATCGAAAGCTTCGCTCGTTCGTGCTTCGAATATGCGCTCGACACAAAGCAGGAGCTTTGGTTCTCCTCTAAGGATACTATTTCGAAAAAATACGATCACAGATTTAAGGATATTTTCCAAGAGCTGTATGACAATGAATATAAAGAACGTTTCGAGGAAGCGGGCATTACGTATTTCTATACGCTCATTGATGACGCTGTTGCGAGAGTTATCCGTTCGGAAGGCGGATTTATCTGGGCGTGCAAGAATTATGACGGCGATGTAATGAGCGATATGATCGCGACTGCTTTCGGTTCTCTGGCTATGATGACAAGCGTGCTGGTTTCACCTCAGGGATATTATGAATATGAAGCTGCGCACGGAACGGTGACTCGCCATTATTACAAGCATCTCAAGGGCGAGGAGACCTCCACAAATGCGATTGCCACCTTATTTGCATGGACCGGTGCACTGAGAAAACGCGGTGAGCTTGACGATATCCCTGATCTCGTGAGATTTGCTGACAGCCTCGAAAAAGCGACGCTTAAAACTATAGAATCGGGTTTTATGACGAAGGATCTCGCTCTCATGTGTGATCTGGAAAATGTTACTGTTTTGAATACGAGAGACTGCATCCTTAAGTTCAGAGAATTTCTTGACGCAGAGCTTAAGGCGCAGGCGTAATGCGGAAGGCAATAAGCAATACCGGGGCACATACCAATTTCGTATGTGCCCCGGTGTTTTTAGCCGCTTCATGTTCTATTTTGTTTTTATCTTCACTTAGTTTTTTATCTTCACTTAATGCTGTTTGCTATTTTCACTTAATATTACTTGTCGTAGTATCCGCGAATGTCCTCCTTCGGCGGTTCTAGCGGATATTTGCCAGTGAAGCACCCCTTACAAATCTGCATTCCGTCAACCAATTGCTCAAGACGGTCAAGCTCTAAGTAAGCCAGTGAATCTGCACCGATAATCTGGCGAATTTCTTCTATAGTTTTGTTGTATGCAATCAACTGCTCTCTAACTGGTACGTCCGTGCCGAAATAGCATGGCCAAAGAAAAGGCGGCGAACTGATGCGCACGTGAACTTCCTTGGCTCCGGCATGACGAAGAAGCTGAATAATCTGATCTGAAGTAGTACCTCTGACAATCGAATCATCTATCATGATTACTCTCTTGCCGCGAACTGCCTCCTCCAATACATTTAGTTTAACCCGTACTGCGGACTCGCGTGAGCTCTGCTTAGGCTTGATAAAGGTACGACCTACGTAGCCGTTTTTCACAAACCCGTATCCAAATGGAATGCCTGATGCAAGTGAATATCCTAGTGCAGCGGCATTGCCTGATTCAGGTACGCCAATAACAACATCCGCATCAACTGGCGAATCCTCAAAAAGATAGCGACCTGCATCAATTCTCGACTGATACACGCTGATGCCGTCGATCCGGCTATCCTGTCTTGCAAAGTAAATATATTCGAATATGCATCTGCCCTGCTCATGGTCTGGCAGACACATAGTTGTATCAGATTCGATGCCATGTTCCGGAGTGATGGTGACTACCTCACCAGGGCGAACATCTCTTACAAACGTAGCTCCAATCGTATCAAGAGCACAAGTCTCCGAAGCAAGAATATAAGCATTGTCACGCTTGCCTATACAAAGCGGATGAAAGCCAAACGGATCACGTGCTCCGATAAGCTTGCGCGGACTCATGACAACAAGCGAGTATGCTCCCTTGATTTTCTGCGTTGCTCTTCTAACTGCCTCCTCTACCGAAGCACTTACAAGTCTCTCTCTTGCGATATGATAGGCTATAACCTCCGAGTCAATTGTCGTCTGAAAGATTGCACCTGTGTATGCAAGTTCTTCTCTTAGTTCATTGGCATTGATAAGATTGCCATTATGAGCCATTGCAAGTGCGCCTTTGACATAGTTAAGTACGAGTGGTTGGGCATTTTCTCTGGTAGATGCTCCAGCCGTTGAATACCTGACGTGTCCAACGCCAATGTCACCCTTCATCTCGCTGAGTCCTTCCTCATCAAAGACTTCATTGCAAAGCCCCATACCCTTATATGATGCGACCTTGCCCTTAGGGCCGTTGGTCATGCTTACTGCTATGCCGCAGCTTTCCTGTCCTCTGTGCTGAAGTGCGAAAAGACCGTAATATATTGATGAAGCAACATCCTTGCCATCGAAATCGTAGATTCCGAAGACTCCACATTCTTCATGTAAACTGCTCATTAGGCGAACTCCTTCATTGCTTTTTTCATTGCTTTTTTCATTGCTTTTTTCTCTACTCTATTCACTGCGTAATCGGTGATTGTTATCCAGTTACCCAGCCATCCGGCTTTTAAAGCCTGAATAAATCTGATTATACAACAACATCATATCGATAGCAAATACATATTTCCTTGAAATTGTATCAATTTTGGGATTTATGCAACCGTACTTTCAGAGCGGTGCAATTTTATGGAATTTTCTGACATCAATTTCAGGATATTATTCACTCAAAATCATACTTCGCGCCGCGCAAATCCATTACAGTCCGCAGCTTCTCAAGCATTTCACTGTACTCTTCTGTATTTAGCATCTGTCTGTAATCTCCCGGCTTTATCGTTCGCTGCGGGTCGATATGTACTTCGACTTCAATCACATCAGCACCCATCAAAATCGCAGCTTCATTTATCGGTGACACAAGATTTTTCATCCCGGTCGCATGACTCGCGTCGGCACCTACCGGCAGATTTACGGCATCCTTCAGCAGACGTACTCCCGACAGATCCATCGTATTTCGCGTGCTGTTTTCATGCGTGCTTATACCTCGCTCCATAAGTATTACATTGCCTTTTCCGTACACGAAAAAATATTCGGCGGCCATGAGAAGCTGATAATTCGTGCACCACATCCCCTTCTTGAGAACTGTCGTGATTCCCGAGCGCGCAGCCCTTTTTATAAGGTCATAGTTTTGCATATTTCGCGCGCCTATCTGAATCATATCGATCCCGCATTCCATTGCAATGTCTATCTCATCCTGACTAAAAACCTCCGCCAGCACAGGCATATCAAGTTCCTTTCTGATGCGGGCAAGATATTTCCACCCGATATCACCTACGCCCTGAAAAAAATACGGTGTCGAACGCGGCTTCCTCGGCATCGCTCTAAAAATAGACACTCCGCATTCGCGCAAAGCCGCAGCAGTCTCGTACAAGTCCTCATAATTTTCTATCTCGCACGGCCCGGCTATAACAGAAACCAACCCGTCATCATTCCTGTAATTTCTCCGCCCGATCCTGACATCCGGCTTAATATTTTTGTCCGCGACAAAATACGTTTCCCTCCCGTCACGAATCGAAAAAACAAGCTTAGCTCTCGCCTCGCGCTTACCGGCTTCCCGGCTTGCTTCCGCGCCGGCTTCGACACTTACTCCAAGACTCTCAAGCACCGATCCGGAAAAAAGCTCCAACTGCCCGTCAACAATCAAATAAACTGTTCCGCATATCTCATTAATCACAATATTTATAATTTCCCCGGCCAAAATCCTGCGAATTTCACTCGCAAGGCACTCGGCCTCAGCCATACTGCCACATTTAAATATCATTATCTCCCTCCGCGATAAAATGTCGGACGTAATAAAAAATCGTCCCCGCAATAATCCGCAATAAACTGTAATTTGCAGCAAATCACATCCGCAAAAATCAAACCATTATCCTCAAACTATGCATGCTGCCTGAATATAAGCACAACTTCGATTATTGCCTCTTATATTCGATTATTTTGTCTTGTTTGATTATTGCCTCTTATAATAATATAATTAATCATCTGTTCACGGCACTGTTTTTTTCTCTTTTTTACTTTGGGTTATCTGAAATCATCATTTTTCTGCCGCAAACTCGAATCTGCCACGACTGACAAATGACGCCGAACTTTCGGATATTCATGAGTTTTTTCACCTTATTTCTTATCGACAGCAATCGGCAGCATAAAATTTGGTGCTAAATTTTTCGAGACTCTCATTTCTCCGAATTATTATTTTGAGACTACGCTTCGAGACTCCAGTCTTTTCGAATCAAGAATTCGTTCTCTGTTTTTTAATCACGAAACAGCACGTCGCACTTCCTGAAGCGGTACGTCGCACTTTCTGAGACGGTACGTCGCACTTCCTGAGACGGTACATCGCACTTCTTGAGGCGGCACTTTGCACTTTCTGAGGCGGTACGTCGCACTTCTTGAGGCGACACTTTGCACTTTCTGAGGCGGTACGTCGCACTTCTTGAGGCGGCACTTTGCACTTTCTGAGGCGGTACGTCGCACTTCT
>CAVCIY010000064.1:0-9537 GCA_963602445.1 Lachnospiraceae bacterium | reverse complement strand
GGGCGTAAGACGAGTGCCGGAGAGCGCAGCGGGGCGTAAGACGAGTGCCGGAGAGCGCAGCGGGGCGTAAGACGAGTGCCGGAGAGTGCGGCGTGCCGGAAGAGTGCAGTGCAGAAGAGAATTGCGACGGGCCGGAGATGTGCGGTGCGGCAGAAAAGGAATTGTGGCGATGATGATAAAATCAGAAAAGCTTGTGAAGGCTGAAGATTACAAAGAATTTTCAAGACTGATCATGTTGCGGATGAAGCGCGGCGTGCTGACAAACTGCTTTATGTCCGGAAGTGAGATTAAGAATGAAATCAGCTGCGGAAAATTATTTTATGCGCAGTTTGACGGAGACCTTCTTATCTTCAGATGCCGTGACTCCCATGTGCGTTTGAATTACTACATTCACGATATCGATAAGATGACTGACGCTGCAGATGAGGCTGCCGAAAAAGCTTCGGATAAGTCTGCAGATGAGGCTGCCGACAGAGCTTTATATAAGGCTGCCGATAAAGCTTCTGACATTGCCGGTATAGTTTCCGAGGCGGCAGCTTGTTTGGCTGAGCTTTGTCGCTTTGGGATCGGAAATGACGAAGATGCCGGAAATCGTGAGAATGAGGAAAATTCCGGAGATGTCGGAAATGGCGGAAATACCGAAAAAGCCGGAAACCGTGAGAATAAGGAAAATTCCGTAGATGTCGGAAGTCTCAGGAGTGCGGAAAATGTAATGAATGCCGAAGAAGTCGGAAATGACGCGAGTGCCGAGGGTGCTGAGAAAGCCGGGGGTGCGAGCGGTGCATGTCCTGTTGTCTGTGAGGTTGTGATAAAACCGGACCGCGAAGATTTGACGAATCGGTCTTCGTCGGAAAATACAGAGTCGAAAAATACAGAGTCGGAAAATACGGAAGGTATCCTTATGAGAAGTGCAGGTTTCTCAAAGGTGCTCGGTCGTATGAGGATGGCTCGCAGCGGAATATTAAATGAGGGCAATAAAATAACAAATGAGGATAATAGAATAGCAAAAGAAGATATACGAATAGCAAATGATGAAGATTTTGAGAAGATAAAAATGCTTCTTTATGAAAATTTTGATATTCTCACCGGATGTCTTCCGACGGACTTAGAGCTTTCGAATGATATCAGCGCAGGAAATTATATATATGCCGAAAGAGACGGCGCCGCTGCCGGCATCATACATTTTGAGAAAAGCAAAAAATCATCGGAAATCAGGCATCTTGCGGTTTCGCAGGGCGCAAGAAAATGCGGACTTGCATCAAGAATGTTTGAATTTTATATATCAGAGACCCGTACGGAGAAAAATCTTGTATGGGTCGGCGAAAAAAATGATATTGCGATAGATTTTTACAAATACTGCGGATATGAACCTGATGGTCTGAGATCGGAGGTTTATGTGAGAATGCCGCAGGATGAATCGTGAAAGGAGAAAAAAATGGAACAGCTTTTAAGAATACTTGAGGATATCTGCCCGGGTACGGATGTCGCAGCATGCAAGACGTTTATAGATGACGAGCTTATCGATTCCTTCGACATGGTTTCACTTGTCGGAGAAATAATGGACACATTTGACGTCGAAATAGATGTTGACGATCTCATCCCTGAGAATTTCAATTCCGCGGAAGCCATGATGAAGCTTATAGAATCGCGCAGAGACTGATTTTAGGATGTCAAAGGAAATAATAAAATGTCATTTACATCATTGATTTTTTTGTGCCTTGTTGCAGTATCCTTGGTGGTATATTACAGCATTCCGGGTAAGGTGCGCTGGGTGGTGCTTCTTGCTGCGGATTATGTATTTTATATCTACAGCGGGACTGCGATGGCGGGATATCTTGTCGCGGCTACCGCCGTCACCTTCATTGCAGGGCTTTGGCTTGAGAGGCTGAATGCGAAAAAGGCCGCGATGCCGAAAAGTGAATTAAAGAAGAAGAAAAAGACTGTTGCGGCTGCGGCACTCATTTTTAATTTCGGGATGCTTTATATTTTGAAATATCTGAGCGGGACTGCGGCTTTTATCTCTCATATTACGGGACTGGAGCTTCCCGAGTTCAGCCTTGCCATACCTCTTGGCGTTTCATATTATATATTCCAATCATGCGGATATGTGATAGATTGCTACAGAGGCAGATACAAGGCCGAACACAACTTTTTCAAGTATGCGCTCTTTGTTTCGTTTTTCCCGCAGATTATTCAGGGGCCTATCAGCAGGCACAGAGATCTCGGAAAACAGCTCACAGAACCGCACGAGTTTGATTATGAAAATATCCGAAGCGGCATACAGCTCATGCTTTGGGGTTATTTTAAGAAGCTTGTAATAGCAGACCGCGCAGGTGTGCTAGTAAATACAGTTTTTGGCGATTACAACAATTACACGGGGAGCATAATCATCACAGCGGTTATTTTTTATTGTATTCAGCTTTATTGTGATTTTTCCGGCGGAATAGATATTGCAAGAGGCACAGCGCAGCTGTTTGGAATAAATCTCACAGAGAACTTCAAAAGACCTCTGTTTGCCGATTCTGTGGCGGATTATTGGAGAAGATGGCATATCACGCTCGGTTCTTGGATGAGAGATTATGTTTTTTATCCTATATCATTGTCGAAGCCGTTTACAAGGCTTGGCAAATTTTCTAGAAAAAAATTCGGCGGCATATTCGGGAAGATTCTCCCTACATCGCTGGCGACATTTATCGTATATCTCATAATAGGAATCTGGCACGGCTCCAGCATAAAATATATAGCTTTCGGCCTGTGGAACGGCAGTATTATTACGGCGTCGCTTTTGCTTGAACCGGCATTTGTGAAGATATGTGCCCGTCTCGGGATTGATCGTGAGTCATCGGGATGGCATATATTTCGCATAATGCGCACCGCGATAATAGTTTTCCTCGGGCGTTATATGACGAGGGCCGCATCATTTCTCAGCGCAATTGCCATGCTTAAGGCATCGTTCACTTCTTTTGGCGCACATGCCTTGCTTGACGGGACTCTCATGCAGCTCGGGATGACAAAGATGGATTTTATGGTCGTTGCCGCAGGAGTGGTCGGTATGCTTATTGTGGAGGCATTCCAGGAGAGAGGCGTCCGCATTCGAATGACGCTTGCGCAAAAGAGCCGGAATGTGCAGTTTATCGGTATGCTTGTGCCATGCTTGGTCGTGATCGTATTTGGCATATGGATAAAGGGTGATATTACGGCGGGATTTATTTATATGCAATTTTGATTATACGCAATTTTGGTTATGCGCGGATTCGATTGCATACAGTTCCGCTTACGTGCAGTTTCGGTTATGCGCGGATTCGATTGCATACAGTTCCGCTTACGTGCAGTTTCGGTTATGCGCAGTTACAGTTGGGCATGGTTACGATTGCATACGATGTCGGTTGTATGCAATTTCGATTGTGTACGGACTTGATTGTATACAATTCCGGTTACGTGCGGTTGCGGTTAGACGAAATTACGATTGCATACGATGTCGGTTATGCACAATATCGGCCGTATGCAAATCCGACCTTTGGGACGGGACAACGGATAGAGAAGCGGCAGTTAATATGTAAAACAGATAGTTTAAGGGGACAAAGCAGCCTAAAGTGACAGAGTAGTCTGAGCAGACGAAGCGGTCTAAGTGGACAGAGCAGTTTCAGTAGACGAGGCAGTCCAAGAGGACAGAGCAGTCTAAGTAGGCGAGGCAGTCCAAGAGGACAGAGCAGTCTAAGTAGACAAAGCAGCCTAAAGTGACAGAGCAGTCTAAGTAGACGAGGCGGTCCAAGAGGACAGAGCAGTCTAAGTAGGCAGGTCAGTCTAAAGGGACAAAATATAAGGGAATAGGGATATTTTAAGAGAAAGGGGTAAGCTATGACAGCGAAAAAATGGATAATTTCATTTGCGGCGACAATTGTCGTGCTGTATGTGATTCTTGCGGCGGCAAATCTGACGCTCGATCCGTTCGGAGTATTTGGCGACAAGCTGCTTGATTGGTATTCGTATGACATGACACTCAATCCAAGAGCAGCCAAAATCGCATATCTGGATAAAAATTATGAAAAATATGATTCATATATCGTCGGATGCTCATCGACAAGCTCATATCCGACAGAGGATCTGAACAAAGCCTATGACGCAAGCTTTTACAATATGATAATGTACGGCGCAGACATGCTCGATGTCGAAAACGAGTGCCGGTATATAATAGAAAATTATAATTGCAAAAATATGATCGTAAATATTTATATCGACAATGCCTGCCATTATGATGAAGAGGAAGAACCTCTCAAATATTCAATGGACCCCGATACAGACGGAAGCAATATATTCGGCAGAGCGCAATATTATCTGAGATATCTCAGCGCAAAGCCAAATTATATAATTGACAAGCTAAGGTCGAAAAAAAATGATACATATCTCAATCAATCATTCGATGTCTTCAATGTCGAGACAGGCGCTTATGACAAGAGAAAGCGTGATATTGAAAACGTGTCGAATCTAAACGATTATTTGGCTTCTTATCCGGAATTTGTGTCATATGCGCAAACGTCTCCTGAGATGACTGAGATTGAGTCAACCGCAAAAAGCCTGCAGCGGATATGCGACATGTGCGAAGAGGCTGATGTGAACCTGACGGTAGTATCGGCACCTGTTTATTGGGAGTACTTTGACGATTTTCAGGAAGAAGAATACAGAGAATATTATAAGGCAATAGCCGAAGTGACTGATTTTTGGGATTTTTCAATCTCGTCGATCAGCTTTGACCCGCGATATTTTTATGATGCGACGCATTTTAGAAATTCTGTGGGCAGCATGGCAGTAGCAAAGATGACACAGGAGAGTGAAAAATCTCTGTATATGCCGTCTGATTTCGGAAATCTTGTGACTTCTGAAAATGTCGACAGCGTCGTCGACAAAATATATAAGACGTATGATAAATATTCGACTGCCTACAGCGAATATATAAAAGCATACGCAAACGGCTCAGCCGATTCGGCCAGCACCGGCGGCTCAAGCAGCTCAACCGCCAGCAAATCAACCAAAAAATCAAATAACAATTCACTCATAAAATCGATATCCACAGATGTTCCGGTTCTTTTATATCATCATATCGAGCCGGGTGCAGACGGCTCAAACGGAAGCATAATATCTCTCGAGCGTTTTGAGGAGCATATGAAGGCTTTGAAAGAAAACGGATATAATGCAATCACATGCAGCGATTTAATCTCATATGCGGAAAACGGCACAAAGCTTCCGAATAAACCGATATTGATAACATTTGATGACGGATATCAGAGTAATTATGAGTATGCATATCCGATTTTGAAGAAGTATGGTCTTAAGGGTACGATATTTGTGATAGGAAGTTTCTTCGGATCCGACACATATAAAGATACAGATATGAAAACAATTCCTCATTTCGGTATGAGTGAGGCGCAGGAGATGGTTGCTTCCGGTGTGATTGAGATACAGAGTCACACATATGATATGCATCAAAGTGAAGAGGGTGAGAAGCTTCGAAGATCTGGCGAGTCCGACGATAGTGAGGCGAGTGCGGGCGCGGATGGTGAGTCAGGCGGCGGTAAAGCAAGTGCGGGCGCGGCAGGTGAGTCAGGCGGCGGCAAAGCAAGTGCGGGCGCGGTTCGCGAGAATATAATGCTCTTTGACGGCGAGTCTGAGTGGGATTATGCGGATCTGCTTGAGGACGATGTCTCGGAGGAAAATGAGCTGATCAATAAGATAACGGGCGAAGACGCGTGCGCTCTTGCCTATCCGTGCGGCAGGTATTGTGAGCTGACTGCGGCTGTCCTTCGGGAATGCGGGATAAAGATGACTTTTACTACTGAAGGCGGTGTAAATACTGTGGTGAAAGGACTGCCGCAGAGTCTTATGCAGATGAAGCGCTTTATTATGTTTGAGAATGTTGATGCTGATTATATGCTTAAACTCATATCGGGCCAAAAGAAATAGAAGACATTTTAAGCAGACGGCATTCTGAGGCAGATGGTATTTCCAAAGGCAGAAGTCATTTTCTGAGGAAATTGTCAGAAAAATATCTATTGTTTTCAGCAGGTATCCCATATGTTATCATGAAAATATGTTAAATATGATACTACAGGAGGATTACTTATGATTAATGCAAGAGAATTATTAAACGATTTTCAGAACGGTGTTGCGGTACTTAGCGAAGCAGAAGCAGCTACGATGGGTGCTTTCATGGATCTTCAGGGCGCAGCATGCGGTGAGGGAGCGCTGTCAGTAAAGACTAAGGAACTCATCAGCATTGCTATCGGCGTATATAACAGATGCCAATACTGCATCGTTGTTCATACTTACAATGCCCTCAAGGCCGGCGCTACAAGAGAAGAAATCCTCGAAGCGGCAATGGTTGTAATTGCAGGCTTTGGCGCAGGTCCGTCACTTGCTTATTCGGCAACAGTTCTGAATGCAGCACTTGATGAGTTCGAAAACGATTTTAAGTAGAAAAATTAATTTTCGACATAAAATTTCGGCATTAATTCCCGGGAAAATAGATTTGAACTTGATGCAGGCGCATTAATTCCTGGAAAAATAGATTTAAATTTTATGCAAATGCACTAATCCCCAGGCAGCATAGAAAATCTCGATGCTGCTTGGGGATTTTTTGTTTTCTGCGAGCCTCAGTGGCAATGCACGTTCTTATTCGTCCTTATTAAATGCGGTAGCGGTATGTCCTGTTGCGAACAGAAGAGTCGTATCGCCGTCCTTTCCTTCGGAAAAGCCGATAGTCTGCCCCTTGTGAATGCCGAAATTGCCCTTTGGTTCTGTCATAAGAGTGCCGAAGATTTCGTTGTTTGCCGCGAACATGCATCTTACGATAGCTCTTTCAGGCTGTGCGTCAGGCCTGTAAAGAATAATGACTACATCATCAGGAAAACCCGGATATCTGAACTCGTCGAGATATGAATAATCCTCACCGCGAAGCTTAGTTCTCTCAGGGCTGGCAGTATCGTAGCTGTCACACATTTTCTGAGAAAATTCAGCATAATCCATAAGATTTATGCCGAGCTTTGTAAGTTCGGTAAAGTAATGATCCTGAGGCGTGATGGTGGATACCAGGACACGTCCCTCATCCGAATGAAATTCCTGATGCATATATTTTGAGTGATATCTTAATACAAGCAATGAAATATTCTCAGGCACGTCGCGTTCTTTGAATGTACCGTCGTCACTCATGCAGCCAAGCTTGTAAGGCTGAAATGACAAACCGGCATCATCGTCAATATAGCCGAATGTACAGATTCCCGTAACATCGTCCGTTATTTCGTCGCCAATAAGATCTTCAAGAATGTCGCGGCATTCAATATAAAGATAGCCGCGGTAAAATTCTCTGAAATTTGCCTCACTCATAAGACGGAGGCCTTTTTTTTCAGCAGATGCTTTATCCATGATTTTCACTTCCTTTCCTATGTAACACCGAAAAATATTCGTCAATTTTTAAATTTCACAATCTTCATTATACATCTTTTTGACGTAATAGAGAACAATTTTCACAAACTTCACAAATTTAAAAAATGAAAAATGTCATAAGAAATCGCGTCGTAAAATCATGTTAAGACCGTGTCGTAAAATCATGCTTAGACCGCATCGTAAAACCATATTAAATCATATAGTAAAATCATGTTTAGACCATGCCGTAAAATCATGTTTAGGTCACGTCACAAAATCATGCAAAATTGCATCGGAAAATCATGAAAAAGCACGTAGTGCAACTGTGTTCTGCAACAGGAAATAATTGTAAAAAAATACATATTGAGTATTGACAAGCTTTAATATCGAGTATAAAATTATTGCAATGGAAATATTTTACAAATGATGCCGAGCGGCTTATAAAGCACATTTCGGACACATGTCGGAGAGATTTTTATGCAAATGCCCATGAATAAAGAACAGATTCGTGACAGGGGAAAAATGTGCATGACAGGGGAAAAGGAGCATGTGCGCGGCAAGTGAAAGAGCAAGTGTGCGGCAGGGGAAAAATCCGGTGCTGGGCAGAGTCGAAAGAGCAGGCATGCGGCAGGGAAAAAATCTGACGCGTGGCAGGGGAGAAAGAGCATGTGCGCGGTAGGGGAAAAATCTGATGCGCGTCAGAGGAGAAAACACGCATGACGAAAAAGAAAAATCAAGCACGGGATAGGGAAGAAAAATAGGGAAGATAAAGGGGAAAAGGATGGAGAAAATAACCGATTATGAAGAAATAAAGGAAAATATTATATGCAGAATCATAAATGAAAATAATGCGAGGCATCTCAGCGAGGATGTGATTACGTTCGGATATCTTGATTTTACGGTTGCTATATGTGTGGAGGTGCCGGAAGAAGGCAGATATTTTTGTTTGACGGGAAAGGAGATTAAAGACTGGGGAATAGCAAAGGATGAAATCGTAAATATAGCTGTGGACAATACATATGCGAAAAATGACTTTAGATTCTACTCTCTCATGTGCCTTGTGGAGCTTATAGAGAGATATCCTTTGGCATATATTCAAAATCCCTCAGTGCTTTTTGATGTTGCGGAGAAGAATTGCTTACGGACTGAAGATGGGCTATATCTGGTTAGCAATTCAGATATGCGAAACGGAGCCTGCGTGCTTTTGTATCCGAAAAAGCTTGACGAATTCGCGCAGCGCATAGATTCGGACCTGATCATACTTCCGTCGTCATTAAACGAATTGATTATTTTGGCCCAAAAGGAGTGGACCGACTATGGTGAGCTTAGCTCTATTGTTGCTTATGTCAATGATTCCTGCGTTTCGGATGAGGAATTATTTACATATACCATTTACAATTATGACAGAAGTCTTCATAAGTTAAGGGCTGTTGACGTTTAGGCGGAAAGTTTTCATTTTGCCGCAGGTCTCAGGCAGACGAAAAATATAAAAATTTTACATACACAAAGCATCAACGACAAAAAAAGCATTGAAACGGCTGATTTTTCCTATATAATAATTATGAAAGCTTACCGGGAGGGGAAATACATGGAAAAACAGCTGAAAGATTTATGTATTAAATGTGAAGGGAAAAAATTACGGGAATTTCTTGCGAAGTATACCAAACCCAGACTTAAGGCGATTCTTGATGTTTATGGCGAGAAATTGCCGTCAGCTGCAAAAAAACAGGAAATGTCAGATTGTGCGTATGCTGCTGTTACGGCAGAAATCGCCTCTATATTTTCGGACAGTGCCAAAGATGACAGAGCCGGTTTTCTTGCTAAAGCAGCAAAGAACGGGCTCACTGTATGTGATGATGCCGACTTTGAAAAGGTGAGATCTTATTATGAAAAGGGACTCATTTTTCTTACAGAAAGCTCTGCGGGCGCAAAAGTCAATGTTCCTGCAGAAGTGTTTGAAGCAGCCGGAATCGAAAGCGAAGCCGACTTCGAAGAAAAATATGTTCAGCTGCAAATGCCTATAGATAATTATGATCAAGCAGATGATGATCAGGCGGATAATACTCAGGCAGATGATGATCAGGCGGATGACACTCCGACACATGATGATCAGGCGGATGA
>CAVCIY010000063.1:0-8646 GCA_963602445.1 Lachnospiraceae bacterium | reverse complement strand
GACAGTCCGCACAAAACGCGAGCGGCGCAATGGTGCAAAGGCTCGTCGATGAGTCGGCTCGGCAAAGGTCTCCGTCCGGCAATGGTGATGAAGTGCGGATGTCCGGCGAAAAAACAGAACTGACCGGGAGGTAAATGCTATGAGAACAATAACAGTATGCGTAGGCAGTGCATGCCATATGAAAGGTTCACATCGTGTAATTGATCGTCTTGAAAAGCTGATTGAAGAAAACGGTCTTCAGGATTCTGTGGAACTCAAGGCTTCTTTCTGTATGAATCAATGCAGAGGAAATATAGGTGCCAAGGTTGACGATAAGCCTATCTATGATTTGAAAAAAGACAATGTGGATGAGGTTTTTGCAAGAGAACTTCTTAATAAGTAAAAGACGCGCAGCTGCGGCGGCGTACATAAAGGTGTGAAGTGCGGTTGCTGACCGTGCGTGTGCGGCAGTATAAATGGATTTGATTGAACGATTGGAAGGTGCGAACCGATGAATTTGACATTAAAAGGGGAAAAGAGAAGAATGGATTCTCCGGAAAAGAGCAGCGGTGTGACGGAAAAATGCTGCAGTGCAGCGGAAAAGAAAATCAGTGTGACGAAAAAAGGCAGCGGTGTGACTGTCAGAAGAAAAGAGGACGGGACTATTGTCAGAAATTCGATGATAATGCAGCTTAAGGATGCAAATTGCAAGAATTGCTATAAATGTGTAAGGGCGTGTCCTGTAAAGGCTATCAGGATTCTTGATGATAAGGCTGAGATAAATGAAAAATTGTGTGTTTATTGCGGAAAATGTTATATCGTATGTCCGCAAAACGCACGTGATCTGCTGAGTGACGTGGAGCTTGTCAAGCAGATGATAGAGTCCGGAGAAAAGGTCTATGTCTCGCTTTCTTCGACATATGCGGAATATTTTATAAACGCAAATTTCAAGCAAATGGGAGCGGCTATCAAGAAACTCGGTGCAGTGAGGGTAGAGGAAAATACGATAGGCACTTTGCGTGTCATAAAGGAATATGAGCGTGTGCTTGATGAGGAAAACATGAAAAATGTTTTCACGACGGCATGCCCTGCTTCAAATTTCCTGATTCAGAAATATTACCCGGAGCTCACGAAATATATGGCGCCTGTTGATACGCCTGTGGTTGCTCATTGCAAACTGATGAGAAAGGCTTATGGCGATGACATAAAGATAGTCGCGATCGGACCGTGCATAGCTGCGCAGAAGCTGGCTTCCATTACAGACAAGGGAAGGCTCATTGATGCTTATGTAAATTTTGAGGAACTCGAAGAATGGATGAAGGAAGCCGGTGTCGAAATAGATGAAGAGGATCCTGACACTATTCTTACATCAAACTACAGAGGCAGATATTTCGATGAGGCCGGCGGTGTGTTTAGGGCTGTGAGAAGTGATTTTAAGTACAGCCACATTCAGTGGAACACAGTCGGCATAAATAATATTATGTCTATGCTGGGTGATGTCGATGACTCTGTAGAAGGATATTTTGTTGACCTTACAGGCTGCAAGCACAGCTGCCTGAGCGGTCCTATTATGAGAATTACAGGCAGAGACAATTTCATGGGAATCGACCACTGGATTTCGCTTCTGAAGGAGTCCGAACCGGACGGCAGGATTAACCCTTCAGAGCTTGCTGATGTCGACGTGAGAAGACATTATGGCCGCATGGACGTCAGAGAGAAAGAACCTTCTGAGGAGGAGATAAGAGAGATTCTGGCACTCGTCGGAAAGAAGAAGCCTATTCATATGCTTGACTGCAGCGGATGCGGATATCCGACTTGCCGTGACAAAGCGATCGCAGTGGCAAGAGGCATGGCTGACCCGTATATGTGTATTCCTTATTCACAGGAAAAAGCGGAGGCGGAGTCAAATCATTTGTTTGAATTTATGCCGAGCGGAATTATTCTCACAAACCGCAATTTCGAGGTGGCAGACATAAATCCGGCGGCGCTGAAGATTATCACGGAAAGTGTGATCCTTTCCGGCGGCGGTGCTGCCGAGGCGGAGGCAGTCGGAGGATTTGAGAAGGAATTTTATATAGGAAAAGACATAAGATCCTTTATGCTTCGTGACTTCGTAGAAAAGGTGAGATTAAAGGAGACGGAGGTTGTAACGGAAATTGTAAATTGCAAGCAGCTGCAAAAGACGCTTCATCTCACATTCTTCAGAATTCCGAGACATGATTTGTTCACATTTATTTTCGATGACAGGACAGCGGAATATGAGAACAGGCGCAAGGCAAACAAGGTGAAGGCGGAGACTGTTGTAGTCGCGCAAGACGTAGTCCAGAAGCAGATGCGTATTGCTCAGGAAATAGCAAGCCTGCTGGGCGAGACTACGGCTGAGACAAAGATTGCGGTAAACAGACTGAAGAAGATGCTTGAAGAAGACGAAAACAGCTGGGAATAAAAGGCAGTGGTTGATATGGCAAACAATGATTTTTATGTAGAAACATACAGCGAGAGTCTTTTTAAGAAGGGCGAAGAGCTGTGCGGAGATATGGTAAATGTAGTGCGTAAGCCCGATGAGACCATTATGGTGCTCGCGGACGGACTCGGAAGCGGTGTAAAGGCAAATATTCTCGCAACGCTGACAAGCAAGACGATTTCCACACTGCTGAGCGGTGATTCCGATATTGACGAATGCGTAGAAACGATGTCTGACATACTTCCTGTGTGCAGCGAGCGAGGTGTGGCTTATTCGACATTTACTATTTTGAGGATAAAGCACAATGGCGAGGTTTATACGGCGGAGTTTGACGGCCCTGAATTTATTATGCTCAGAAACGGCGTGCTCGAGGAGCTCGACAAGACGATGCGCATTATTAACGGCAAGGAAATATGGGAGTCCCATTTTGTGGCTGAGCCCGAGGATATGATAATATCATTTTCCGACGGTGTCATCCATGCCGGAATCGGACGCTTGATAAATCTCGGATGGAAGCGCGACAATGTGATGCAATTCGTCCAGACGACATACCATGCCGGGATGTCATCCAGAGACATGACTAAGGGACTTATCGACATTTGCGATCATCTCTACGAAGGAGAACCGGGCGATGACACTACCGTGTCTACGGTGCGAATACGCAGAAGAGACGTGACCCGCGTAATGGCAGGTCCTGCGTCGAGCCCGGAAAAGGACAGGGAGCAGGTGAGAACTCTCATGAGCTCAACCGGAAAAAAGATCGTATGCGGAGGTACGACTTCACAAATTGTTGCAAGAGAAATCGGCGAAGAAATCCATGTGAACCTGAAGTGCTATACTGAAGAGGTTCCTCCTACGGCGGAGATTGAAGGAATAGACCTTGTGACCGAGGGTGTACTTACTCTTTCGGCTGCCGAAAAAAGATTAAAGCAGCTCTTAGAGGAATATGAGTCAAATTCCAGACCGAAGCACCCGATTGACATGACTCTTAAAGACGGTGCGACAAGGCTTGCCGACATGCTCGTAAGCGAGTGTTCAGACATAATATTTATGATGGGACAGGCAGACAATCCGGCGCATCATGAGCTTGATATCGCAGTAAATCTGAATCTTAAGGTTCGAATCGTGAAAAATATTGCTCAGATGCTTGAAAAATTCGGAAAACATACAGAGATTGAGTATTATTAATTGCATAGTCGCTCGCAAAGCTACGGTATGCGTGCGGGCGGCGCTGAAGTCGGTGCGGCTGCGGGATTGCGAATGATCGACGGAGCAAAATTTTCGACGCAGGAACAAAAATGTTATTGGAAAGACAAAAAAAGCGACAAAAAAACAAAAATAGTTGGAAAAATTTTGCCAAAAATGGGAATTGGCATTGCTTTTTTTGCATGATATGGTACAATTGATTAAAAATTAAAGCGAAGCCAAAGCTTTGCCCGCGCATGCGGACGACGTCGAAATGGTCACGATTGGCAAGGCTACGGACGGCGGACGGGGCGCTGTGGTTGCAAGGTTGCGGACGGCGGACGGGGCGCTGTGGTTGCAAGGTTGCGTCGTTATATTTTAAATATTGTTAAGAAGGAGCAGGACATGTGCTGCGGTTACATGGCAAATGTTCTGCTGTTTTGTGTGTTTCATTATGTTGGAAGTATAGGTAAAAGGAAAGGAATTGGTAAAAAGCATGAATATGAATATGGACATCATAGATGTAAAGATTCTGGAAGTTTTACAGGAAAATGCACGTGTATCTATTTCGGAGCTTAGCAGGAGAGTAAATCTCTCACTTTCAGCTGTCAGCGAAAGACTTAAGAAGCTTGAAAAATCAAATATTATAAACAAGTATACAGTTGTGCTTGACCCTAAGCTTCTCGGAAAGGACCTTTCTGTCATGATCAGCATCGGCCTAGAATCCACTTCTCAGGCTCAGGCATTTATTGATTTTATCAAGACTGAAGACGAGATTCTTGAATGCCATTACATCACGGGCGAATATGATTATATGCTTAAGGTTACGACTGCAAATACTCATACGCTTGAGATTATCATGAACAGGATAAAGAGTTTCAGCGGCATAAAGCGCACACAGACAAATGTTATCCTTTCGACTATAAAGCAGCTTCACAGCGTTGTTCCTACAGTATAAATGACAGCAAAGAAAGATACAGCTGACGGCGCAAAGAAAAGCATGAACGCCGAGTCGAACGCAAAAATGACCGCCGACTCGAACGCAGAAATAACCGCCGAGACGACTGCTTTTATGCGTGAGGCACTCAGGCTCGCCGACGAGGCTGCACGTGCGGGTGAAGTTCCCATAGGTGCGGTTGTCGTGAAGGATGGCACGGTCGTAGGAAGAGGAAGGAATCATACAGAGGAATTGAAAAATCCTTTTGCGCATGCCGAGATGGCTGCTATGCAGGAGGCTCTTGAGACTCTCGGAGGATGGAGACTCACAGGATGTGATATGTATGTCACTCTCGAGCCTTGTTCTATGTGTGCGGGGGCGATTGTTCACGCGCGCATAAGGAATCTTTTCATAGGTGCGGCTGATCCAAAGGCAGGCGCGTGCGGTTCTGTCTTGGACATTACATCAAATCCTCATTTAAATCATCATCCGTGTGTACGGAAAGGTATACTTGCAGACGAGTGTTCTGCGATTTTAAAAAAATTTTTCAGACAGCTTAGGAGGAAAAAATGAAAAAAAGAATAGCGGGCGTATTATTATCTGTGCTTCTCATCGTGGCGGCACTCGGCGTACCGGCATATGCTGCGGATTTCGAACTTACAGATTCAAATCCGGCAGACGGATATGAAAAAGTAGAAGCCAAGAATGTAATGGTCAAGCTTTTTTTCAGTGAAGATATTTCATCAGACGCATCACAGAAAGCAAATGCCGACAAGATTACTTTCAAGACAAGCAAAGGCAAGGACGTTGACTTTCAGATAGTTTATGATGACAAAGACAGCAAAAAGATATGTCTTCTCGCAGAAAACGATCTTTCACAAAATGCGAAATATGTCGTAACTGTCAGCGAAGATCTCGTTTCGGACAGCGGCGAGACTCTTGGCAAAGAGACAAAGGTGAATTTCTCTACAAGAAAGAGTGACGGAAGCTTTGGATATATGATCCTCATGCTTCTTATGATAGTCGTAATGGTTGTCACATCTGTCAGAGACACAAAGAAAAAGGCTGAGGGCGCTGATGAAAACGGTGCGTCAATAAATACAAATCCGTATAAGCTTGCAAAGGAAAAGGGCATAAGTGTCCAGGAAGCCGCAAAGCTTATCGAAAAGGAAAGAGCAAAGCAGGCGAAGAAAGCCGAAAGGGCGGCAGCTGCTTTAAAAGCGGACGAAGAAGAGGAAGAAGAGCCTGAGAGAGCGGATGTCTATAAGGTAAAGACGAAGAGAATCGCTTCAAGAAAGGTTAAGCATACACCGCACAAAAATCAGAAGTAAAAATATAAAAGATACAAGCGAGCGGCGAGCTGCAAAAGCAAGCAATAGCAGGAAGGGAGTTAAATAATGGCTGGTTCGAATGAGTCAATCAATAATGAGTCAATCAATCCGGAAACCGACAAGAAGGAAAAGGAAAGCCTGAATTTTATTCATGCTATCATTGAAAAGGATATCGAGGAAAATGCTTATCCGAGACCTATAAAGACACGTTTTCCTCCGGAACCGAACGGATATCTTCACATTGGACATGCAAAATCCATCTGCCTGAATTTCACTACGGCGCAAAAATACGGCGGAAAGTGCAATCTCAGATTTGATGACACTAATCCGGTAAAAGAGGATACCGAATATGTCGAATCTATCATGGAAGACGTGAAGTGGCTCGGATTTGACTGGGACGAGGTCAGATTTGCTTCGGATTATTTTGATGTTATGTACGACTGTGCCGTAAAGCTTATCAAGGCTGGAAAGGCTTTCGTATGCGACCTTAGCGGCGAACAGATGAAAGAATACAGAGGAACATTTACCGAGCCGGGCAAGGAAAGTCCTTACAGAAACAGGAGTGCAGAGGAAAATCTCAAACTTTTCGAGGAGATGAGAGACGGAAAATATGCCGACGGCGAAAAGGTTCTCAGAGCCAAAATCGACATGGCTTCCCCAAATATGAATATGAGAGATCCTGTTATCTATCGTATCGCTCACGCCGAGCATCACAATACAGGCGACAAATGGTGCGTTTATCCTATGTATGATTTTGCGCATCCTATAGAGGACGCCGTAGAGGATGTCACTCATTCTATATGCACTATGGAATTTGAAGACCACAGACCTCTTTATGAATGGGTTCTTCGCGAGACAGGATGGGAATGCCCTCCAAAGCAGATTGAATTTGCGAGACTGAATGTCACAAATACTCTTATGAGTAAGCGTCACCTAAAGAAGCTTGTCGACGAAGGCGTAGTAGAAAGCTGGGACGATCCTCGCATGCCTACGATTTCAGGGCTTAGAAGAAGAGGATACACACCTGAGGCTATCCGCAATTTCTGCGAGAGCGTAGGCATTTCAAAGGCAAACAGTATAGTGGATGTCGGCCAGCTTGAGCATTGTGTGAGAAATGACCTTCAGGACAGATGCGAAAACAGAAATGTCATTTTTGACCCGGTAAAGGTGATCATTACAAATTATCCTGAAGGAAAGACCGAAGAGTGTGAGATTGAAAATCACAAGGACACAGAAAAGTTCGGCACAAGGACGGTTCCGTTTTCAAGGGAGCTTTATGTCGAGAGAGAAGACTTCATGGAGGTTCCTGTAAAGAAATATTTCAGACTTTTCCCGGGAAATGAAGTTCGCTTCAAGGGTGCGTATTTTATCACGTGCAACGATTTTGTGAAGGACGAAAACGGTGTCATTACTGAGCTTCATTGCACATATGATCCTGAGACGAGAAGCGGCTCCGGCTTTGAAGGCCGCAAGGTCAAGGGAACGATTCACTGGGTAGACGCAAAGACTGCGGTTCCTATTACGGTAAGGGACTTTGATTATTTGCTCGTTGCTGATGAGAACGGAAATGAAATTCAAAATCCTGAGACGATCAAGATACACAATGCGTTTGCGGAGCCTTCGATTGTTGAATCTGAGCCGGGTACGAGATATCAATTTTTCCGTCACGGATATTATATCGAGGACACGAAGCTAAGCAAGCCGGGCGCAAAGGTTTTCAATCAGATTGTGGGTCTTAAGAGCTCTTGGAAGCCGAACAAATAATAATGGCCGCGTAATGGCCGCGTCTCACAAAACGAGAGCGCACAGCTGCGTTGGGAAAGGCCGGTCGGAGCATGTGAGTGTCGGATCGTGCGCCGGAGAGCATACAGCACCGAACGTCAAAAGACAAAAATATAAAGACAGTAAGACATAATGACACAGAGGCATAAAGACAGTAAGACAGGAGATGGTCATCATGAAGCTTCTTGAAGACAGAATCAGAAAAGACGGGGTAGTCAAACCGGGAAATATTGTAAAAATTGACAAATTTCTCAATCACCAGATTGACGTAAAATTTTTGGACGAGCTCGGAGCTGAGTTTTACAGACTGTTTAAAGACAGCGGAGTCACAAAACTCATGACTATCGAGGCATCGGGCATTGCAATTGCGTGCCTTGCGGCGCTTCATTTCGATGTGCCCGTGATTTTTGCAAAGAAAAATAAGACCAAGAATATCGCCGATGAAGTCTACAAAACTCAGGTTTTTTCATATACTCACGGAGTTTTTTATGATGTTATTGTTTCGAAAGAATTCCTGAGAAAGGGAGACAAGATTCTTCTCATTGATGACGTACTTGCAAACGGCAAGGCTCTTCTCGGCCTGGTGGATTTGTGCGATCAGGCAGGTGCAGAGGTTGTCGGTGCCGGAATCGTGATGGAAAAAACATTCCAGCCGGGCAGGCAGATCATGGAAGAAAAGGGTATCCGTGTGGAATCCCTTGCCAGAATCAGCCATATTGATGACGGCAAGATCACATTTGTGGGCGAGTAAGCTGTAAAAACAATCAATGCAAACGGCAAAACCCTGTCGGATAATCGAAATGTGACGAAAATGCTTGAATTCACAGCTCCGCCTGAACGATGACTTCAGGCGGAGCTTTTTTTGGATATCGACCGGTAAATGACACTATGAGAATGCTGCTCGGGGAATGACACTATGAGAATGCTGCTCGGGGAATGACACTATGAGAATGCTGCTCGAGGAATGA
>CAVCIY010000062.1:0-9334 GCA_963602445.1 Lachnospiraceae bacterium | reverse complement strand
AATTTCCGACCGAATTTCCGACCGAATTTCCGACCGAATTTCCGACCGAATTTCCTGCCGGATTTCCTGCCGGATTTCTAATCAAAAATCTTTGATATTTTAATACTTCCGCAAAAATCTTCAGAAGCCTCGGAAACGTGACAATTCTTGAGTATGTGAAATGATACCGTAACGTCTGCCTTTACGGCTCCGTCAGCAGTCATGCCCGTATCGGCATTCATTCCGCTCGGAATGTCGAGTGCATATATAGGACCGTCAAAGGCATTTATGGCATCAGCCGCCAACCTTCCGTTTCTTCTGAATTCACCGTGAAATCCCGTGCCGTAAACAGCATCGACCGCAACGGCTTCGGCTTCGGGCTTTTTCACCGCTTCATTTGTCACTTCATCTGCCGCTTCATCTGCCGCTTCATTTGCCTCCGCATAAGAGTCAATATCCGTAACTCTTATAAATTCACTGTACTTTTCATCCTTAAGCAAATCGAAATTGTAAATTGCATCTGTCGTCACCGGACTGCCGTCACAAAGTACAACATCGGCCCTAATGCCGGTCTCGGCACAAAGCCTCGCAATTACAAAACCGTCTCCTGCATTGTTTCCTTTGCCGCAAAATATAACTGCTCTTTTGGCATTCGGCCAAAGACTTCTCATGAGCTTAAACGCACCTGTCCCGGCATTTTCCATCATCTGTCTGTAAGGAAATCCGTCCTCATCCGCACGCTTTTCGATTTCCTTCATCTCTGCCGCTGAAACCGTGCGTTTCTCGTCTTTTCTCATAATGCAAAAATAAAAGCCGTCAGTTCCGTGTATGTGAGGAAGCAGCTGACGTTCTTCTTCGATATAATATTCGCTGTGCCGCTGCAAAAATCTTCCCGACACACGGAAATTTTCTTCCCGTGAAACAGTACACGTACTATAGACAAGCTTGCCGCCGTCTTTTACGTAAGATGAGGCTGTATCAAGTATTTTTGCCTGAATATCTGCCAGATTTCTCACATCTTCCGTGTGCGTATGCAGCTTGATCTCCGGCTTTCTTCTCACTACGCCGAGTCCCGAGCACGGAGCATCTGCTATTACGATGTCCGCCAGGTTTTCAAAGCCGCAATTATACTTTAATGCGTCATTTTTTTCGGTTTCTATGATGGATATACCTTGGCGCGATGCATTTTTTCGGATCAAATCAAGCTTCTTCTCATAGATGTCACATGAGATGATCCTGCCTCTGTTTTTCATCATTTCGGCTGCGGCTATTGACTTTCCGCCCGGAGCGGCGCACAAATCTATGACGGTATCTCCCGGCTTTGGCAAAATGGTCTCGATCATAATCTGTGACGCGGCATCCTGAACAGCAAACAGACCGTCTGTCGCTTCAGGCAGTGAAAGAACTCCGGAGCCGCTGATATCAATTCCTTCACAATCCATACGAAGCTTAGCCGCATATCCCTTTGACTCCAGCCGTTTCTTTAATTGTTCACGGTCAATGCGAAGTTTGTTTGCTCTGACTGTAAGCGGAGGTCTTTCATTTCCGGCAGCCATAAGATTCTCCGCTTCGTCTTTTCCAAACATGTCAATCCACATCTTCACGATATCTTTTGTATAAGAATATTTTACCGCAAGCCTCTCGACAATATCAGTGCCGCCAACTATCGTGCCGCCAACGGCCGAACCACCGACATCTGTTTCGTCAGCATCGGCATCGTCCAAACAATCAATACCCGCACTGCCGCAAGTATCAATTGTCACCGGATTTTTGGCGCCGGTCTCCTGTTTTTCAGCCTTATCTTTTTCAGGCACTGATTTCTCCGTCCTGCATTTTTCTGTCTCAGATTTTTTGGCCCCGAATTTTTTCGCCTCACATTTTTTCGTCTCATATTCTCTGAGATATGAGCGCAGCACTCCGTTTGTGAATCCTTCAAGCCCTCTGCAGCTCTTTCTTGCAAGCTTTACTGACTCATTAACCGCCGCATGCGCCGGAACGCTGTCCATAAATTCTATCTGATATACTCCCATTCTCAGAATTGTGAGAATTTGCGGCTTAATCTTCTTAAGCCCTGACTTTACAAGTTTTGAAAGCTTTTCATCGATATATATTTGATTTTCGAGTACCCCATATACAAGTCTTCTCACGAAAGCCTCATCTTCAGGTGTGAATTTTTTTATGCTGTTGTTTAGCGCTATATTAGAATACGCACCTTCCTTTTCCACGGCATAAAGTGCTTCATATGCGGTTCTTCTTTCACTTCCCATTTGCTAATAAAGTCTCCTTACGTTCTACGGCGACAAGATTTTTGCGTTGTCTCTCACATCGTCTTTCAGCGCCGTCTTTTGCGTCGTCTTTCACGTCGTCTCTTTTGCTGTCTATTACGTTGTCTTTTCCGACACCTTTTCGTTGTGTTTTTTCGATATCAATCAGTCTCTTCTGTTTGCTATTAGGATTAATCTCAATAGATTTGCCACAGCAACCGCTGCCGCTGCCACATAAGTCATGGCTGCTGCCTTAAGCATCTTCTGAGCGTTTTTCTTCTCCTCACCGTCAGAAATTATGCCGAACCCCTCGAGCTGCGCAATCGCTCTTCTGCTGGCATTAAATTCCACCGGAAGAGTGACAAGCTGAAAAAGTACAGCTACCGAATATGCGATTATCGCAATATTTAAAAGAATCGATCCTGTATAACTTCCTATAAGCAGTCCGATCAGCGCAAGCGGCCAGGCTGCGTTTGAGGCAAAATTCACGACAGGAACCATCGAGTTTCTAACTGTCAGAGCCTTGTATCCCTGCGCATGCTGAATCGCATGACCGACTTCATGAGCGGCAACGCTTATCGATGCGATTGAGGTGCCGTTGCATATGTCGGAAGAAAGCCTTATAACACCCGCCCTCGGGTCATAATGGTCCGTCAGCTGTCCGCTGACTATTTCGAGTCTGATGTGGCCAAGACCGTTGTTGTTAAGAATGCGTCTTGCAACTTCTCCTCCCGTAATATGTCTTGTGTTTGCGACCTGAGCAAACTTTTTGTAGGTGCTTTTCACCTTAAACTGTGCATAAAAAGACAATATGATCGCCGGTATGAGAATTATCATAGTAAAATCAGGAATATACATTTTTTCACCTTACCCTTTCCTCTTACCATTTCTGCTTACCATTTCTGCTTACCTTTTCTACCTAACTTTTCTACCCAACTTCCAATCAACTTTTTTATTCAACTTTTCTACTCAATTTTTCTGTTCGACTTTTTTCAGAACAGTTCCGATCTCTATGCTGTTTCCTCTCAGATAATCAGCTGCATTCACAGCCTTTTTTCCGGGCATTTGAAGCTTTGTAATGACCAGAATCCCGCTGCCGCACACAACCTTGATTCCATTTTTGTCTGCGGAAACAACAGTCCCCGGCAAAGCACGTCCGCCTTCACCGGCCTTCGTATCGCCATCATCGGCTTTCGTGACGCCGTCATCGGTCCTCTCGCCGTCCATTATGGCATAAGCCTCTTTTATCTTCATCTTCTTTCCGTCATAATCAACCGTTACACCCGGCCACGAACCCATCCCGCGGACAATCCTGTCAATCCTTTCGGCGCTCAGTGCAAAGTCTATATTTCCTTCTGACTTCTCAAGCATAGGCGCATAGCATGAAAGCGAATCATCCTGCTTTTCAGGCGAGATGTCACCTGATTCTATCTTCGGAAGATATTCTATAAGAAGCTTTGCTCCCATCAAAGAAAGCTCATCATGAAGCATATCGGCATCCTTCCTGCCGATTTCTGTAACAGACTTCGCAATCATGTCGCCTGTATCAAGGCCCTCTGCCATATACATAAGCGTGATGCCGGTCGTCTCATCGCCCTCGATAATACTTCTCTGAATAGGCGCAGCACCCCTGAACCTCGGAAGAAGCGAAGCATGAATATTTACGCATCCCAAGCGAGGAATATCAAGCAAAGCCTTTGGCAAAATCTTTCCATAAGCCGCCACGACTATAAGATCGGGTGCAAGCTGCCTGAGAAGATCGAGAAATTCTTCGTTCCCCTTGATTTTTTCCGGCTGAGCAACCTTTATGCCATAAGAAAGTGCCGCTTCCTTAACAGGAGTAGGCTGTATCTTCTTTCCTCGGTCTCTTGCCTTGTCCGGCTGTGTAACAACGAGTGAGACATCATAACCGTTTTCCGCCATGGCCCTAAGAGGCGCCACGGCAAAGTCGGGTGTCCCCATAAAAACTATTTTCATATTCGATTCACTGTCCTTTACTGTACTGAATGCTTTACTGAAAATGGCTGAAAATGCCGTAAATTCAGAATCTATTCTTCATCCTCAATATCCCAGACTTCGTCAGCCTTATCGATGTAAAGAATTCCGTCCAAATGATCTATCTCATGACAAAAGGCTCTTGCAAGAAGCTCTGTGCCCTCATAAACCTTCTCATCGCCGTTTCTGTCAAGAGCCTTAACCTTAACATATTCCGGTCTTTCAACTTCACCGTATTTTCCCGGAATGCTCAGACAGCCTTCCGCATCAATCTGAGAACCCGAAGTCTCGATGATCTCGGGATTGATAAGCTCGATGAGGCCGTTTTCCTCGTCGCCGATATCAATGACAACCATTCTTCTGAGAATGCCCACCTGCGGAGCCGCAAGGCCCACACCGCCTGAGTCATGAAGAGTTTCAACCATATCATCGAGAATAACCTTCACCCTGTCCGTAATTTCACCAACAGGCCTGCAAGTTTTCCTGAGTACTTCATCGCCTATCTCTACAATGTTTCTTAATGCCATTTTGCTTTTCTCCTTTAAATTATAAAATTAACTTCCACATTAATCCACACATCAATTTTTTGTCAGCATCCGCATCAGCCTCGCCGACTTTCACTCGATTCGCGCGCCGACATCCGCACCGACATCCTCATCGATACACGCTCCGACATCCGCACCGATTCGCGCGCCGACATCCGCGCCGACATCCTCATCGATACACGCTCCGGTCCCTACGACATGCTGTAAGGATCCACCTCAACAAGCATAACCGACTTTGTCTTCTTGTCAAGAGCTCTCAAACTTTTTATCTCTGCAATCATTGTAAGATATTTTTCTGTTTTTTCCAACGGGCTTTTTACAATAAACTGATATCTGTAATTGTCATTCATTTTGGTTTTGCGTGCCGGAACAGGCGCAAAAACCTCACCTTTGGACGCAAACTCACTGTCTCTGAGTGTAAAATATACCTCTTGAGCCTCGCGTCTGAGGATATTTTCATCACTGAAATAAAAGACAAGCCGAATAATATTTGTAAAAGGCGGATATCCCGTAAGCCTTCTTAACATAATCTCATTTTCATAAAATCTGTCTGAATCCGCGGCTGCTGCATAACGCAAAACCTTTTCGTCAGGCGAATAAGTCTGTATGATCACACTTCCCTGCTCGTTCCGTCTGCCTGCCCTGCCCGCAGCCTGTACAATCGTCTGAAAGGTCCTCTCACTTGATCTGTAATCCGGGATGTTCAGCATAATATCAGCAGATATGATCCCAACTGTCCCCACATTCTGATAATCAAGCCCCTTAGCGACAATCTGCGTACCGACAAGTATGTCGGTCTTTCCTTTTTTAAAAGCCTTTATAATCCTGTCAGACTCACCCTTCTTTTTCGCCGCATCAAGGTCAAGCCTGGCAACATTATATCCCTCAAATGCCTCCCTTGCCGATTCCTCAACCTTCTCCGTACCTATCCCAAAGTGCCTTATGTAAGGACTCCCGCACGAAGGACACCTTTGCGGAATATCCTTCTTCCTTCCGCAATAATGGCATTCTACCTTTCCCGACGTCTTGTGATAAGTCATGGTAATGCCGCATGCGTCACATTTCACGGCATATCCGCAGCTTCTGCACGAAACAAATGAAGAATATCCGCGTTTATTAACAAACAGAAGCACCTGCTTTCCCGCCTTGAGGCTTTCCATTGCGCTTTGGTAAAGCCGTCTGCTAAAAATGCTCCTGTTTCCGCTGCTAAGCTCACTTCTCATGTCAGCGATTTCAATCCTTGGCAGAGGTGTTTTGTTGAAGCGCTCATTTAGCCGGATTTCCTGAAATTCACCCTGTAAAGCCCTGTATCTTTGAGCCACCGACGGCGTTGCGGATCCCATTATCACAGGAGACCCGCACGATTTTCCTCTGAAAACGGCAGCTTCAACGGCATCATATTTCGGAGTCATGTCTGACTTATATGCAGCCTCATGGCATTCATCCACAACGATAAGACCCGGATCTTCAAACGGCGCGAAAATACCTATCCTTGCGCCTATTACGATGTCCGCTTCGCCTCTGCGAACACGCATCCACTGATCATAACGCTGCCTTTTCGTCAGCCTGCTGTGAAGAATCGCAATCCTGTCTATCCCGAATCTTGCGATAAATTGCTCAATCATCTGTGATGCCAACGATATCTCAGGAACTATAATAATAACCTGCCTGCCGATCTCAAGAGCTCGCTGCGCCGCACATATATATATTTCCGTTTTTCCGCTTCCTGTAACACCATTTAGCAAAAAACCTCCGTATGCCTTGCTTTCAATCTTAGGCAGGATTTCACCGACAGCTTTCTGCTGCTCATCTGTAAGCTTCGGTGCGGCGTCCCTACAGACCTCGATATTTTCATAAGGATTTTTCCTGCCGCCTGCTGTCTTCCTTCCGGAATCAGGCTTCGCATATGGCGGAATCATGCATTTTATCGCCTCGATATATCTGCACACACATGTGCGGCGGATCCACAAAACAAGCTTAAGAAGTTCATCGGTCAGGAAAAGCTCCTCGTCGATCCCGGCGACATTCTTTATATTTACGTCCTTTATATCATCAGAAAGTCTGTCCTCTTCATATACATCAAACACATATGCCATGACAAGCTTGTCTCTCTTGCCAAACGGAACCTTTACTCTCATCCCCTTCGAAATGCTAAGCTCGCCCTCGGCATAAGTATACATACGGTCCGTATAATCACTTGCATTGTCAATTATGACATCAACATATCTCAAAATATCAACCCCTGCTCCGCTGTTTTCACTCCCGTTGCTCGCACTTCGCCGCTTACACTTCGATGCTTTCGCTCCGCCTCTTCCGCTTTCGCTACTCGCGCTCCGAAAATACGCATCCGCAATAATTTTGCCTGTAAATGCCATATTCGCGAGAAAGCTCCACAGAACGCTTAAAACCGTCTTTTTTCTTGAAACTCTCGTCAAGAAAATCGACTCCGCACTCCTCCTTGAGAGCATAACCTACATTATTTATGCGATTTGTGTTCTTGTGAGGGCTCACCGAAAGCGTAGTCGCAAATATGTCATACCCTTCCGCATCAGCCTTCTTAGCGGTACTTTCCATGCGAACCCTGAAACATATATCACACCGTGCGCCATCCTCAGGCTCCTTCTCAAATCCTTTTACGGCCTCCAAAAAACGCTCCGGATCATACGGTCCTTCAAATAGTACAACGTCTTTTAACTCAGGATGTGACTCGTTAAATTTTTCGACAACTTGGCGCTGCGCCTCAAGGCGTCTGTCATATTCATCATTGTTAGTAATATTTGGATTGTAAAAATAAACCGTAAGGTCATATCTGTCTGCAAGCCTCTCAATAACAGCCGTGCTGCACGGTCCGCAGCAGCTGTGAAGCAGCATCCTCTGCTTTTTATTTTCTTCCTTAGGTATGTCATTTATTTTATCATTCATAATCAATTCCTAATCATTTCATAATTATTTTATATGTCTTATGCGTCACACGCATCCTTCACGTCTCACACACTCTTCACGTGTCATACGTCCTACGCATCGCATACGCTCTTCACGCCACGTACGCCTTTTACGTCACACGCATCCTTCACGTCTCACACTTTTGTCTCTTGCGGCTTCGACAACTCACAGATGTGCAAAGCATCCTTCGCTTAGTAATTGACATGTGATTTTTACCCATATTATAATACTAAACGTACACACTTGCGGCAAGAAGTCCGCCGCCGTCCACAGCACTATCGCAGCACGGCACCTTCGCAACACGGCGGCAACGCAGCGCAGCACGGCACCTTCGCAACACGGCGGCAACGCAGCGCGGCACGGCACATTCGCAGCACGACACATTCGCAGCGCGGCAGCTTTCAAAGCTGTTTTTTCCCTTGCCTGTCAATTATACCACATATCCGGAGGCATTATGACATTATTTAAAAATGGAGCGCGTTATCTAGGCATCGGCCCTTGGCTAAAAGAAAATTTCAATATGCGCATATCTAAAGTCTCGATAGACGGCGGCTTCACATGTCCAAACAGAGACGGCACATGCGGCACGGGCGGCTGCATTTTTTGCTCCGGCACAGGTTCCGGTGATTTTTCGGGAACGAGAATTCTTCAAAATAATATATCAAACAGCCAACAAGCGTCTATCCGAGCTCAAATGGACGCTCAGACAGAGGTGCTTAAGCGTAAATGGCATGATTTTAAATGTATAGCTTATTTTCAAAATTTCACAAATACTTACGCACCTGTAGAAATCCTCAGAAAAAAATATCTCGAAGCACTCAGCCATCCTGACTGTGTCGGCATTGCAATCGCAACACGTCCCGATTGTCTCGAAGATGATGTAACAGAACTTCTGGACGAGCTGAACCGCAAAACATTCCTGTGGGTCGAACTGGGGCTTCAAACCTCCGATGACACAACCGCAAAATTAATCAATCGCGGCTACCCTCTGTCTACTTATGACTCAGCCGTAAAAAAACTCTCATCACACGGAATACGAGTCGTCACGCATCTTATAGCCGGTCTTCCGGGAGAGTCTGAGAAGGATTTTCTAAGGAGCGTGCAGCATGTGACATCGGGCGGCATATTCGGCATCAAGCTCCAGCTTCTTCACGTTATAAAAAATACCGTCCTCGCCGAGATGTGGAATTCAAATGAATTTAAGACACTGACGCGTGATGAGTATATATCGGCAGTAGCTGACGCACTCGAGATCATCCCGCCGGAAGTGACCATTCACAGGCTCACAGGCGATGCACCATCCGACATCTTGCTCTCGCCGCTTTGGAGCAAGGATAAGATGTCTGTGCTAAACGGCATACGACACGAACTAAAGCTGCGATCATCATATCAAGGGTGCAAGCTTTAGTTCTGCATTTGTAAAAAAAAATACCTGATACATAAAATGTCTTCAGGCATTCAAAAAAAAAATATGGTGCCCAGACTCGGAATCGAACCAAGGACACGGGGATTTTCAGTCCCCTGCTCTACCGACTGAGCTATCTGGGCACACTTTGGAGCGGAAGACGAGATTCGAACTCGCGACCCTCGCCTTGGCAAGGCGATGCT